>RECH01000352.1 GCA_007694125.1 Leptolyngbya sp. DLM2.Bin15
TGCTGGCCTTGAGTGTAGCAACGGGGATGGTAGGGACAATTGCTGTGCGTCTACTTTGGACAACGCCATCTCGCCGTCGATCTGCCTTTTATGAAGAGCCGCTAGATTAAGCTTCGTCGCGACAAAAGCCGGCTAAAAACTGATAAAGTTCTTCTTCCTCTGCACCACTAAGCTGTAAGTGTTTCAGATCCAGTAATGCTTCCGATAAAGGCTGGGCTTGGGATCGATAGGCACTGTTGGCCGACAGCAGGTCTAAATAGATATCGCGTTCAATCTGATGGCGATCGCTGTCGGGGCTGGAGGGGGATCCGTAGGCTAGGGTGTCAACGTTGAACTTGAGGAGAAAAATTAGGGCATCGGTGAGGGTTTTCAGTTGCTGTTGCAGATCTCGGAGGTCGAGATCAAGACGGTTGAAGCCGACGGTGCCGCGAATTTGCAGCTCCACAATGGGCCGTTCTTCTGGACAAATGGCTCCACGGGCGATCGCTGCTTGAGTTTCCTGAACGGCAAGCTGCACCAGCTCTTCCATCAACTCCTGCCCCTGAGTTTTGATGCTCAGCCGCACAATGGGACGTTGGCGATAGTCTTGGCACAGCTTGGCTTGAATGCCGCTAGAATCGATGGTGACTTGAAAGCCTCCGCGCTCATAGCGAGCTTCTTCCACGCTGTTGGCTTCCACCGAGCCCGGATTAAACACCCAGTCCTCCACGATGTAGCTCTTGTGGATGTGACCTAGGGCTAGATAATCTACGCCGGCGGTCTTGAGCGGCAGCAGATCGCCATAGCGCAAGGCACCTTGGTAGCGAGCAATTTGTCCTTCTAGCCCATGGTGGAACAGGAGAATCTGATGGGCTGGCCCCGGCGGGAGCTGTTCGATGGCGGTGGCAATTTGCTGAATGGCCATGGGAGCCGAGGCTCCATACCATTGAGAGCCAATGATCCGCACACCGCAGTCCAGATCAATGTACCCACCCCTTAGTCCATCCCAGGGTTCGTAAAAAGGCTCGCCCGCATCCTGGGCTCCTGGTTCCAGGAGGGTTAATAATCCCCAATCGGAGAGGTAGCGGAGCCAACTGGTGGCAACTCCGTAGGGACGATTGTCATGATTTCCTTCAATGGCGATCACTGGAATATTGGCAGCTTGGAGCGATCGCAGCACAAGCTGGGCCTGATTCAAGATGCCGGGCTGAATTGTGCGATGCTCAAACAAATCGCCCACAATAATGACGAAATCAACGGCATCCTGAATAGCATAGCGCTCGACTAGGTCGTTAAAGGCATGAAAAAAATCGCGGGTGCGCTCTGGGCTATCGTAGCGATCAAACCCAAGATGAACATCCGCGATATGAAGAAATCGAGCCATGGCTTTAGACCGATGCTGAGGCGGTGGAGACGGCCATTTCTTGGAGGCGTTCTTGCTGATCTTTAGAAATGCAGGATTGAATCACCGTTTCTAAATCGCCTTCTAAAATCGGCATCAATCCATAGTTTTGCCCCAATCGATGATCGGTGGCTCGATTATCTTTGTAGTTATAGGTGCGAATTTTCTCAGAACGAGCCCCTGTGCCCACCTGCGATCGCCGCATGGAGGTGACGGCTTCTTGCTGCTCTCGTAACTTCAATTCGTAGAGCTTAGCCCGCAAGATCTGCATGGCGCGCTCTCGGTTTTGCAACTGCGATCGCTCTTCGGTGCAAAAGATGCGAATTCCGGTTGGTTTGTGGAACAGGTCAACCGCTGTTTCCACCTTGTTCACGTTCTGTCCGCCGGCACCACCGGAGCGAGCTGTGGTTAACTCAATCTCTTTAGGATCAATTTCGACTTCAACATCGTCCACTTCCGGCATGATCGCCACGGTGGCTGTTGAGGTATGGACTCGCCCACCCGCTTCAGTCACCGGGACGCGCTGCACCCGATGCACCCCAGCCTCAAACTTCAGCTTGCTATAGACGCGATCGCCACAGATTTCTAGGATGGCTTCCTTGAAGCCGCCCATATCTGCAATGGATTCACTCACAAGCTTGACTTGCCAACGCTGGCTTTCTGCATAGCGGGAATACATGCGCACTAAGTCGCCTGCCCAGATGCTAGCTTCATCCCCACCCGTGCCAGCACGTACCTCCAACATGATGTTTTTATCATCATTTGGATCCTGGGGCAGTAGCAGAATTTTAAGGCGCTCTTCTAAACGGTTGGTTTCCGCAACCAGCTCTTCAACTTCTGCTGCTGCCATCTCGCGCATATCTGGATCGGCATTGGCTTCCTTGAGAACTTGCCTTGCGCCTTCCAGCTCTTGCTGAGCTAGTTTCCATGACTCAAACGTATTCACCGTTTCCTCCAAGGAGGAACGGGACTTAGCTAGGCGTTGGAATTCCTGTGGATCAGTCGCCACATCAGGATCGGCTAAACGACGAGTCAGTTCATGAAACGTTTGTTCAACCGATCTCAGTTTATCTAGCAAGTAAGACTCAGTCATTCGATCCACTCACACGGCAATCAACAGACACGTTATTACCATCATGACCCTATTAGGAGGGGATGTGTCTTTTTTCTGTAGTACAGGCACAGACTGTCACAGGCAACCTGGGGTGCGACCCTTCCAACTAGCTACTAGCTGACGATGAGTCTGTCATCCCATACTTCCGCAAGAAGCGTTCAACGCGGCCTTCCGTGTCAATAATCTTCTGGGTTCCGGTGTAAAACGGATGATTTCCAGACCAAACATCCACATGCAATTCTGGCTTGGTCGATCCAACGGTCATCACCACTTCGCCATTGCAGTAAACTTTGGCTTCCGGATACCACTCTGGATGAATACTGTCCTTTGGCATAGCCCTTTCCTCGTGTCTTAGTTCAAAACTATGAATGATACAAATTTCACAACCTGGCTGGCATTGCGCCAATCCAGTAGTCCCTAACGCTTGGAGTACTGAGGAGCTTTCCGAGCTTTGTGCAAGCCGTACTTCTTCCGCTCTTTGCGTCGAGGATCACGGGTTAGGTACCCTTCAACCTTCAAAGGCTTGCGGTTTTCTGGATCCAGCTCACACAGGGCCCGGGCCACACCCAAACGGATGGAGTCGGCTTGGCCAGTGAGACCACCACCATGGGCATTCACGAGAATGTCGTACTCGTTCTCTAGCCCAAGGGTTTCCAGAGGAGACTTGGCGGACGCGAGGTAGGAGGGGTTGAACTGTAGGTAAAGATCCCCAGGACGCCCGTTAATGGTCAGTTGTCCTGTGCCGGGTACGAGACGAACCCGAGCCACCGACGACTTACGCCGTCCTGTTCCCCAATATACGACGCGATCTGACTTGTCCGTTGCTTGCATTAACCTTGTCCTCCAGTCTTGTTCAGTTTTAATACTTTGGGCTGCTGTGCTTCATGGGGATGGCTGGAACCAGCATAGACCTTCAGCTTGGTGAAGAGCTGACGTCCTAGGGAGTTCTTCGGCAACATGCCTTTGATAGCTTGTTCAACAATCCGCTCAGGTACACGGGCCTGTAGCTTGGCAAAGGTTTCTACCTTCATCCCGCCAGGACGGCCGGAATGGCGACGGTAGAGCTTCTGGGTGCGCTTACGCCCAGTTACCTCAATTTTCTCGGCGTTGATCACCACCACAAAGTCACCCGTATCCATATGCGGGGTGTAGATGGGCTTGTTTTTGCCGCGAAGGATGCGCGCCACTTCGCTAGCTAGCCGACCGAGGCGTTGACCTTCCGCGTCAATCACGTACCAGTCACGGACAATATCGGCTTGAGGGGGAACGTACGTTTTAATCATGACCCACTAAGTAATTCTAAAATTTGCAACAACCATTAATAGATAGATTCGCTAGGATCTCGCTCTAGAGCAGGGGCGGGGAACAGAGAAAACTGTGGCTGGGTATCAAACCATAGAGCGGGATGCAACGGAAAGTCAGGATATCCAACTCTTAGCAGACAAAGTCCTTGAGGAGGAGCGGCATACTTCACCTGATCTCGCTGCTCTTCGCGCCAGATTGTTGTAAAGCTGTCTGGCGATCGCTCTCCAGTACCCACCTCTACTAGCATACCAACCAACAAGCGCATCATGCCGTATAGAAACCCGCTAGCCTGCACCTCAATGGAGACTAATGCTCCGTGGCGTTTTGCCGCGACGTCTTGAACATCGACCCAAGAATGAGGGCGACTCGATCCGGCTCGATGAAACGCTGCAAGGTGGTGCCGTCCTACCAGGGGATCCAGGGCTTGCTGGATCAACTCGACTGAGAGAGGTGTGTGGTAGTAGTGCCAACTGTAAGGGCGAAGGAATAGGTTGGGGCGTCGTCCTGTGTAGATGGTGTACCGATATCGTCTGGAAATCGCCGAAAACCGCGCATGCCAGTCTAAGGACATTTGGGTGGAGGCGGTGATGACAATATCGTCCGGCAGTCGAGGGTTCAACACATCTGCCCAGCGAGTTGCCGGGATCTGCAGGGGAGCATCAAAGTGAGCAACCTGAGCGGCGGCATGAACACCCGTGTCGGTTCGTCCAGAGGCATGTAAGACAACGGAGTAGCCCAGTACAGAAGCGATCGCTGTTTCAAGTTCTTCCTGAACCGTTCGCTGACGTGGCTGCCGCTGCCATCCACGAAAGTGAGTGCCTAGGTATTGAATGACCAGCGCCACTCGCTGCTTCGGGGAGTCTACTGGCAAATGAATCGCCATCCTATTGCTCAACGCCTACTTACCCTATCCCTGAGAACCGCTTACAGCAGCTCAATGATCGCCATTTCCGAGTTGTCGCCACGACGGCTAATCGTGCGAATGATTCGGGTATAGCCGCCTTCGCGATCGGCATAACGTTCAGGAGCCTGTTCAAACAAGGCATGAACTAGGGGCTTATCGTACATATAGCCCAAAGCCCGACGCCGAGCCGACAGGGATCCATCCTTGGCTAAGGTGATCATTCGTTCTGCTTCTGAACGAACTGCCTTGGCCCGAGTTTTTGTGGTGGTAATCCGTCCGTGACGGATCAACTCAGTCGTCAATGCCCGTAGGAGCGCTCGACGCTGGTCAGCCGGTTTTCCCAAGAGAGGGACTTTACAACGATGACGCATAATAACCTAAGTGGACTTGCCCTTAAACAACTTACAACTGTTAACGTGATCCGTTCATGTGATCCGTACCTCTTCAAGGTCATAACCTATGGGAGGCAACGGACGGCACCAGCACTCTTTCAACCGTGGATGTGCGTTTGCCTAGGCTCCCTTGGGAGACTTTTCATGGGGAAGGGTAATGCCAAGGCGCTCTTGGAGTGCAATGATCACTTCTTCCGCCGATTTGGCCCCGAAGTTCTTGATTTCCAACAGATCTTCTTGACTGTAATCAAGGAGGTCAGAAACAGAGTTAATCTGAGCGCGCTTCAAGCAATTGTAAGCGCGAACCGAGAGCTGCAATTCTTCGATGGGAATTTGGCTTTCAGGGCTTTGGGTATCCTGGGTATCATCGGCACTGGGCGTGAAGTCGATGTCCTTCAAGGGATTGAAGAGATCAACGAGAATCATGGCAGCTTTGCCAAGGGTCTCTTGAGGCGTCAGACTACCATTCGTCCAGATCTCCATAATCAGGCGATCGCGCTGCAAGGATCCGCCTACCCGTGCATCTTCAACGGTGTAGTTGACTTGTCGAACTGGCATGAACACAGAGTCAATCTGCAAAAAGTCCAGTGCGGCTGTTTCGTCTTGCCCGCGCTCAATGGCCCGGTACCCAACCCCAGTCTCAATCCGAAACTCCATCTCTAAGGTCGCACCCGCGCTGACGGTTGCGATGTATTGATCTGGATTGATCACTTCGATTTCGGGTGGCAGCTCAAAATGCCCAGACGTTACGGTTGCTGGCCCTTGAACCATCAACCGCCCAATTTGAGGCTGGGAAGAATAGCTTCTAACGACCACTTCCTTCATGTTCAGCAGGATATCTAACACATCCTCCCGCACACCAGGAACCGCCATGAATTCATGGGTGACGCCAGCAATCCGAACCGCTGTTACTGCCGCTCCCTCAATGTTAGAAAGCAGCACTCGCCTGAGGGCATTGCCCACGGTAATGCCTTGACCGCGATCAAGAGGCTCAATCACAAATCGGCTATAGGTATTCGGTTCGGTTCCACTATCTGCTTCTACGTCAACCTGGAATTGCATCACGACTTAATCCTCCTGCTTGCCCCAACAAAACATGTATCCGTTCATTCGTGGCGTTGGTTGCCACAACCGGACGCCCTTGCGCCGGCTACCTGAGAGAAGCGATGGCTCTACCTCTAGGTGGTGGATGAACTCAGCCCTACGTACCCTAGACCCGACGACGTTTCGGAGGACGACACCCATTGTGAGGAATTGGGGTCACATCACGAATCAACGTAATCTCTAACCCGGCAGCTTGGAGGGCACGGATGGCCGTCTCACGTCCTGCTCCTGGGCCGCTGACCATAACTTCAACTTGTCGCATACCTTGATCCGAAGCCCGGCGAGCGGCTGCCTCGGCTGCAGTTTGAGCTGCAAAGGGTGTTCCTTTTTTGGCACCTTTGAATCCACTGGATCCGGATGATGCCCAAGAAATAGCATTTCCTGCGGTGTCAGAAATCGTGACGATCGTGTTATTAAAGGTGGATTGAATATGAACAACCCCATTTGGAATATTGCGTTTTTGACGCTTTGCGCCACTACGCTTTGCTGTTTGACGTGCCATTCGTTACCCCATTTACCCAGGTCAGTGATGTACAAAACGATGTAGCGGACTAGGTGTAGTCTGGTGTCTTGGTGCATCAGGTTGACGAGTAGCGATCGCTTGCTGGATCCCATTCGCTGACTGACGTGGCGATCGCTCAACCGCAGTTGAGCGCTAGACGCCATGGAACCTACCTCTGCAGCCGAAGCCCAGAACCTGTTCCATCCACCAAGACGTTACTACTTCTTACTAGGGGCCTTCTTCTTGCCCGCCACTGTTCGACGTCCCCCTCGACGAGTCCGAGAGTTGGTACGAGTTCGTTGCCCTCTCACGGGAAGCCCCATGCGGTGACGCCGACCTCGATAGGCACCAATGTCCATCAATCGCTTGATGTTCATGGCTTCCCAACGTCTTAAATCACCTTCGATCTGATACTTACTCTCAACTTCTTCCCGCAGAGACGCAACGTCAGAATCTGACAAATCCTTAACTCTCGTATCAGGATTAACACCTGTAGATTCTAGAATTTGCTTGGATCGAGACAGACCGATGCCATAGATGTAGGTCAGCCCGATTTCAATACGTTTGTCTCTTGGAAGGTCAACTCCGGCAATCCGTGCCACGCTTTACTTCTCCCAGAACTACTTCTACTCAATCAATGTCCAATGCTGATGCCCAACAGACCACAGCTTAGGCAGGGATGCGATCGCGCTAACCCTGACGTTGCTTATGCTTTGGGTTTTCACAAATGACCATAACTCGGCCGCGACGACGGATCACACGGCACTTTTCACACATTCTACGAACTGATGCTCGGACTTTCATGTCCCAACCACACCTTAACAACTGCAAAACTTTTATATTAATAATCAATGTGACAGAAGTCAACCGTATAGGAGAGAAGATTCTGTCTGACTCAAGTGACTATAGTTGGGCAGAGTGACGACTATGATGAGTGTTGCTCAACTCCAGTCGCGCCACATGATCGCTAGCTATAGCATCAACCTCAGGCGTGACCTGGGAGTTGATGAGTTCTTAGGTGAGCGATCGCTACCAAGCAATGCTGCTATGAGATGATGGAAACTGTAAGAGGGCTAACGTTGATGGAGTGGCGTTTGACCTCTGGGTGAACCATTCCCTACTTTTTCCGGAGCCGGTAGGTGATGCGCCCCTTGGTTAGGTCGTAGGGCGTTAACTCCACCTTGACGCGATCGCCCGGCAAAATCTTAATATAATTCCGGCGAATTTTACCAGAGATGTGGGCTAGAACGTTAAACCCATTATCGAGATCAACTCGAAACATGGCATTAGGAAGTGAATCGGTGACCGTTCCTTCCATTTCAATTAGGTCTTGTTTAGACAAAGCAAAATCCTCCTAAGGGATGAACACCACTGAAGTTGGCATGAATGGCAGATGAATGTCCTTCATGGGTCTGGACAATGTGCCCAATGGATCCCTCATGAATCAGCATTGAGCACCTTTCATAGCTTAACAAATGGGGCTAGATCTAATCGGGAAAACCCCTGTCAGATCGTTGATCGACCGCCTTCAGTAGCGCCAAATATTCATAAGCTGCAAACCTCTCCGTCGCGGGATGCCTAGTCATCCCGCTGACGGCACCTAGGGGCAACCAAGACTAGTGAGACAGACTGTTGACCACAGCTTTCAAGGATTGGGTAACTTCTTCAACGGCGCGATCGCCATTCACTGAAACCAGCTTCTGGCGGCTTTGGTAGAAATCAATCAGCGGTGCAGTTTGCTGACGATAGACCTGAAGGCGGTGGCGAATCACCTCCTCGTTGTCGTCTTTCCGCCCTCGTTCCAAGAGTCGCTTGACGATGGAATCATCAGATACCTGGAGGTTTAACACCCGATCACAGGACTGCCCAATGCCATCCAGTAAGGACTCTAGATAGGTCGCTTGCTCGACGTTCCGAGGAAAGCCATCTAGCAACCAGCCTGTCTTTGCATCTGGTTCACTCAGGCGATCGCGCACAATGCCTAGAATTAGATCATCGGGAACAAGATCGCCCTGATCCATATAGGATTGGGCTTTCTGTCCTAATTCGGTTCCTTGGCTTACTGCTTGGCGCAGGATCTCCCCCGTGGAAATATGGGGAAAGCTATAGGAATTGGAGATGACTGCTGCCTGAGTTCCTTTGCCGGAACCCGGCGGCCCGAGAAATATCAACCGAGTCACTATTGTTTCACCATCCCTTCATAGCGCTGCGAAATCACGTAGGTTTGTACTTGTTTCGCTGTGTCAATGGCAACGCCAACCAAGATCAAAAGGGAGGTAGCTCCTAGTCCTTGGAAGGTTCTAATTTGAGTTGCCCCTTCCACAATGGTGGGAATAATTGCCACCAAGCCTAGGAAGATTGCGCCCAAAAAGGTGAGACGGTTGAGAACTCGCTCAATGTACTCGGTGGTTGCCCGTCCGGGGCGAATCCCTGGAATGCTAGACCCCATCTTTTTGAGGTTTTTAGACATATCCTCAGGATTGACGATCAACGAGGCGTAGAAATAGCTGAAGAAAAGAATCATCAGCAGGTAGACGCCAATATAAACCCAACTGCCTGGGGTGAGGTAGCTCACGGCCTGGTTAAGGGCTTCGTTTTGGAAGAGGTTGGCTAGGGAGGCTGGCAAGATCAGAACCGCTGAGGCGAAAATGATCGGCATAACACCGCCCTGATTCAGGCGCAAGGGTAAGTAGCTGCTGCGCTCTAGGTAGAGACGGCGGCCCACTTGGCGGCGAGCTGAGATGATGGGAATTCGGCGCGTGCCTTCCTGAACGAAGACAATACCGACAATCATGGCCAGAAAAACGAGCAGTAGGATGATCACGCCACCTACCAGGCTGCGATCGCCACTTTCTGCCAATTGGATGGTTTGCCCTAGGGAGGTTGGGAGTGTGGAAACAATGTTGACGAAGATCAACAGGGAAGCACCGTTGCCGATACCCCGTTCTGTAATCAGTTCACCCACCCACATCACAAACATGGATCCAGCCGTGAGGGCCAGAACGGTTTGGATCAGGAATACAGGCCCCTGCACTTCAGCGTATTGACGGACTAGCCAGGCAATCCCTCCACTCTGCAGAATGGCCCATCCTAGAGCCACATAGCGAGTGATCTGAGAGATTTTCCGCCGACCGGCTTCCCCCTCATTTTTCTGAAGATCCTCAAGCTGAGGCACCGCCGCCGTTAACAACTGAATGATAATCGAGGCGTTGATGTAGGGAAGAATCCCTAGCGCAAAAATCCCGAGAGCGGACAACCCACCCCCGGAGAAGATATCTAAAAACCCAATAATACCGCCGAGGGCATTGCCCTCAATGCCAGCCTGAAACGCGGCTCGGTCAATACCAGGAACGGGAACAAATACCCCCAAGCGCACAAGGATTAGCATTCCAATAGTGACAAGCAACCGACCTCGTAAGCCGGCTGCTTGAGCCATTTGCATAAATGTTTCTTGTGCAGTTGGAGCCTTATCGCGGCTAACAACCATTCAAACCTACCTCCACTGGCGATCGCAACAAACTCTTGCCTTGGCGAATGACACGGCCCTAGGGTTTGCAGCAAACACCACCACCCTTGGAACACAACGGACATCCCTACATTTAGTCTAGACCACTAAATGGCAGGTTCCACCCGCCGCCTCAATTTTTGCCTTAGCACCGGCGGTAAATGCAGTGGCTTCTACATCCAGAGCCACGGACAGTTCACCATTACCCAAGACCTTGAGAGGCCCGTCATCGGTCGTCAGCAGACCGACCTCGAGCAGAGAGTCTAGGGTGACTTTTGTGCCAGCGGCTAGCCCCTGCAAGTCTTCTACATTGATGATGGTATAGTACTTACGATTAATAACCGTGAAGTGCTTCAACTTAGGAATACGACGGTAGAGGGGCATTTGACCCCCTTCAAACCCAGGGCGGGTGCTCCGACCCGAGCGAGACTTTTGACCCCGCATCCCGAACCCGCAGCTTGCGCCCTGACCTGCCGCAATACCTCGACCAACCCGCCGCTTTCTTCGACGGGAGCCGGCTTGGGGCACAGCATCATGTAATCTCATGTTCGATACCTCTAGCTACTTCTGTCTATTAGGCGTATAGCCGTTCAATGGGGATGCCCCGCTCTTCTGCCACTTCACTGAAGGTGCGGAGAGACGATAGTGCATTAACAGCAGCTCTTGCATTGTTCAGAGGGTTATCTGAACCCAATTGCTTGGCAAGAACGTTCTTAACTCCAGCCAGTTCTAGGACAGTTCGTACTGCACCCCCGGCAATAACCCCAGTTCCTGGCGCTGCAGGGCGCATCATCACCTTAGCGCCGCCACCGACACCATTCGTAGGATGGGGCAAGGAGCTAGATTTTGTCAGAGGAACATCAATGAGATGCTTCTTGCCGTCAGCGACGCCCTTGCGGACTGCGCCAATGACATCACTGGCTTTGCCGACTCCAACACCGACTTGACCCCGCTCGTTGCCAACGACAACAATGGCACGAAAGCTGAGCTTTTTACCGCCTTTGACCACCTTGGTGACCCGACGGATTTGAACAACCCGTTCTTGCCAATCGGTTTCTTTTTCCTTTGCTCGTCCGCTTTTCCGACGATTTGCCATAATTTCAGCCTTTTACTGTAACGTCAGACAGTGATAAAACTCGTGCTCCCTTCGCGCTCATGCAATCAAGGCGATGCTGCCTCTGGGCAGAGAAGGGCAAGCTGACTAAAAATCTAGCCCTTGTTCGCGGGCTGCTTCAGCGAGCGCCTGCACTCGTCCATGATAGAGGTTGCCACCTCGGTCAAACACAACTTGCTTGATCCCTAGCTGAAGCGATCGCTCTGCAATCAACTTGCCGACGTGAGCAGACGCTTCGCAGGTGCCTCCAGACTTGAGGCTAGAGCGAACATCTGGCTCCATGGTTGAAGCCGCAGCTAAGGTATGGTGACAGGTGTCATCAATGAGCTGAACATAAATATGTTGGTGGGAACGAAAGACAGCTAGCCTTGGGCGCTCGGGCGTCCCAGATACGGCGCGCCGGATGCGTGCATGCCGCCGTCGCAGTGATTCCTTGCGAGTTTGTTTCATCTCTATTTCTTCCCTGACTTCCCAGCCTTGCGTCTAACCTGCTCACCTGCGTACCGAATCCCTTTGCCTTTGTAGGGCTCGGGAGGACGGACACCCCTAATTTGTGCGGCAATGTTACCTACAATTTCCTTATCAATACCGCTGATAATCACATTGGTGTTGTTTTCAACAGCTACGTCAATACCTTGTGGCGGTTCAATTTGAACTGGATTGCTATACCCTACGTTGAGGGTTAAATTCCGACCTTGAACTTGGGCACGATACCCAACCCCCTGGATCTCCAACCGTTTCTGAAATCCTTGAGACACACCCTCAACCATGTTGGACACTAGCGTTCTGCATAGTCCATGGAGTTGACGGGCGGTACGGGATTCATTGCGGCGGCGAACCGAGAGGATACCGTCTTCTTGAGACACTTCCACATGTTCGGGCAAAACTCTAGAGAGTTCTCCCTTTGGCCCTTTGACCGCAACGGTTTGTCCATCAATAGTGA
Source organism: Leptolyngbya sp. DLM2.Bin15 (assembly GCA_007694125.1). Classification (GTDB taxonomy): domain Bacteria; phylum Cyanobacteriota; class Cyanobacteriia; order RECH01; family RECH01; genus RECH01. Next base: position 12,265 of record RECH01000352.1, read on the forward strand.
CAGACACCTTTTGCGGTATGGGAATAGGGCGTTTACCAATACGAGACATGACTGACTTACTCCTGTATGCGGCAATAGCTATGGACTAACTTGATGCAGAGTGCAAGATACCCCCGTCTAAACCGTAGACCTTGGGGATGACTGAACACTTACCAGATGTAGCAAAGCACCTCGCCACCTAGCCCCTTCCGCCGAGCATCGCGATCGGTCATGATACCGCTGGAGGTGGAAATAACCGCCACCCCAATACCGCCCAAAACCCGCGGTAGTTCTTTGCAACTCGCATACACTCTCAATCCGGGTTTGCTCACCCGTTTCAAGGTGTTGATAATCGGCTGATGACTCCGTCCCTGATATTTCAGGGAAATCATGAGTTTGCGCTTCACGCCTTCGCCGTCTTCTGTGAAATCAGCGATAAAACCTTCGTCACGCAAAACCTGAGCAATGCTCCGAGTCATCTTAGTCGAAGGAACCTCAGTGACCTGGTGCCTTGCCAAGCTTGCGTTCCGGATGCGTGTCAGCATATCTGCAATCGTGTCGTTTGCTGCCATAGCTTCCTCTTAGTGAAAATGCCTCAGTTATCCCGGAAGGGCATACCAAATTCTTTGAGCAATGCACGACCTTCTTCATCAGTCTGTGCAGTGGTCACAATCGAAATATCCATGCCACGAATCTGGTCAATGCCGTCGTAGCTGATCTCTGGAAACAAGAGTTGTTCGCGCAACCCTAGTGTGTAGTTCCCTCGTCCGTCAAAGCTTTTAGGGCTAATCCCGCGAAAATCGCGGATGCGGGGCAGAGCTAGGTTCACAAGTCGGTTTAGGAAGTGGTACATCCGATCCGAACGCAGTGTAACCGTCACGCCCACGGGCATCCCCTGACGGATCTTGAATCCAGCGATCGCCTTCTTAGCACGGGTGACCACGGGCTTTTGTCCGGTGATAACCGCAAGTTCATTCAGCGTCGATTCCAACGCTTTCGCGTTTTGAGCGGCTTCACCAATGCCGCGATTCAGGGTGACCTTGACTAACTTCGGAACCTGGTGAATGTTCTCATATTGGAACTGCTTCATCAGATTCGGAACAATGGTTTCGCGATATACGGTCTTGAGTTGAGCTGTCATAGTTTTTGAACCTCACAATCCCTGGGCTTGGTCAGGGACATTTCAAGTGCTTGAGCCAATGAGAAGAATCAAAGGAGGTCAGCCGACGTTGGATTAGTCGATGACTTCGCCTGTTTTCTTCAACATCCGAACCTTCCGTCCGTCGTCGGTGTAGGTGTAGCACACGCGGCTAGCAACCTTTTGCTTGTTGGAATAAAGCATGACGTTGGAACTATGAACCGGGGCTTCAAAGGTCGTAATTTGACCCGATTCACCCTCTTGTTGAGGCTTAACATGCTTGGTTTTGATGTTGACCCCTTTCACCACTACCTTGCTCGACTTGGGCAAGACAGTGATGACTTCGCCAACTTTACCCTTCTCGGCACCTGAGATGATTTGAACGGTATCGCCTTTTTTAACGTGCATTTTATGCCGTTGAGGCTTAACGCTTGTGCTTGCCATAGATCAAAGTACCTCCGGTGCCAGGGACACAATTTTCATGTAGCCCTTTTCTCTAAGTTCCCGCGCTACAGGGCCAAACACGCGGGTTCCGCGAGGGTTGCCTTCAGCGTTGATAATGACTGCGGCATTATCATCAAATCGGATGCTCATGCCACTGTCTCGGCGAAGCCCCTTGCGGGTACGCACCACGACGGCGCGCACAACATCAGACTTCTTGGTGGCCATGTTGGGCAATGCATCTTTCACAACGGCGACGATCACATCTCCAACCCCGGCATAGCGACGATTGCCGCCGAGTACGCGGATACACATGAGCTTTCTGGCTCCGCTGTTATCCGCTACGTTCAAATATGTTTCTTGCTGTATCACAATTCCCCTCCCCTTCCCTTAAACACGAGATGCAGTGCTCAAAATCTCAGCGACAGTCCAGCATTTGGTGCGACTCAGGGGACGAGTTTCCTGAATTTTGACGCGATCGCCCACGTTGCACTTGTTGTCTTCATCGTGGACTTTATACCGCTTGGTACGAACTACGATTTTGCCGTATTTCGGGTGGGGAGCGCGGTTCTCGATCGCTACCACCACGGTCTTGTCCATTTTGTCGCTCACGACTACGCCAATGCGCTCTTTAACAGCCATCTAAACCCTCTTCTTCTTGTTTAGCCATTCCCATACGTTAGTGTTGAAACGGAATTAATCATTCGGTGCGATCGCGTTAGCCGTTCGAGTCAGACTGGGATTCTGAGGCTATTTGGCGCTCCCGCTCAACCGTCAATAGTTGGGCAAGACGACGACGAAGATGCTTAATGTCATGGGGCTTTTCTAAGCGGCGGGTTCCTTTTTGAAACCGTAGATTGAAAAGCTGACGCTTAGCTGCCAAAATCTCATCACTGAGTTCTTGCTCGCTCAAACTACGAGCTTCCGAAGCCTTGGATAGAGGCATCGCTTACACCTCCCCCTGTTCACGAACGATAAATTTAGTCTTAATGGGTAACTTGTAATCTGCGAGACGCATAGCTTCCCGTGCAGTTGATTCCGGCACCCCTTCAATCTCAAACAAGATGCGTCCGGGCTTGACGACTGCAACCCAGTATTCGGGGTTACCTTTACCAGAACCCATCCGGGTTTCTGCTGGGCGCATGGTGACCGGCTTGTCTGGGAAAATGCGAATCCAGATCTTCCCACCCCGGCGAATATAGCGGGTCATGGCTCGACGACTGGCTTCAATCTGACGAGATGTGATCCAGTGGGGCTCTAGGGCCTGCAACGCAAATTCACCGAAGCTAATCTCGTTGCCCCTTGTCGCCATACCGCGCATTCGACCGCGGTGCTGCTTACGAAACTTTGTTCTTTTAGGACTTAACATGAATCCGTACCTTCTCTACCAAGTGCAGGGATAGCTGTGAATCGCACTGATGCTTCAGCTATGAATCGTTAGAGCGATCTTCAAATTGTTGCCGACGTCGCTGTTGCTGCTGCCGACGTCGCGGTTGAGTGTTGGCAGGAGTTTGAACTTCCTCTTGCCCAGGAATGACCTCTCCCTTAAACACCCACACCTTGATGCCCAGGACGCCATAGATGGTTTGAGCGGTGCGGTAGCTGTAGTCGATGTCAGCTCGGAGCGTATGGAGAGGCACTTTACCCTCGCGGGTGTACTCTGTCCGAGCAATTTCTGCCCCATTAAGCCGACCACTGACCTGAATTTTGATGCCTTGAGCACCAGCCCGTTGTGCTCGCTGAATGGCTTGACGCACGACTCGTCGGAACGAGACCCGGCGCTCAAGCTGCTGAGCGACATACTCGGCGATCAGAGCGGCATCTGCATCAACTCTGGCAACTTCAACAACGTTGATGCCAATTTGACGACTGCCATTCCCTAGCTCTTTCTGGAGCCCAACGCGTAGGGACTCAATCCCTGCGCCGCCGCGCCCAACCACAACACCAGGACGGGCAGTGCGAATTTCGAGCTGGATCTGATCCGCTTTCCGTTCAATGCGAACATCAGAAATGCCAGCGTTCTTTAAATCCTTATCGTTCGCAATGTAGCTGCGAATTTGGTGATCTTCTTGAAGTAGTGCTGGATAGCGGCTGGAATCAGCGAACCACCGTGAACGGTGTTCTTGAGTAATGCCAAGTCGAAACCCTACTGGGTGAATTTTTTGTCCCACAATCTGCCCTCTATTGAATACGTCCTGGTTTTGTTTGGTTTAACCGTTACTGAGCAATGCTGATCACACGATCGGTATGAGCCTAGTCTTCTTCACCCGGTGCCACCATGATGGTGATGTGGCAAGTCGGTTTGCGAATTTGATATGCCCGACCCTGGGCGCGGGGGCGAAACCGTCGTAGGGACGGTCCCTGATCCGCATAGGCCTGGGTAATTACCAAGGTCGATGGGCTATACCCATTGTTGTGTTCAGCATTGGCGACCGCGGATCGCAATACCTTCAGAATGGGTTCACAGGCGCGGTAGGGCATGAACTCTAGAATAATTAGAGCTTCCCGATAGGAGCGTCCCCGAATTTGATCTAAGACTCGCCGCACTTTATGGGGGGACATCCGAATATAGCGTGCGATCGCTTTTACATCTTGTGCAGTTCCAACAGCCATTTATTTCCTCCGATTGCCAACTCCAAATCACTCAACTTAGGGGAGCGATCGCAACTGGACATCCAGCTAATACAACCTTATCGACGTGCTTTCTTGTCACTTTTGGCGTGACCCCGGAAGGTGCGAGTTGGCGCAAACTCACCCAGCTTATGTCCCACCATCTGTTCACTCACATAGACCGGGACATGCTGGCGACCGTTATGAACCGCGATCGTATGTCCAATCATTTGAGGAAGAATTGTGGATGCCCGAGACCAGGTTTTGATCACCTGTTTTTCACCCTTGGCATTCAAGTTTTCAACCTTTTTCATTAAGTGATCCGCTACAAACGGACCCTTTTTTAGCGAACGAGCCATAGCCTCAACCTACAGAAATCACTTACACAACCGTACCAACCATCAATCCAGCCTACGTTAGGCGTTACGACCGCCACGACCCCGCTTCGACACCCGACGGCGACGGCGCACAATCAGTGCATCGCTGCGCTTGGTTTTCTTGCGCGTCTTATAGCCGAGGGCCGGCTTACCCCAAGGGGTAACAGGGCCACTCCGACCAATGGGAGCCCGACCTTCACCACCACCATGGGGGTGATCCACAGGGTTCATGACGCTACCCCGAACCTCAGGACGTCTGCCCTTCCAGCGTTTGCGACCCGCTTTACCCAAGCTGATGTTGCGGGCATCAGCATTGCCCACCTGGCCGATGGTGGCGTAGCATTCCCGACGCACCATGCGCACTTCGGTTGAAGGTAGCTTGAGGGTCACATAGTTACCGTCTTTGGCAACAACCTGTGCGCCGGTACCGGCTGCGCGGACGATTTGTCCACCGCGACCTGCCACTAGCTCCACGTTGTGAACCATGGTGCCTAGGGGAACATTACCAAGGGGGAGAGCGTTGCCCACTTCAAAGGGAGCATCTTCTCCGGCAATGATGGTGGTGCCGACTTCTAACCCAGCCGGGTGCAAGATATAGCGCTTTTCGCCATCTTCGTAGACCACCAGAGCGATACGAGCATTGCGGTTCGGATCGTACTCAATCGTGGTGACTTCTGCGGGAATCCCTCGCTTATCGCGATGGAAATCGATGAAGCGATATAGGCGCTTATGACCGCCGCCCCGGTGGCGACAGGTGATCACCCCCCGATTGTTACGACCCTTCGCCCGATGGATGGAGCGCGTGAGGGATTTTTCAGGTTTGCTGCGAGTAATCTCAGAAAACTCTGAAACGGTGCGCTCACGAGTTCCAGGCGTGTATGGTCGGTAGTAACGAATACCCATAATTTAGAACTCTGTTATCTCAAGACTGCCTACGAAATTAAATGACTGGGCTGAGTAGGGCGGAATGCCGGGGAAGGTCTCCCTTTTCTACAGCGTTAGACCTCGGGGAAGAGCGTAATGGAATCTCCCGGCGCGAGGGTGACCACAGTTTTTTTGTAGTGGGCTTTATACCCGGCGAAACGGCCAACCCGGCGCTTTTTCAACGGAGGGTTTTGAGTGTTGACCTTGACGACCTTGACATCAAAGAGCTGCTCAATGGCGACCTTAATTTGATCCTTGGTTGCCTTGGCAGCCACTTTGAAGACATATTTGTTGTCTTCCAACAAGAGGGTTGCCTTTTCAGTAATCACCGGCACACGTATCAGGTCAGCCAGATCTCTGGGGTTGTATCGATCAAAACTAGCCACCGTATACCTCCTGGATCTTCTCAAGTGCAGACTGGGTTACGACCAGCTTGTCTGCCAGCAATACATCATAGATATTGAGATTGGTTGACGAAATCAGCTTTAGGCGATCGATGTTGCGAGCTGATAGGTAGACCATCTCATTCTTTTCGCCGGTAATCAGCAAAACCCGATCAGATTCCTGCACGCCCCAACGGGATAGAGCTTGAATCATGTCCTTGGTTTTGGGACGGGCAAGTTGCTCGGCAAAGTCTTGCACCACAATCATGCTGTCTACCCGGCTTTGGAACGCTGTGCATAGAGCTAAGCGGCGTTCCTTTTTGTTCATTTTGGTGGAATAATCTCTGGGCTTAGGACCAAAGATGACGCCGCCCCCTTTCCAAAGCGGAGACCGGTTAGAGCCCGCTCGGGCGCGCCCTGTACCTTTCTGACGCCAAGGCTTCCGACCACCCCCGCGCACTTCAGCTCGGGTTTTAGACGATGCGGTGCCTTGACGCGCGTTGTTCATCTGACGGACGAGGGCTCGGTGAACCACATGCGCCGACGATGCTTCTTTTGCTACGCGCAAGCTTAACGATGTTTCTCCTGCCTCTTGCCCTTGCCAATCTCGAATTATGCAGCTAACCATTTCCTCTGCCTCATGTACCTTCCAATGCCACGTTGTTATTCTGCTGGGCTATTACGCTGGGGTAAGCCCTTAAGCCTGTCCGACAATCGTGGCGGGCTTAATGTTTAAGAGACTGCCGGGCTTGCCGGGAACCGCACCCTTGATCAGCAGCAGGTTTTGGTCAGCATCGATTCGGACTACGGTGAGTTTCCGAATGGTGACTTGAGACCCACCTAGGCGACCTGCCATGCGCTTACCTGGATAGACCCGTCCGGGGGTGGTACCAGCTCCCGTAGAACCAGGTGCCCGGTGGTTCTTAGAACCGTGAGCCATGGGCCCTCGTCTGAAGTTGTGACGTTTTTGGTACCCGGCAAACCCGCGACCAATACTAGTGCCTACGACGTCAACGAGTTGTCCTGCTTCAAACGTCTCAACCCCTAGCTGTTGCCCTAGCTCGTAGGGGCCGGCTTGGCTTAGGCGATATTCGCAGAGATGGCGCACAGGGACACTGCCAGACTTTTTAAGGTGCCCTAGTTCAGGCCTATTCAGAGCCTTTTCCGTTACCTGCTTATAGCCGACCTGAATTGCAGAGTAGCCATCCGTTTCGGGGGTTTTGATTTGCGTTACGGTGCATGGATTAGCCTGCACAACCGTGACGGGGATAGCTCGACCTTCGTCATCAAAGACTTGGGTCATGCCAATTTTCGTGCCGAGAATACCAACAGACACAGTCACAAGTCTCCCTTGCTCAACTAAAAACGCGGCGAAACGCAGCCAGCTTAACCGGTTACCCAGGTTAAGTCCTGACCGTTCCTCCTTACTACATGGCTGCAAACGCAGCCAGAACCCCACAGAACTGGTGTCAGCTTAGAGTTCTATGTCTTTTTGAAACCAGAGGCTGAAGGATTAGCAATTCAGATCCGCTTCAGCGCTTACGCCGAGACTTAAGCAGATGCATCAAAAAAATCCACTCAGTATCTCCTCACAGCCTGAAAAGCAACACTAACCAGACTTGCCTGTGGCTCTATCCCATGTGACAGGAGGGCTTGGCTGTTATTACAGCGTTTACCCGTCTGAGCCTTTAGCCAAGTCTTGAATCATTAGCTACTTACTCTCTTGTGCTGTCTTGGCGACAATTTTAGATTATAGACGTATAGACATCTATTTGTCTAGAACATTTTTGACAATGAGGTGACAGTTTCTTTGGAGATCGGGGTGTGGTAGGGCGATCGCCACCCCTTATAATAGCGGCAAGAGGTGAGGGAAACGCCATTTGTTCAGGATGATCGAGAACTCGGATGATGAGGAACTCGGATCACATCTGACGATGAACCCGTGACCGACATGATTGGATGAATGTGATGTAGGAGGCCGCAGGCAGCATTTATGGCATTAATTACAACGGGTAAACCTTTCATTCGAGCCTTGGAACAGCATGGGGCTCTTGGCCTTTACATCCCCTTGGAGGGAGGAGCGGAGGGGCGGTATCAGCGGCGTCTGCGAGCAGCGGGCTATGGCATGGTACACCTGACGGCTCGGGGCTTGGGCGACTTGTCGGCCTACTTGTTAGACGTGCATGGGGTGCGTCCAGCCCACTTGGGTAAAAAGTGTGTAGACAGCGACGCAGCGGTTGGGTACACCTACTATATTCCGCCGATCGCTCGCTATCAGCTTGAGCAGCTACCTGCCAAGTCAAAGGGATTGGTGCTGTGGTTGCTGGAGGGCTATGTGCTTTCTCGCCAAGAGCTAGAGTTTTTGGCAAGCTTGCCGACCCTAGAACCTAAGTTAAAAGTGGTGATTGAGATGGGGGGCGATCGCACCTTCACGTGGCAACCCTTGAAAACGGTGGTGCAGGCCGCCTAGCCATGTCATCCGGCGTAGGTCATCCGCAGAGCGATCGCTGTTCTATTCTATAGGTCAAGAAATCATGACCAAACGTCAACGTCCTGGTAGCGTTACGGCCATTGCGATTTGGCTGATTGTGGCTGGTGTGTTTTACGTTTTATTTGCACTACTCTTCTTGTTTGTGCAAACCATTGTTGGCTCCGAAGAAGGTCGGCAAATGATGCTGCAAGAGCCTGAGATGCAAGCCTTACCGCCAGAGATCTTGGATTTGATGGGGCCGTTTTTTCTGGGGCTGGGCTTGGTTTCGTTGGTATTTGCAATCATTTGCATCGTCATGAGTGTGGGCCTATTTCGCCTGAAGGGCTGGGGGCGTATGGGCACTATCATCTTTCACTGGGTTTGCATTGGGCTGAATGCATTCCAGTTGCTTGGCTCGATCTTCAGTGCAGGGACAGCGGGGCTTACTATTATCCCTACCCTGCTGTTGCTGGTGTTCAATCTTGCGATCGCCGGCAGCATTGTTTACGTCTTGCTGCAACCTGATGTCCGCCAAGCCTTTCGTCCTGTCTCGATCAGCGATCAGTCGTTCTAGATGGCGCAGATCAGCTGAGTCCTGAATCCCTACAGCTCCCAACTGATCTGTGTTGCACAGTGATGGGAGCTTTCTAGTGTTGGGATCACGGGCTCACTGCAGCATGGTTTTGGACACCATGCGGGTTTTCTTGCGATCGCTCTCGCTGAGTTCTTCCCCAGACTGGAGACGCGTGGCGTTGTCTTGCAGAACAGTGGCAGCCCCTTCATCGCCCATTTGCAGCGCGGTCTTAGCCGCCGACTGGAGCATGGTGGCAGCGCCGGTGCGATCGCCATCCTTCAGCTTTTGTTCGGCAATTTGCGTCTGGCGGTATTTAGCCAGAGCTAGAACATGCTGCTGGACTTGAGGGTTTACCTGAGGCTGGAAGGCTTCCAGCACATTGGCGACCACGGGGATGGCCTCGGAGAAGAGTCGTTCCTTGCCGCTGTTGGGGTCATCGTAGCGCACCTGCAGCCCGGCAATTTGCTGGGAGCCGGGCGGCAACTGTCCTGCATAGAGATTCACCAACACCACCCGAGGCGCGTCCACCATCAGGTCTCCCAGGCGCGCTAGGTATTGATCCCCTTCTTGGATGACCGATAGCTCAACCGTATCGGGTGATACTTGGGCAATGGGTTTTAGATCGGCGAGGCGGATGTGGGAGCCTAGGGTGAGGGTGAGATAGGCATTGGTCAGCCCTACGGACTGGGCGCGGCTGAAGAGGCGGTCAAACTCACTCACGGCTTGATCGGGGGTTTGGATGTAGGACAGGGTGCCACCGGCTGCGTCCGAAATGCGTTCGAGGACATCTTGATTCCAATGATCGCCAAACCCCAGGGTGCTGAGGGTCATGTTGTAGGTGGCGGCCAGCTCTGCTAGTTTGAGGCAGCGATCGTTATCGCCATGTTCGTTCTCCCCATCGGTGAGTAAGAAAGCTTGGGAAATGGTGTCCTGCTTGCCCTTGGCTAGCTCCTCAATGCCCAACTTCAAGCCTTCATCAATGGCCGTGCCGCCACTGGCCCGCAGTTGACTGAGCTTCACCTTGACCTCGGCGGGATTTTCAATGTGTTGATTGGACAGTAAGACCTTAGCCTTATGATCAAACGCCACAATCGAGAGGCGATCGCCCGGTGAAAGCTGTTCCACAATGCGGTTGGCGGCCTGCTTGACGATGTCCAGCGGTTTACCATTCATGGAGCCGCTGTGATCTAAAATCAGGCAGAGATTTAAGGGAGCATGGCGGTTGAGCGACTCAGCGATCGCCGAAATTGAGACGGCCAGTTGTCGCTGGCTGCTGGGCTGATGAGCATCAAGATTGACATCATTGAGAGCAGCTTGTAATCCCACTCGCATAGTTAAGCTCCTTAAATTCTGAGCGCAGTTGATCGAAAAATATGGAGATCGATCCTATTCAATCCCTTCACGGTGAATGGTAAGGGTTTCGGATCATTGGGTGATTTGGGGCCCTGCAAGGGGCGATCGCCTTGAGGCGATCAACCGAGAAGACGTCTGTAGGTTCGGGAATCCCGTCAAGTATCCGCCATGAATCTAGGGGATCAGCCACCACCATTGCTAGCGAGGGCACGTTACTATGTTTACTATGTTAAAGGTGTAACATTGCACCCGATTGTTGAGGCAACTGATAGGCAAGACGTTATATGAATTCACCTATTCAGGCGGTTCAGTCTACATATGGTGGTGATGCTTACTATCGCACACCTCCCCCAGACCTGCCGTCGCTCTTGTTGAAAGAGCGCATTGTGTACTTGGGGTTACCCCTGTATTCATCCGATGAGGTGAAGCAGCAGGTTGGTATTGACGTAACTGAGTTGATTATTGCTCAGTTGCTCTACCTGCAGTTTGATGATCCGGACAAACCGATTTATTTCTACATCAACTCGACCGGAACCTCTTGGTACGGCGGAGATGCCATTGGGTTTGAAACCGAAGCCTTTGCTATCTGTGACACGATTGACTACATCAAGCCAGCGGTGCACACCATCTGCATTGGGCAGGCTATGGGAACTGCGGCCATGATTCTGTCAGCGGGTACGAAGGGCTTCCGTGCTAGCTTACCCCATGCCACCATTGTGCTGAACCAAACTCGTAGTGGTGCTCAAGGGCAGGCCACCGACATTCAGATTCGGGCCAAGGAAGTGCTGACCAACAAGCAAACGACCCTGGAAATTATGGCAAAAAACACCGGTAAAACGGTGGAGCAAATTGCCAAAGATACCGATCGAATGTTCTATCTGACTCCCCAAGAAGCCTTGGAGTATGGCTTAATCGATCGCGTCTTGGCGAGTTCCAAGGAATTACCCACTGCGCCCGTGGCGTCGATTACCTAGAGCTTTTCAAGAGCCCCTAAGCTGCCGGCATGGCGGCAGCGCCCCCGTTCTCCTATTGTATTGAACCTGTAGAGAGTACTCACTATGCCCATCGGCACACCTAAAGTTCCCTATCGGCTACCTGGTAGCCAATACACCCAGTGGATTGATATTTACACCCGCCTCAACCAAGAGCGGATCATTTTCCTGGGGCAAGAAGTCACCGATGGCTTGGCTAACTCCATCGTTGCTGCCATGCTCTACCTGGATTCTGATGATCCTGGTAAGCCCATCTATCTGTATATCAACTCGCCCGGTGGTTCCGTGACAGCGGGCATGGCCATCTACGACACCATGCAGTACATCAAGTCAGAAGTGGTGACGATTTGCGTGGGTTTGGCAGCCTCTATGGGAGCGTTCCTATTGGCGGCGGGTAGTAAGGGCAAGCGCTTGGCCCTACCCCATGCGCGGATCATGATCCACCAACCCCTCGGCGGTGTAGGTCGTCGGCAGGCCACGGATATCCAAATCGAGGCGAAGGAAATTTTGCGGGTGCGGCAGCAGTTGAACGAAATGCTAGCGATCCGTACCGGCAAAACAGTTGAGCAAATCGCCAAAGATACCGATCGCGACTACTTTATGTCGGCGGCGGAAGCAGTTGAGTATGGTTTGATTGATCGGGTTGTGGAAAGCCCACCCTCGACCTAAGGCAGGTCATCTCCCTTGACGGTGAGCATCAAATCAACGATGTCACGTTAGATTTATGGCAGAATTGTTCAACATTCTGCCATTTTTGGTCTCTATGAACCTACCGGACTGCTATCGACTATTAGGATTACGGACGGGCGCACCGGCAGAAGATATTAAGGCGTCCTACCGGCGTTTGGCACGGTTATATCACCCCGATGTTAACCCTGGCGATCAAGCAGCGGAAGAAAAGTTCATCCAGATCACTGAGGCCTATAAGTACTTAATGGATGTGGTGCCCGAAGAGACGTCTCGGTCTACGTCTACACCGAGTGCGACGCCATCGCCATCGTCCCAGCCTCCTAAAGTGCGTATCCATGTCAAGCGGCCAGCAGAGCGATCGCCCTCCCCCACGCCAGCGAAATCCCCTGCGCCCAAGATTCGCCTTGATCCCACCCTGTCGGAGACCGACCGCAAGCTGAAGCAGCATAGCTATGAGCAGCTTCAGCACCTGCTTAAAGGGCATCGGTTTCCGAGGGCGATCGCTTTGGTGGAAGGCTTATCCCAGCGGTTGCCGAAGGATCGGGAAGTAAAGCAGTGGCAGGCGATTACCTATCAGCGTTTTGGTCAACATCTTGTGAAGCAACGGCAGCTTGATAAGGCCAGGATTTACCTCAAAAAAGCGCTACAAACTGATCCCAATAATCGATCGCTCTGGCTAGAAGTGGAGCGGGTGTTCCGGCAGATTGAACAATTGCTCTAGGCGTTTTGTTAGGGTGCGACTTAGATAGCGCTTTAGACACCCTCAAGGGCGGCTAATCCTGCACTATGCCTGCAGGCATGGGATCTGGAGACGGCTACTTGGTCAGCACGTCAGCGATCGCCTCTTCCAGAGCTGGTTTTTCCAGCGTAGTAATCACAAACACTTCTTGAAATTGCTTGCCCTTGCGGGCGATCAGCTTAAAGCCGCCCCGAACTGGCACCGATACACGAATGGTGAGCTTGGGACTATGGGCCCGCGATCGCCCAATCACCGCTGGTGTGATCGTGGTAATCGTAGTTTGACGCTTGAGGAGCTTCTCCAGGATGGGGATGAGCCCTGGAATGTGGGTGGAATGATTCCAAACTAAGCGTCCGCTGGGTGGTTGGGCCATGGTGGGGTGTACGAGGGTGGGCTGGATTAGGCGGCTTCTAAGGGAGCCATGGTAAGCCCGGCGCGACTGAGTTGTTGATGGTACAGTTCCGCCTGTTCTTGCGGCCCTGTCCAAACAATGGCCTGCCCCTCAAAATGCACCTGATTGGTGAGTTCCCAAGCGCGATCGCTGGTCATTTGGGGGATGTATTTCATCAAACAGGCTGCCACATGCTGAAAGGTGTTGAAGTCGTCATTCAACACAATCACCTTAAAGTTGGGATAGGTTTTGCGCGTGGTTTGTTTAACGCGATCAGGGGTGATGGTGGGGGATGCAGTCATGGTTAGGGGATAGGCGGCTGCATCGGTGGGGTGTACCGTCGTCATACGCAGGGGTACCAAGTCCAAATGTGAACAGAATCTAAAGGATTGATGAGGGCCATTGTAGCTTAGTCGCTTGGGAAGGCGAGTGACCTACTGGGTCTTGACTAGGTTCTGGCGTGCTGAACTAGGGGGCGAGACTAGGCGGCGGTACCGTAGCTATCCAGCGACTGGCGATGGGCATCCGCCAACCGGTACCGAAGGCGCGATCGGTGATCTTCAATCCGGGAGGGGCCTGCTTGCGCTTAAACTCAGCGCGGGTGACCAGCTGCACCACTCGGTTGACGATGTCTGGGGCATGGCCGGCAAGGACAATCTCGCTGGGCGGCTGGTGGCGGGTGACCAGGCGGCAGAGAATGTCATCCAGGGTGTCGTAGTCGGGCAGGGAGTCGGAATCTTTTTGGTCGGGCTTGAGTTCGGCGCTGGGGGGCTTGGTGAGAATGGCGTTGGGAATGATCTCTCCCGATGCGCCCTGGGGCAGTCGCCAGGGCACCGCTGGGTCATCCTTGGAGTTGAGCCAGCGACAGAGGGAATAAACCCGGGTTTTGGGGACATCAGCGATCGCCGCTAGGCCACCATTCATATCGCCGTAGAGGGTGCAGTAGCCCACCGCCAGTTCTGACTTGTTGCCGGTGGACAGCAGCAGGTAGCCAAACTTGTTGGCGATCGCCATCAGTAAATTGCCACGAATCCGAGACTGGATATTTTCCTCGGCAATGCCAAAGGTGGTGCCAGTAAACAAATCCTCCAAGGTGTCATCATAGGCGGACATCAAACCGGCGATCGGTAAGGTTTCGGTACGAATGCCCAAGTTCTTGGCTAGGGCGTGGGCATCGGCCAGGGAATGGTCGGAACTGTAGGGGGAGGGCATCAGCACACCCAGTACCTGATCGGCTCCTAGGGCAGCGGTGGCGATCGCTGCCACCAGAGCAGAGTCAATACCGCCGCTGAGACCGATGACTGCTCGGGAAAAGCCGCATTTCCGGGCATAGTCCTGAACACCTAGCACCAGCGCTGACCAGATTTCCCCGTCATGGCTGGCGGGCTGGGGAGCGATCGCCTCGCGGTCTGCGGTCACATCGCCTAGGGACAGGTCGTAGTCTAGCAGCCGTAGGTCGGGCTGAAACGCTAGGGCTCTGACCACGGTCTGTCCTTGACCATTCACCGCCACGCTGCTGCCGTCGAAGATCAGATCGTCATTGCCGCCGACTTGATTGACGTAGAGAATGGGTACCTGGTGGCGTAGGGCAGCATGGCGTAGCATTGCCTCTCGAATTGCCTGCTTCCCGACGCTGTAGGGGGAGGCGGATAGATTTAGAACTAGATCGACGCCGTGGCTGGCTAAATCAGCGATGGGATTCACCTGATAGCTGCGCTTGCCCCAAAATTCCTCATCGTTCCACAGGTCTTCGCAAATGGTCACCCCCAGCGTCACCCGATAGCCGTCGGACAAGGTCACCGCAAAGGTATTGATATCTTGCCCCGGCTGAAAGTAGCGATCTTCATCAAAAACGTCGTAGGTCGGCAGTAGGCGCTTGTGGAAGATCTGTTGGATGGATCCCTGCTCCAGCAGCGCCACGCTGTTGAACAGGGGTTTTTCTCCCTGGGGCGATCGCTGGTTGGGATCAACGGTGCCCACCAGGACAGCGATCTGGGGCGGTAGGTCACGGGCTAACTGGTGCAGCGTATCTGCCATGGCTTGGATGAACCGAGGCTGCATCAGCAGGTCGCGGGGGGGATAGCCGCAGAGGGAGAGTTCTGGGGTGAGCAGCAACCGCACCCCCTGGGCAGCTGCCGTTTGGGCAGCGGTCAAAATCTGCTGAGCATTGCCCGCAAGGTCACCAATGGTCGGATTCAGTTGAGCGATCGCCAGGGAGAGGGTGGGAGGGGTCATAGGGGTAGGAAGGAGAGGGAATGCAGGCTGACGGAGATCCTACTTGGGCTCATATCGATAGGCATCTTGACTCGATGGGGCTGCGGGATCAGGTTGGAGACGGTGGAGGCTAGATAGGAAGGGTTGGACAGAAATGGCCAGGAAGGGCTAGGCAAAGACGAGGGGTTTATTCTTTAGCGGCGCAAAGGCTTCGGCATCAAATCGATAGAGGCTGGCGGGCCGGCCGGCTCCCCGGGAGGTTTTAATGCCCGTATCGCTGAGGATGCCTAGTTTGAGGATGCGGGTGCGGAAGTTGGAATAGTCGGCAAAGTGGTCACCCAAGACGGTGGTATAGAGCTGGTACAGATCATTGAGGGTAAACATCTCGGGCAAGACATCAAAGGCAATGGGGCTATATTCCAACTTATTGCGCAGGCGGCGATAGCCATAGTCGAGGATTTGCTGATGGTCAAACGCCAAGCTGGGGACTTGCCCTAGGGGATACCAGGCAATGCCGTTGACGCCATCGGCAATCAATTCGGCTTCGGCAAACCGTACGAGGGCAAAGTAACTAACGGATAGGTAGCGTACGCCATAGCTGGTTTCGGCTTCCCTGGGATCGCGGTTGGGGCCGCCGAAGGTATAGAGCTGTTCGAGGTAAAGGTTTTCGACGCGGATTTTTTCGGAGAGCACCCGATAGGCTGAGCCTTCTAAGGATTCTCCTTGACGGACTAGGGTGCCGGGTAGGCTCCATTCGCCGGAAAAAGGCGCATCTTGGCGCATCACCAAGAGTACCAAGAGGCGATTTTGGTCACTGTCTACCGAAAAAATGACGCTATCGACTCCCACCTTAAACTCAGCAAGTGGGCTTACCAGGTCGGTAGGCTTTCGTTGGCTCCGTTCTGACATGCGTACAACTGCTCCCGATGGATATAGTCCTCAATGGGAGGCGTGAGAATAGCCGTATCTCCGGCTTTGCGGTAGGCCGTGGACGAGACTGCCAGACCGGTGAGGTCAGCGATCGCCACCCTAGCTCCCATCTGCCGCAGCTGATCTAAGTTCCCGTCTTCTAGAGGATACCCAGGCCGGGGCACCACGAGCAGATCAACCTGGTGCAGCAGCTCGTCCACTTGGTACCAGCGCGGCAGTTGATCCACCAAATCGGAGCCAATAATCAGCGTGAAGCGGGCTTGGGGCCAGCGTTCTTTGGCCCGTTCAACGGTGATCAACGCGCGGGGACTGCTGAGGTCGGGATGGTAGCCAATATTGTGCCGAGGGGGATAGATATCGGCAATCAGCAATCTTAACATTGCCCCTCGATGTTGGAGCAGGGTTTGGTGGGACTTAAAGGGATTGTCGGAGGCCCAGACGGCTACCCAGTCAAAACGATGGGAGAGCCAGGTGAGAATTTGCTGGTGGGCAGTGGTGGGGGGATCGGCGCTGGTTCCAAACAGAGCAATGTTCAGCATAGGGCAGAGGGATAGATCAGGGGGATCGAGGTTGGCAAACGACGAATAATCTGACTTGGGTTGACACCATCTGGGGTGTCGTGCCGCTTCGGGCATTGCGGGTTATCCATGAACCCGTTGCATGGGCTGGCTGTCTCGAAGGAAACTGGCGGAGCGGTCGTTTGGCTTGATGAGGTTTGGTCGTATCAATCGGCAACGCTGGAATTTTGATCAGTATAGACCTGACGCGCTCGGTCTTGGGTGTCTTGGGTGAGCGTTTGTAGGGCGGTGGACAGGATGGGGGCGGTGACGATGGGATGGTTGAGGTCGCGCAGGCTGGGTGGAAGGGCCTGGACGGCGGCGGCGGTGCGGGCGGCGATCGCGTCTAGGGGTTCGGCATCTAAGCGGCGATCGCCCTTGTCCATGACCAACTGCAGCAGGGGCACTTCTCCCGGTTGGGCGGCTTCGTCCATCAGGGCTAGGCGATCGTGAACCCAGCGGTCTTGCTCGTAGGTGCGGAAAATTTGCTTGCGACCGGGATAGGTGGCCTTGCTTGTGGAGTTTTTCATGGTGGGAATGCCGTCGATGTCCACCAGTTTATAGACGCCATTGACCGGGGTGCCGGTCACCAGTTTGGTGCCCAAGCCATAGGCATCAATCTGAGCACCCTCGGCCTGCAGTCGGGCAATTTCGTATTCATCCAAGTCGCCGCTGGCCACGATGGTGGCATGGGGCAGCAGCGATCGCACCTGCTGAGACTGGGAGACCAGATCGCCGGAGTCGAGGCGCACCCCTTGCAACTTCAGGGTGCTGGCCGTGACGCGATCGCTTAACCGTTGGGCAGCAGCGATCGCATCGTAGGTATCGATCAGCAGGGCCGTGTCGGGGAAATAGCGCAGCATGGTGTCAAAGGCCACGTCTTCGTCCTGGGCGATCGCGGTTAACGCCATCACGAGGGCATGGGCCATGGTGCCGGCGGGGCGTTGTCCGAGCTGTAGGGCGGCAAGAACATTAGAGGTGGCGTTGAGACCGCCGGCGATCGCGGCCCTGGCCGCCCAGAGCGACGCTTGGGGACTGAATGCCCGCCGGGTACCAAACTCCAGCAGGGTCGCATCGGGGCCCGCCACATCCCGCAGGCGAGCGCTGCGGGTGGCCACCAGGGTTTGATAATTGAGGGTATTAAGAAGATAGGTTTCTACCACCTGGGCCTGCCAGAGGGGCGCTTCAATGCGCAACAGCGGTTCATTGGCAAACACCACGGTGCCTTCAGGAACCGCCCACACCGAGCCACTAAACCGGGCTGATGCCAGCACCTGCCAGAAGCGATCGGGGACATGGGCAAAGAGACCGGTGGCCTGCAGCGCTGCAATCTGGTCGGGGCCAAAGGAAAACTGGGTGAGGTAGTCGAGGGCTTGCTCTAGACCCATGGCGACTAGATAGCTGAAGCCGTCGGGCAAGCGGCGCACAAAGAGTTCAAAACTAGCGGGGCGCTGATCTAGATCCTCGCCCACATAGCAGGCTGCCATGGTGAGCTGGTAGAGATCGGTCAGCAGTCCATAATCCTGGGGTTGGGGAATCAGAGAGACCATCGTAGTGTTCGACCATGCCTGTGAGTCTATTATAGTAGCTTTTACCAAAACTCAGGTAGGGGGTTCCGGTCATGATCCCATTAAGGTTTGAAGAAATTCCGGTGCCATCTTTGAAGATTCGTAGAAGATAGGGCGATCGCGCCCCTCTCTTTTTCTGACTTATATTGAAATAAACTAAAATTGCTTGCTAGTCTGATCCCTGCCTAGGATGCGATCGCCCCTCGTGTTTACGACTACGACAGCCTTGGGCAGAATGGGGCAAGATGAAGGTCTGTAGGCCTCAACTCTGCCTGCAGCTATCTCCCCAGCGCCTGTTGTCTACCCGCCTGTACTCCTAATCTCCTACCCCTTTTCTTTCATGGCACAATCTCAGCGATCGCCCCATAAAGTTGTCATCATCGGCGGTGGTTTTGGCGGCCTGTATGCCGCTCAAGAACTCAACCATGCAGCCGTTGAGGTCACGTTGATCGACAAACGTAACTTCCACCTGTTCCAACCGTTGCTGTACCAAGTGGCGACCGGCGGCTTGTCGCCCGGTGATATTTCCTCGCCGCTGCGGGCTGTCCTCAGCCACCAACGCAATACCAAGGTGTTGATGGATGAAGTGACGGATATTGACCCAGTGGCCCAGACTGTCACCCTGCGCCACGATACGCTGCCCTACGACAGTTTGATTGTGGCTACCGGCGTCAGCCATCACTATTTTGGCAATGAGCATTGGTCAGAACAGGCTCCGGGGTTGAAGACCATTGAAGATGCCCTAGAAATGCGACGGCGGATTTTTCTCGCCTTTGAGGCGGCAGAACGGGAGCCCGATCCGGTGAAGCGGAAGGCTTGGCTGACGTTTGTGGTCGTGGGCGGCGGGCCGACGGGGGTGGAGTTGGCCGGCGCGTTGGCAGAACTGGCCTATGGCACCCTCAAGGCAGATTTCCGCTCGATCGATACCTCTGAAGCGAGAATCCTGATTGTGGAAGGTATGGATCGGCTGCTGCCGCCCTACCCGCCCGATCTGTCAATTCAGGCAGAAGAGGCTCTGGCGGAACTGGGCGTAACGATTTGCACCAGCACCTTTGTCACCAGCATTGATAAGGGTGTGGTCACCTTCAAACAGGGCGATCGCACGGAAGACCTCGCGGCCCGAACGGTGCTGTGGGCGGCGGGGGTGAAGGCCTCTGCCATGGGGCAGGTGCTCGCCGATCGCGCGGGTGCGACCCTCGATCGGGTGGGGCGGGTGATGGTGGATGCAGATTTTGCCGTACCTGGCCAGCCCAATATCTATGTAATTGGCGACTTAGCCCACTATGTTTATGAGGGTAAGCCTGTGCCTGGAACGGGGGCGGTGGCGATGCAGCAGGGTAGCTATATTGCTCGTGCTCTGCGCGCGAAGCTGAAGAATAAGGTGCCTAAGCCATTTAAGTATTTTGATGCGGGTAGCTTAGCGGTGATCGGTCGTAATGCAGCGGTTGCTAGGTTGGGGAATTTCCATTTTGCTGGATTTCCTGCTTGGTTGATTTGGGTATTTATCCATATTTATTATCTGGTGGAATTCGATAATAAATTGGTGGTGATGATCCAGTGGGCTTGGAATTATTTTACCCGCAAGCAAGGATCGCGGCTAATTACCGGCTATGTGCTGCCGCCTGTGGATCCAGATAGTGTAGAGGGCGATCGCTCCCCAGAACATATCTCAGAAGATACCGTAACCTCGGAAAAATCAGTGGTCGAAGTCTAGCCCTGCTTCTAGATTCCCGATATCCCAGATCTCCGACGTTTTCAAAACGTCGGAGATCTTATTCTAACCGATCGACATGCTGACCCAGATGCTGTAAATCCAGCACATAGCCAGCGGTCACTAGATAGGCTGCGTCGGCGATCGCTCCCACCTGCCTTGTCAGGGATCCGAGGCGATCGCGGAAGGTGCGGCCCAGGGGATAGGCCGGTACAACGCCCCAACCCACTTCTTCGGCCACCAAAATCACCTCAGCGGTTGTTTGCTTGAGGCTGTCGAGGAGCGCAGCGGCTTGGATCTGCCAGACGTCATCGGCTTGGTCGATGGCATTGGCGACCCAGGTACCCAGGGAGTCGATGAGCAGGCAGTCGTCGGCAGTGGCCGTTTGCAGGGCGATCGCCAGCTCGTGGGGCACATGGCGCGATCGCCAATGGGCAGGACGGCGCTGCTGGTGCTTTAGAATCCGGGCTTGCCATTCAGCATCCGTGGGATCCATCTGGGCGGTGGCTATGTAGAGGACAGCTCGGGGCGATCGCTCTGCTAGGTGCTCGGCCCATTCGCTTTTGCCCGATCGGGATGGGCCGGTGATGAGGGTGAGGGGAGGCATGGGGCGTTAGGCGGGAGTATAGATGTTAGGGCGGATCAGGGTGGGGACGATCTGTGCTGTTTAGACCCTTTGGGGATTGGGGCTAGGAGATCTGGTGGCAATGGGGGGCGATCGCTTTTATGCTTAGGGGCACAACCTCGGATAGTCTGAGGGCTTCATCTACTGATGGCGGTGGGCCGATGATTAGCTTCATTCAAGATTTAGCGGTACTGCTTCTCGATCGCGTATTGGGTGTTGATCCAGAGGATAACCTGGACGCCTTAGAACAATCTACCTCGCCTCAACTGCGGCGTTTGGGTGCGGTGTTGTCAACTCTGGAGATGCCGGTGCAGGTGCCGCCTCCGGTGTCGCGGCCGGTGTTGGTGGAAAAGCCTCGCCCTGCCCTATCGGCGCGGGCCTTGTTGGCCCAAACTCCTCCTAGCTTTGATCTGCAGTCATCAGAGTCTGCGGTGCCGCCGGTGGAGGAACGGTCGATGGAGGAACGTCCGGTGGAGAAACCTCCGCTGGAGAAACGTTTGGTGGAGGAAGCGATCGCCGCCCCGTCTAGACCGCAGGTTGCTGTACCCCAGCCCGCGCCACCCAGTCCGCCGCCCAGCCCAGCCCCCAGTCGATCGAGTCTGTCATCTTCACCGAATCTGCCATCTCCACACCCATCTCCACACCAGCCTATCGATGCGTTTGTGCTACCAGCATTGGCAGACCTCAATGGGTTGGTGGTGGCTTGGCAGGTGGAAGTGCGATCGCTCCAGCAGCAGCGCCAGGAAATTTGTGCAGAGGGGCCGGCCTTTGGTGGGTGGCTGGAGGCGGAGCAGGGCGCAGATGGAACAGCGCAATATCGGCTTTGCAGTATTCATGAGAGCGGCCGGCTGTTGTCCGAGCCTTGCCCGTTGGTGCAGGTGGGAGAAATCCGGAAAGCGATCGCTCGCTATCATCGTCAGCAGCATCTTCTCTCGCGTCAGCAACAGCTTCAAGGTCGCCTCGATATGCTGACGGCGATCCTCCAAGGTTTGGCTCACCAAGTGCGCTCATAAAAATAGCAGCCCCACGGTGATCCACTCGGGAACAGGGTAGGGCTGGAGACGCAGTTAGGAGGTATCTACATCTGAAAATACCCTCGGAATTCTAATTTGCCTCTGGCTTTAACAAGTTCTTAATCCTGCGATCGCTCTTTGGTAACAAAAGCAACCGTTCGTCAAGTTTGGGTCTCCCATTTCCCCGGATGAAGACAGAGGGTTGAGGATCTGACCCTATGGACGGGATGGGGGAAGATGCGGAACATCTCAGCCAAGGGTTTCATCGAGGGGCGCACAAAATTGATCCACGCCGGTTTTCACTAAGTAAATTGCCAGGAGGGTGATGAGGGACACCGGTAGGTCAATCACTTGGGTCAAGAGGGTGACCTGCTCGGCGATGGTTTCCGCCTCTGTTAGCGTGGTGCGGGATGGCGTCTGGCAAATGCGTGCCCGCCACCGTTTTGCCAGCCCCATCAACCATTGATCAGAACAATCCGGCTCCTGCCCCGCTGAAATGGCTAGGGCGATCGCCGCATCTTCTAAATTGCCTTCGCAGTCTTCTAACATGTCTAGGGCTTGGAGCGCGTTCGCATTGCTGGCTAGCTCTGCCCGATACTCAATAATGTCAACAGCCGTTACGGTGATCATCCAACGTTCTCCCTATCCCCCATGGCTGCGTTAGGGGTGCGTGACAGACGATTAGGGTGCTTCTCAGTCACCCCAGTCTTCCACTCACTCCCCGAATCTATGACCTCTCAGGGAGTTGATCCATTGAGGCTGCAACGCTACGATGAGTAGTCTGCCAGAAATTTTAGTCTAGACCTGCCCCTTCTGTCTGGTAATGACATGAAACGTTGGCATTGGCGATCGCCTGCCCTGCTCCGCCGAGCGCCTCATAATCCAAAACTCTGTGAGATGATTTGGATGACGGGGGCTGCCCCTGCCAAGACCTATTCAGGACAACCCAACTGTTGATGAACGTTGAATTTCGTGAATGTGACTTCTTTGATCTGTGGATTTGGCTGGAGTTTGACACCGTTCCCTCCAACTTAGAACAGCAATATATTGAAGAAGTTCTCAATTCTTGGTTTTTCCTTGGAAAACTGGGCGGCTTCAATGCCGAAAATCTTCAGGTGCAAGATATGGGGCTGGATATCAGCTACATGTCCTATGATTCCAGTCAGATCGACAGCAGTCTGACATCGCTCATGCACAACATGGCTGACCTGGAGTTTCAGGGAACCTGGGCCCGCTGCTGGTTTGACCTTGGCACCACCGACGCGATCGCCCTCGATGTGTTGATCAATGCTTTGCATCAGTTCAGCAACGAGTATGTTGCCATTGAAACCCTGTGGATTGGTGGCGAAAATGCCGACTGGCCCATCCCAGGCCACCGCCGACCCGATTACCTGGAGACCAATACCGACTACTAGGAAGGCTACTAGGGCTCCAGTCGGTGTAAACCTTAAGGGGATGGGGGCAATCTCCAAGGTGCTTGCATGGGCAGGGTAAAATAAACGCAACATTCCAGCGATCGCTCCCCCATCCCTACCCGAGAGCGATCGCCCCCTTTACACCGCAACTTCACCCAGGACCTGTGGCACATATCTCTCCTCTCCCCCAACATTTGACCCATCGCCTGCAGCAAGCTATGCCATCCCCGGTGCTGCCCAATCTCCGAGATTGGCTAGATGCTGATCTGCTGCACATGGTGATCAAGACCGGTCAGCGGCGGCGCTGGCTGGGGCTTTGCTTTGGCTTGGGGCTGCTCTTGGCTTGGAACTGGCTCTTGGTCTCCGCCGCGATCGCTGGTGCAGGGGTGAGTGTGGCCAGCTATCAGCTTCAGCAGGGGCGGTTGCAGGCGATGCAAACCCTTTGGCAACGGCTGTGGAAACCCACCAATCGCGCCCTAACTACCTCGGTGGGTGTGGGCGGTCTGACCCTTCTGGGTACCTATCTAACCCTCCACACTTGGCTGATTGCCGAGAATCCCACCCTGGCGATCGCCTTTTTGATCCAAGGTGGCGGTATTTTAGGGCTAGCGCTACTGTTCAGCCGCCGTCCATCGGCAACTACGGAGCGATCGCCCTCCTGGGATGCCCTCGCCGATGGGTTATCCGATGCCAATCCCCTCAAGCGCCTCTTAGCCATTCGTCGGGCGACGGAGTCGAACTCAGCCGCGCGCTACCGGGCAGAGATCCTAGCCTGTTTTCATCTCATGCTCAAATATGAAACCGACGATATTCTCCGTCAGTCCCTTCTTGATGGTATCCAGAAACTCCAGACCCAGCATGGCTTAGGAACCGGAGCCCCTTCTCTACACATGCCCCTGCAAACTGCTAGCCAGGCTGATCCGATGGCCCTAGACCGTCCTGCATCCTCGACGAGTCGTTGACCGGCACCGTAAACCAAAAGGTGGCTCCTTCCCCAACCGCACTTTCGACCCCAATCGTGCCGCCATGGGCTTCCACAATTTGCTGGCAGAGGTAAAGCCCTAGACCTAAGCCAGCATTATGTTTATGCTGATTGCCGCGAAAGTAGAGATTAAAAAGATGTTCCTGCTGGTGTGGGTTGATGCCGATGCCGTCGTCCTGCACCGTGATATGCACCTGTTCAGAGCGCTCTATCTGCCGGGTGGCGGTGATGGTTAAGGTCAAACCAGGTGGATTATGCTTCACCGCATTGGCAACCAAGTTTTGAATCACCCGCACCAGTTGCATCGGATCCGCTGTTAAGACGGGGAGGGTTTCATCGATGTGCAACTTCAACGTCGTCTGGAATTTATCTAAGAGTGGCTGTAGGTCAGCGATCGCTGCCTGGATCACCGTTGGGAGAGCGATCGCCTCTGGGTGCAGCACAATCCCCCAAACTTCCGCCGCATGGGTATCAATCAGAGAATTGATCAGCGCTAACTGTCGGCTATTGCTTTCGGCAATCCGTTCCAGTACATGACGCGCTATGTGAATGTCACCCTCTGCTTGCTCCATCAAGTGGTTGAGCACGATGGATGTGCCTAGCACCGGATTGCGCAAATCGTGGGAGACGGCATGGAGAAATACGTTGAGCTGCTGCCGTAGCTGAGCTTCTAGGGTGCGCAGTTGTTCGTTGGCATCTTGAAGGGCTGCCGTGCGTTCGTCTACCCGCTCTTCAAGCTGTTGGTTGAGGGCTTCTAAGGCCTGCTGCGCCATCATGCGATCGCTCACCTCTTGCTGCAGGTGCCGATTTTGCTCCTCAAGCTGATGCTGGAGGCGACGTAGGTTGAGGTGCATATCAATCCGCGCTAGCACTTCTTGGAGCTGAAACGGCTTGGTGATATAGTCCACACCTCCCATCTCAAACGCCAGCACCTTATCCAGGACGTCGTCTAAGGCGCTGATGAAGATGATCGGAATATCACGGGTGCGATCGCTTTCCTTGAGTTGGCGACACACATCATAGCCGCTCATATCCGGCATATTGATATCCAGCAAAATTAGGTCGGGAAGAATCGCCCGAATCGCCCTCAGGGCGCGATCGCCATTAATTGCCTTGCGCACCTTATAGCCAGAGTCTGTCAACATAGCCGACAATAGCCGTAGATTATCCGGCATATCGTCCACAATGAGAATGTCCGCCAGCGGCGGATCAGCTACAGGATGCATCGCCTCGTCTGGAACGTGAGCCATTCCCTTCATAGGATCACCACAAGGATATTTCTTTATTGCCCATACCGCAGCGCAATCATGCGCTAAATGACCGCTTCTCCTTTTGATGACATCGATCCATCAAGATAGGCGGTCAGGACACATTGATCTCACGAACAGAGCTCACGAAAACCTAGAGTTGAGTGTTCAGCAGGACGATTCAGGTTCCAATGCCTATAAGAGGCCAGGCAACCTGACCTCTAGGACAATGGGGCGACTTAGACTAGATCCATGCCGATGGGGTTGTGCCCAAGGGGATTGGATGGGGTGCAAAACGACTTAATAGGCGTCTTGCAGCTCGTAGAAGTCTGGAGAAATGTAGTCTTTCCGCAGGGGCCAGCCTACCCAGTCTTCTGGCATCAAGATCCGCTTCAGGTTGGGATGCCCTTCATAGATAATCCCATACATATCGTAGGATTCGCGCTCTTGCCAGTCGGCAGCCTTCCAAATCCAATAGACCGACGGGATACTTGGATCATGCCGGGGCAAGAACACCTTCACCCGCACTTCCTCGGGGCGATCGGCATTGTCATAGACTTTGCACAGATGGTACATGCTCACCAAATCGCCACCGGGGCCCATGTCATAGGCACCTTGGCATTGCAAGTAGTTGAAGCCATAGGCATAGAGGGCTGTGCAGAAGGGAATCAGCACATCGCGATCGACCTTAAGCACGGGAATACCGGAGTGATCCGGCTCCAAACTTTCATGCTGAAAGCCGTTCTCAGTGAGCCAGCGCGATACCGCACTGGCCTCAACTAACTTAGACTCCTGCTCCTCCGCAGGGGTAGCCTCATCAACCATTGCGCTCCTCCTCCTGGGTAACTTGCTGCTGTAGGGCCGGCATCGGCATTCCGGTGGCTGCTGCCAATTCTTGAGGCGGTGCTTGCCGAGAAGCGGAACGAATATATTCCCCCGTCAAAATCTCGGGCACAACCTTCATCTTGTGCTTCACGGTGAAGTAGCGATGGGTTTGGTCAAAGCTACCCCGTTCCTGCAAGGCCTCGTTGGAGATCTTCTTGCGCAGTTTGATGATCGCATCAATGATGGCTTCGGGGCGAGGCGGACAGCCGGGAATGTAGACATCCACGGGAATCAGCTTATCGACCCCCCGCACTGCCGTGGGTGAATCAGAGCTGAACATGCCGCCGGTGATCGTGCAGGCTCCCATGGCGATCACATACTTGGGATCGGGCATTTCTTCGTAGAGCCGTACCAAGGCCGGAGCCATCTTCATGGTGACCGTACCGGCGGTGATCAACAAATCGGCCTGGCGAGGACTGGCCCGAGGGACTAATCCAAAGCGATCGAAGTCGAAGCGAGAGCCAATCAGCGCCGCAAATTCGATAAAGCAGCAGGCCGTACCGTAGAGCATGGGCCAGAGGCTGGAAAGGCGCGCCCAGTTATGTAGATCATCCACGGTGGTGAGGATGACGTTTTCTGACAAATCCTTGGTGACTTGCGGAGCCCCAATGGGGTTCATAATCCGCTCATCGGATGTCGTAATTGATGGGGTGCCGGAATTCATGACCATTCCAATGCTCCTTTTCTCCAAGCGTAGACAAGACCAATAACTAGAATTGCGATAAAAATCAACGCTTCTATGAATGCCAGCAGCCCAAGTTGGCTAAATGCCACCGCCCAAGGATAGAGAAACACGGTTTCCACATCAAAGATGACAAAGACCAGGGCAAACATGTAGTAGCGAATATTGAACTGGATCCATGCACCCCCCACGGGCTCCATCCCGGATTCGTAGGTTGTTCGCCGTTCGACGCCCGTGCGCTTAGGGCGAACCAGTTTGGAGACGGACAGGGCAAGGACGGGCACTAGCCCACAAATAATCAGGAAGCCTAGAAGATACTCGTAGCCGCTGAGTACAAACACGATGTCGCTGTAGCTGTAGGGTTTCTAGTAGCCATGTTACTTGTTTTTTACATTATAAGGAATCAGGCTAACGGTCGCAGAGGCAAGAAGTGTTGATTTCCATGGCTGAAATAGGCTGATAATAGCGGAGTCAGGCTGAAAATTGCTAGATTTGCGGGTGCTTCAAGACATGGTTCACCCCTGGGGAATGTTCATTGAGGAACCGGTTTGAGATGTTGCTTCTCCTAGGGCGAGGCTTAGGCAATGGGTGCATTGATGGTCTGGGGATGCATCATCGGTACAGTCCAGGTTGTTGGCTATGAGGCGACCTGAAGAGTCACGGCTCCTGAGCTCTAGCAATGGGCTTGGGGATCATCCCTGAGTGGCTTGATGAAAAATCTGGACTGAAGAATCTGGGTGCAGCAACCTGAGTCCAAGGTTCTAGAATTATCGTGACCCGGTATCGGCTTCAAAGCACTGCTTCGAAAGCACTGATTCTGAAGCATTGATTCTGAAGCATTGATAGAGTACACCAAGGCAAACAGCACTATGGCAGTTCATATTTCTCCAGCGTTGCTCGCGACGAAGCCCATTCAGTTTGGAACCGATGGGTGGCGAGGACTGATCGCAGCGGATTTTACGTTTGAGCGGGTCATGCAGGTTGCGCCACGGGCAGCCCACGTTCTCAGTCAGCAGTATGGTGAAGGCACATGCCGCACTGTGGTGGTAGGGTACGATCGCCGCTTTCTTTCTGAGGAATTTGCTCAGGTGGCTGGGGAAGCTATCCAGGCGGCAGGATTTGATGTGCTGTTTTCCGAAGGCTATGCACCCACACCGGCCTTTAGCTGGGCCGCCAAGCAGCACAATGCCCTAGGCGCGATTGTGATTACGGCTAGCCACAACCCAGGGGTCTATTCTGGCTTGAAGGTGAAGGGAGCTTTTGGTGGATCGGTGCCTCCGGAGGTGACTCAGCAGATTGAAGCCATCCTGGATCAGCCTCTGCCGGCGGCAGCCCAGCCGGGAACTTGGACAACCTTTGACCCCTGGGAAAGCTACTGCACGGGTCTCCAGGCCATGGTGGATATTGCGGGCATCCAGAAGGCGATCGCTGATGGTACGCTCACCGTGTTTGCGGATGTGATGCATGGTGCGGCGGCGAGCGGTCTGGCGCGGCTGTTGGGCGATGGGATTCATGAACTGAATGGCGATCGCGACCCTCTCTTTGGCGGCGGTGCCCCCGAGCCCTTGCCGCGCTATATTCCTGACCTGTTTAAGGCGATCAAAACCCAGCGCCAGGCCGATGCCAAGGGTTTGATTACGGGCCTAGTGTTTGACGGCGACAGCGATCGCGTGGCCGCTGTTGATGGTCAGGGCAATTTCCTGAGTTCCCAGGTGCTCATTCCCGTGTTGATTGAGCATTTGGCAACCCGGCGCGGCTTCAGCGGTGAGATTGTCAAAACCATCAGTGGGTCGAACCTAATTCCTAAGGTGGCGGCGCTCTATGGGCTATCGGTCTACGAAACCCCCATCGGCTACAAATACATTGCCGATCGCATGTTGTCGGCGGCGGTGCTGCTCGGTGGTGAAGAATCTGGCGGCATCGGCTATGGCCATCACATTCCTGAACGGGATGCTCTGCTCTCGGCTCTCTACGTTCTTGAAGCCGTCGTCCAAGCAGGACAAGACATCAGCGACCAGCACCAGCGCCTGCAGGAGGTCACCCAGTTTAGCTCCACCTACGATCGCATTGATCTGCCCCTCGCCAGTATGGAGGTGCGATCGCGTCTCTTGCAGGCCCTAGAGGAGCAAACGCCGACGGAGATAGCTGGGCAAGCCGTTACCCGCTGCCTTGCCATCGATGGCTATAAATTTGACCTCGCTGATGAAAGCTGGTTGCTCATTCGCTTTAGCGGCACAGAGCCCGTCCTGCGTCTCTACTCAGAAGCCACCACCATGGATCGGGTCAAGGCAAACTTACACTGGGCCAAAGACTGGGCCAATGCGATCGCTTAGTACTCTGCGGCGGAAGTTTGCTCTGGAGTAGGGCATCAACGTTCCCCACCATTGTTCCTTGAGCGAAACCACTGTTCCCTGAGCAAAACCATTGTTCCCTGAGCGAAGTCGAAGGGAACAATGGTGGGGTTGTGGCTTTCTCCCTTCGGGAGACGTTACACGAACGACTTCGCTCAGCCAGCGAAATCCCTTCCGCTCAGCCAGCCCAGCCCCAATGAAGCCATAACACCAGACATTAACCTTCCTAGTTCCCTGAGCGAAGTCGAAGGGAACAATGGTGGGGTTGTGGCTTTCTCCCTTCGGGAGACGTTACACGAACGACTTCGCTCAGCCAGCGAAATCCCTTCCGCTCAGCCAGCCCAGCCCCAATGAAGCCATAACACTAAAAATTAACCTTCCTAGACCTTTTTGCTCTCAGCTTGGGGGTCTAGGCTGACAAATTTTTGTCATGACCGCTTATACCGCTCACGATATCTGGTGAGGGAAGTAGGGTTTGGCTTTCTTGTTTCGAGAGTCAGACGAGAGGGATTACTTGAACTTTTGGCGAATAAAGGTCAAGATTTGCACCATTTGCTTCTTGAGCATGTCGATTTCGGCCTGCATCTTGGCAATTTTGTCGTTCAGCGCTTGCAGTTCTTCCGCATTGCCAGCAGCCACCGCCTGCTCCGTACCCGTTGATGGGGTGGAGGGAGCCGGCCAGTTGCGGAACTTGCTCATGGCTGATTTGATAGCTTCTACCAGCTCTCGCTGCTCGAAGGGCTTCTCAATGAACTCAAAATACTCAAACGGCTCTTGGAGTTTTTCCGTCACCTCTTCCTTGCGCCCCGACATCAGCACCAGGGGAGCCCGCAGCTCCGGCTGGGCGTGTAGTTGCTCAAAGACCTCCCAGCCACTGACGCGCGGTAGCAAGAAATCGAGCATGATCAGGTTGGGGTGCTCTTGACGAATGAGGTTGATGCCCTCAGAACCATCCTTCGCTTCTAGCACCTGAAAATTACCCTTGGGCAACATATCCTTGACCATGTTGCGAATAACTCGGCTATCGTCGATGACTAGAATTTTGTGACTTGCCACAATAGACTCCTCTAATGAGTAAAGGAAACACGCTTGTAGAACCTAGCAATATCATGTTTTGCCCTGTAAGGCTCTAATCGTACTACCGTTCATCCGCTTCCGGGGGAAACCGGTATCAGAACGCAACCAATGAAAAATTTTGAATATTGGAGGGCGGTAATAAAAAAATGGGCTGCACGGCAGGCAGAACCGATGGTGTAGGTATGAGTAATGTGGAGCTTAGGAGGGTGCTGCATCAAGGTAATGCAATATCTTCATCTCTGAACCCAAGACATGGGTCAACAGAGGAAACCCTGGGCGATCGCCGGATTTCCTGTCCGTTTTTGCTCCACTCTAGTTTAGCCTCTGCAATTGGGAATGCCTCATTCTTTTCACGGAGGTTGTTGAGATCTCATCGGTCTAAGCAACAACCTTGATCGTAGGATGGGAGGAGGCATGGGATGGAGTCGCCGCCGTTAGGGGCGATCGCTCTTGGTTGGGAATGGCACAGGCAGTGCTTCCAGACCAGGGTGGACATAACGTTGAAGATTTGAAGTTGAGGATCTGAGGAGGAGACATGAGCGGTAGGTTGTCGATTAACAATGGCACAGGGGAAGCGGCGATTCCGGTGGAGCAGATTTGCTACAACGAGCAGGGGTTGGTGCCCGCCATTGTTCAAGATGTCCTGGATGGCACGGTGTTGATGATGGCTTGGATGAATGCCGAGTCGTTGACCAAAACGTTGGAGACGGGAGAAACCTGGTTTTGGAGTCGATCGCGCTCTGAGCTATGGCATAAGGGAGCAACGTCGGGGCATCTGCAAAAGGTGCAGTCTTTGCGCTATGACTGCGATAGTGATGCACTGTTAATTACCGTGGAGCAGTTGGGAGATATCGCCTGCCACACGGGGGAGCGCAGTTGCTTTCACCAAGTTAGCGGCGGCATTACTCCGCCTCCTGCCGACATGCTCTCTCAGGTGTTTGAGGTGATCTGCGATCGCCGCGACCATCCCACCCCTAGTTCCTACACCAGCCGCTTGCTAGAGGGCGGTGATAACCAAATCCTCAAGAAAATTGGCGAGGAGTCTGCAGAGGTGGTCATGGCCTGCAAAGATGATGATCCAGAGGCGATCGCTGGAGAAGTGGCGGATTTGTTCTATCACACCATGGTGGCGATCGCCCATCACAACGTTAGCTTGCGAGATGTATACCGTAAGCTGCAAGAGCGACGGCGCTAATCTCTGCTGATCTTTACTGGGCCTGGAGATTGCGAATATCAACCCAGGTACCATCGCTTAACTCGGCCCAGGTGCGGTTGAGGGCAAAGGTACGGTTGCCTGTTAGCTCTACGGCCTCGCCTGAGCCAACGCTGCCAATCACCAATCCGTACGGATCTTCCCGGCGCTCAATGGTGGCTGAGGCGGAAAATGAACCGCTCGGCCCGCGAAAGACGTAGGAATCTTGCAAGACCAGTTCTTGGGCACCGTCTGCTTCTGCAACCGTTGGCGCAGGTGCAGGTGCAGGCTCGGGCGCGGGCTCTTGGCTCGCAACTGGACGATCGCCTCCGCTAGCGATCGCCGCATCAATTTGTCGAGCATTCACCCAACTGCCGTCTTCAAGCTGAGCCCAGACGACGCCACCCACCAAGGTTCGACGCGAGGTGACATCAAACGACGACTCTGAATCAATGGTTCCCACCATCGTTCCACCGGGTTGGTCGTAGCGATCGACCGAAGCGTCGGTGGTAAAGGTACCGCTGGGCCCTTGGAAATCAGATTCTGAAGCACCAATAATAGCGTCTGTTGGCCCGTCCGCTGCTTCTGGATCAACTGCTTCTGGATCAACTGCTACCTCATCCGCCGGTTCCTCTGTTTCTGCAACGGGGTCAGGTTCGTCCGCCGGTTCTACGGCCGGCTGGCTACCGTCGAGGTCAACGGTCATCGCATCCACCCAGGTGCCATCGGTGGCTTCTGCCCATACGGTGCCATTGGCCAGCGATCGCCGTTGGGTGAGTTGAATCGTCTCACCGGGCATGAGGGTGGTGACTGGCGTGCCACCAGGACTGCTACGGAGATCGGTGGGAGCTTTCACAGAGAAAGTGCCACTCGGCCCTTGAAATCCTCGCTCTTCTTCAGGAGGCTCAACGGCAGTCTCTAGTTGATCGTCGGGGAGCTCCTCCGCGATGGGAGCAGGCTCCTCTACAGGCTCTTCCGCTACGGGCTCTTCCGCTACGGGCTCTTCCGCCACGGGTTCAGGATCCGGTTGGGTTGGAATAACTAGCCCATCACCTATGGCCCCGCCGGCAATCTCTACATCAGGATCCACAGCCGTTTCGTCAGGTTCTGCGGGTACCTCTGCGGTGGGAGTGTCCTGATCCGGCTCTTCCGCTACGGGTGTTTCAGGAGCGTCTGATTCTACTGGCTCAGCAGCAGCATCTGGAGCTGGACTCTCTGGCTGCTCTGTAAACGAATCGTCTTGCACTGCAGGCGCGGGAGCAGGTGCAGCAGGGGCCGGTGCGGGAGCAGGAGCAGGAGCGGGTGCGGGAGCAGGAGCGGGTGCAGGGGCAGATACGGGTGCAGCTACGGGCGCTGGCGGAGCTGCAGCTACTGTCCTCGTGCTAGCAGGGCCTGCCAAAAAGTCGGTCGCGACCCATGCTCCATCAGTGGTTTCGGCCCAAAAATAGGATCCTGCAGGAACTTGGGCTCCGGTTAAAAAAACCTCTGCACCATCGGCTAGGCTGCCGACAATTTCTCCATTAGGCGTACGTCGTAAATTGACACCACCGCCGGCCTGGGTCGTGATCACAGCCGTTCTGGCTGCACTATCAACCACGCCAGACTGGGTGGAAGCTAAGGTAGTTCGACCGGCTGCTGCTGAATATTGAAGAAAATCTGTGGCCACCCATTGACCATCACTGAGTTCTGCCCAGAGATAGCCGCCCGCTGATACTTCGCGCCCTGTCAAAGACACGGATGCGCCGTCAGGCAGGCCTCCTGAAATGGCTCCGTTGGGCCCACCCCGAAGATTAACGCCTACGCCACTGCGGGTAACGATCAGCGCCTGCCCAGTTGCGATACCTCCCCCAGAACTGGCTGGAGCCACCCCTGCTGTGTCAACCAAATCCCCAAGACCTAGGGAAATTAAGGTTTCTGGGCCAGCTTTACCATCGGCTAGGAGACCCATGGCAGCTTGGTAGCGTAGAACAGCCGCTTCGGTTCTGGCACCGTAGATGCCATCAGCCGTTAACCCCAGCGATCGCTGAAGTTCAGCCACGCCTCCCCCCGTGCTGCCCTTGCGGTAAATCATGGCTTCAGCGGGCGTGGCCGCACTGAGCAGGGTGAAGAGAGCGATCGCTCCAACTAGCCCCATCCAGGCAGAACTGGGAATACGCCAGTCAGCCAATCCAAACTCACGCATGGGTGGTTGGGGGGAGGGATCAGAATAGGCAACCGAGTGGTGGATAAAGGCAAGTGATTCCATAATGCCCCTGTCGTGGCGTAATGGTGGCTAGACAACAGGCGATCGCCCTAGCGTGGCTGAGCCGCATCTAGTACTCTTAACTCTTCCTAGTGTAGGCGAGTCCTGAGCATAACCAAGGTGCACCCTATAGGTGCCTTCAGTGCGATCGCTAACACCACAACTATATAAAGACTTGCCTAAAACAGCCACCCTTTTGCCAAGCAGTTTACAATCCCTTCGTTTGCTAGCGAATCTGTAACGCTTCCATCAGCCTAGGATGCATGGTTGACAACCCTTGGCGGTCTTCCCGTGCGACCATCAGCCGATGAACCCAGTGAGATTGCCTCAGCGAGTATCGATTTTCTGGGCTGAGCTGCGCCGCTAGGGGCGATCGCTCCGAGTTCTGGAGGAGGGACGCTCAGAACGCTTGCGCAGGCAATCTAGCATTTGCTGCCTGACAGCCTGAGACCAACGGTCAAAATCTACCGGCGTGACGACTGTCAATGTCGAATGCTGCTCACGATGGGCATTGGAATTTGCTTGGAAATCCATGACAGTTATTACATTGGGGTTCAACCCTAGGCTGACATAGATTGCTATGGATCAACCTCCGCAGCTATGCGCTTATTGCATCCTGCAGATGTGTTTTTCGCAAATCAGGGATTGTCCATGGCTCAACCTATGCTGCAGATGCAGTAGCCGTGGTACTTTGCTCTCTTTGCCCTTGATGCCCTCAGGTGGCTCCCGGAGTGGGCGTGTCAGGATTTGTCTATGTTGCTCAGGCTAGTCTAGGCATCAATCGTTACATCTGCGTGGGAGCGTGATATTAAATCTGGCTAGACCGGCTATGCATTTGGTGATCCATCAACCATGGATCACCAGATGATCACCAGATGATCACCAGGGCAGAGCTAGAGCGAGTGTTGGGCTAATGTCCTGAGCGCATCGCCAGTGACCCGACAGGTGCGCCAATCGGGTAAGACGGTGGCTCCCATGGTTTTATAAAAGCGGATGGCGGGTTCGTTCCAATCCAACACGCTCCACTCCAGCCGTCCTAGGTTGCGATCGACGGCAAGCTGGGCGAGGGCTTGCAAAAAGGCCTGACCAATTCCCTGACGCCGATACTCGGGCAACACAAACAGATCTTCTAGATAAATGCCTGGCTTGGTGAGAAAGGTGGAGTAGTTGTAGAAAAATAGCGCGAAGCCGACAATCTGCTCATCCACTTCCGCCACCAAGGCTTCCACATAGGGGCGATCGCAAAATAGATGATTGTGCAAACTCTCTGCATTGCCCACCACCTGGTGAGACAACTCTTCGTAATCCGCCAAGGCCTGCACCAACTCAAACAAGACTGGGGTATCGGGAGGATGAGCTGGACGAATTGAAAGACTTGGGGAATGGGGAACCATCGTGCGTTAACAATTAATGTATTGATCCAGCTCCCACGCCGTTACTTCAGCGTTATGAGCATTCCATTCATGATACTTGAAGCCTAGGAATGTCTTGGCAGCCTGTTCTCCCATCATGGCCATGAGCAGGGGGTCTTTTTCAAAACACTGGAGCGCTTCCAGCAAACTGGTGGGCAACATGTCTAGGTTGGAAAACTCCGAGCCTCGGACGAACATGTTTTCATCTAAGCGATCGCCCGGACTGGCGTGCTGCTCTACCCCATCCAATCCGGCGGCCAATAGGGCGGCCTGCGCTAGGTATAGGGTGGTGGCTCCATCCAGCAAGCGGCATTCAAACCGTCCGGCATCGGGAATGCGGATCATGTGGGTGCGGTTGTTGCCGCCATAGGACAGGTAGCGAGGGCTCCAAGTGCTGCCGGATTCGGTGGTGGTGGCTCCTAGGCGGCGGTAGGAATTAATGGTGGGATTACAGAGCGCGGTCATACTCCGGGCATGGCCGAGCACCCCGGCCAGAAATTCGTAGCCTAGCTGGGATAGACCCAGATCATCGTTCAGGTCGGCGAAGACATTGGTGTCCCCCTGCCAGAGGCTCATGTGGATATGGGCCCCATTGCCGGTGAGGTGGCTGAAGGGCTTGGGCATGAAGGTGGCGGTCAGCCCCTGCTGTTCTGCCAAACTCTTCACCATGTATTTGTAAAACACGTGGCGATCGGCGGTGGTCAGGGCATTGTCGTAGGTCCAGTTGATCTCAAACTGTCCATTGGCGTCTTCGTGGTCGCACTGGTAGGGCTCCCAGCCCAGTTGCTCCATGTAGGTCACTAGGGTGGAAATGAAGCCAAACTGCCGCATTAGGTTCATTTGGTCATAGCAGGGGCGGGCAGCGGTGTCTAAGTCATCGGCAAT
Organism: Leptolyngbya sp. DLM2.Bin15; assembly: GCA_007694125.1. Taxonomy (GTDB): domain Bacteria; phylum Cyanobacteriota; class Cyanobacteriia; order RECH01; family RECH01; genus RECH01. The sequence continues at coordinate 48,314 of RECH01000352.1, forward strand.
TTTGTAGCCCTGCTCGGTTTTCTTCAACAGCAGAAACTCGGCTTCCACCCCCGTTTTGTAGGTATAGCCGAGGGCCTGGCATTGGTCTAGCACCCGCTTAAAAATCACCCGAGGTGCGGCTTCAAAGGGTTGGCCATTCATATATACATCGCTAGCGACCCAGCCCACGGTGGGTTCCCAGGGCAGCACAATCAGCGAGTTGGGATCGGGAATGGCGGCAATGTCGGGTACTTCGGGGCCCAAACCTAGGTTGGAGGCAAAGGGTGCAAAACAGGCCCCATTTTTCTCGACGTCAGCAATTTGTCGAGCAGGTACCAGTTTGGCGCGGGTTCCGCCCAATAAATCTGTGTAGGAAACTAGGAAAAACTCTAGCCCCAAGTCCTTGGCCTGCTCAACCAAGCTTTTCTCCGACGGCAACGTTCCAACCATAGCGGCTCTCCGAATGTCGCTTCTCAGTAAATCAACCTTTTTGATCCAGTATTTGTATAGTTAGATACGTTTCATGGTTTCCGTGGCGGGCGATCGCTTTTTTCCTGCCTGATTCCCCCTTCGTGACCGATCTAGGCAGACCAAATCCCAGTCCGTAGTTATCGTTACAAACTTGTTTGGAGAGCGATCGCACACTTGACATAACAATTTTCTCATCGTTCCGTCTGACCCAGTTCTTCGGTACTTGATAGCTCCTGAGCGCAAGTGCCAAGGACTTTTTATGCCTACTTGTCTGGGGTAAATGAGTCCCACAAAGACGGGTATAAAAAAGAGCGATCGCCCTTTTACTCACGAATTCCATTGAGTGTTATCCACCTGAGAGTTACTCATGTCGCCTGAAGCAACAGAATTTCTCGGAACCTTTGTCACAGAGTCCTACTATTACTGGGCCTCTGTGTTCATGCTCGCAATTCACGCAGGCTTCCTTGCCTACGAAGGCGGTGCAGCTCGCACCAAAAACGTGTTGGCCACCATGGTCAAAAACCTGCTCACCCTATCCGTCGTGGGGCTATCCTTCTACTTCTTTGGCTGGTGGGTTTATGCAGGGTTCTCCATCTTCCCGCGCTTTGGGCCGATCCTGGGCCCTTGGACTAGCGAACTCCCCGCCAACCTAGGCACCCTAGATGGCGATGGTCTGTTGGACTTTGTGGCTAGCACCTATCCATGGTCAGCGGCGATGGGCCCCAACATTTCGGATAACCTCACGGGGGTCTTTTGGTTTGCCTTCAGCTTGTTTGCCATGACCACCGCCTCGATTATGTCTGGAGCCGTGATTGAGCGCATTCGCCTCGGTGCTTACCTGATCTTGGCTGTTGTCCTGGGAGGATTTACCTGGGTGGTGGCAGGCTCATGGGGCTGGAACTACTGGGGCTGGTTCAACACCATCGGCTACCACGACTTTGCTTGTTCCGCCGTTGTCCATGGCGTGTCGGGATTCTTCGCCCTAGGCGTGTTGATTAACCTTGGCCCTCGGATTGGTAAATACGACGCCAACGGCACCCCCCGCGATATTCGTCCCCACAATCTGCCCCTGACCATGGTGGGCCTGATGCTGATTTTTGTCGGCTTCTACGCCTTCCTGGCTGGCTGCGTGATCTTTGGCCCTGGCGCAACGGTGGAAACCACGATCTACGGCTCTCCTCTGACCCTGGCCTCCATCGGCGTCAATACGACCCTAGCGCTCTGTGCGGGGATTGTGGGTGCTTACCTAGGCTCTAAGGGCGATCCATTCTTCACCATTTCCGGTGGGCTGGCGGGTATCATCTCCGTGGGCGCTGGGTTAGATCTATACTCCCCACCGTTGATTATTCTGATTGCCTTCATCGGCGCGGTCACCATGCCCTGGGTGGGCAAGTGGATTGAGAAAATTGGCATTGATGACGCCGTGGGTGCCTTTGCGGTTCATGGCTATTGCGGCATGTTGGGCGCAATGACCGTGGGCATCATGGCCAGCGGCTACCAGGTGCTAGACTATCCTCCCCTTAACTTTGGTGGGCAGTTGCTGGGTACCTTCCTCTGCACCATTGTGCTGGGGTTGATTCCTGGGTATGGCGTGAGCTGGGTGCTCAAAAAAATGAACCTGCTGCGCGTACCGCCTGAGGAGGAAATTGAAGGGTTGGATATCGGTGACTTCGGCGTTTCTGGCTACCCAGAATATATGATCGTGCCCGAAGCTGCTGAACGTACCGAAGCCCCTATCAGTCACTAGTTCTTGGATCAGAGGAGACTGTTATGTTGATGATTGAAGGCTTGGCTGTAGCCAGCCCGTTCCAAACCTGGGCCGAGTTTGAAGGAGCCATGGATGGCCCCACCGGCGGCGCGATCTATACCTTTGCCGATCGCCCTGGAATTAATGCCATCATGCTGATTGTCTCGGCGCTGATGTTCATCTATTTTCTCTATGCCTCGTTCCACACCAAGATCAACGACGAGCCAGCCAAGAGTCCTACAGCCTTAGGGGTACTCTTCCTAGCTGGAGCCGTCTCTTTGGCCTCGGCAGCCTACGATGCCTATGCCAACCGCCAACCCCAAGAGGCCTTCCAGCGGCGCTCTACACCGGAGGCGATCGCCCGTCAGCGGTCGGGGTCGCCGGTTTTGTTTGGGTTAATGGGCATGACCGCTGGTCTACCAAAAGCATTTCAGACGCGATCGAAGCGCCGCCGTAAACCTAGCCGCGATCGCTATTCTCGGTTCTAAGACCGAACGTCTGTTCAATCTTCCGCTGTTGCGGTTGCAATGTGTTGAAGGGTGGGGCCATCGTGCCCCTTTTTTTATGGCCGTTTTGGCTGAAGCAGGGATAGGGCCGATGGATCTATTTGCAACCATGGCCTTTTGGACAACTGATGGATGAATCCGAGAGCGATCGCTGATCTAGAGATTACACTGAGCATAAAAACTAGAGCCTTCTGGTGGTTTACCTATGTCTCTCCCCAACGGCCCCAAAACCCAGCCATCCCTGCTCCTGCTGCGGTGGATTGTTGACCCCATCTCCATTTTGCGGGACTGTGCTCAGCAGTATGGCGATTGCTTCATGCTCGATTTCGGACGCTACGCTCCGTTCGTCTTTTTCAGTCACCCTGAGGCCATTGAGCAAGTCTTTGCTCTGGGCTATGAAGAGGTGCAGGTGGGCTCCTCTAACAGTATTCTGCGTCCTACCCTGGGCGATCATTCCTTGCTGTTACTCGACGGCGATCGCCACCAGCGGCAGCGACAGTTATTGATGCCGTCCTTCCACGGGGAACGGATGCGCGCCTATGGAGCGTTGATTCAGCAGGTCACCGAGCAGGAGATTCAATCCTGGACAGCGGATCAGGTCTTCACCCTTCGCCCCGCCATGCAGCGCATTTCCCTGCAGGTGATCATCCAGGCTATTTTTGGCGTTCAGGACAGCGATCGCGCCCAGGCACTACAGCAGCGAACGGCGGATTTACTGCACCTGACCACCTCGCCCCTAGGCTTTGCCTCCGCCTTCTTTCCCATCCTGCAGCGCGACCTTGGGCGGTGGAGTCCGGGGGGGAAATTTCTCTACCTGA
>RECH01000224.1 GCA_007694125.1 Leptolyngbya sp. DLM2.Bin15
GCCTTTGCCACCTTCACCGCCTCTTGCCAGGTGGAATGCCCCCAGCCGACCTTGCTCGACTTTTCTGAATAATATTCATCATCCGTGTAGGTCGAGTCGTAGATCATCACATCGGCATCGCGGGCCAGCCACATGACGTTCTCATCTAAGCGATCGGTGTAATGCTCTGTGTCGGTGATGTAGGCTGCCGCGTAGCCATTCCAGTTGACCCGATAGCCCACTGCTTCCCCAGGATGATTGAGCAGAGCATTCTCCACCAAAACATCGCCAATCTGCACCGCTTCACCCACCTCTAAATCACAAAACGACATTTGTGATCCCATAATCTGTAGCGGCACGGGGAAGTTGGGGTGGAGCATTTGGTCATTCAAGCGCTGCTCAATGGTTGAACCATTGGGAGCCACCGCTCCATAAATGTTAAAACGATTCCCTTTCACAAAGGCTGGCGTAAAAAACGGAAAGCCTTGAATGTGATCCCAATGAGAGTGAGTGAAAAAGAGGTGTCCTTCCACCGGGATTTGGGACATCAACTCTTGCCCTAGAACGCGCAGCCCTGTTCCACCATCAAACACGATGCGATGTCCTGCGACCTGCATCTCAACACAGGAGGTGTTTCCACCGTAGCGCACAGTCTCGGGCCCCGGACATGCAATACTGCCCCTCACTCCCCAGAAACGAACAATGAATTGATCTTGTGCGTTAGACATGAATATCCCTTGCCAAGGTTCTATCGAATCATAGACAGTGAGCCGAGATAGGTGGCTAAAACCATTTCGAATATAGCCAGTTTTACCCCAGAACTCTAGCGGATGCGGAAACCAAGTAGAAATTTTTACAATCACATAACTCAGAACACGCAGTTCTGAACCTGCTCTGTAAGGCTTAGCCTAGATCCTAGGCTCTATTGAAGTATGCTCGATGGCTTGGTTTCAGCGCTACCCTGAAAATATTGAACGATCACCCTACGAAGTGAACATTGGTAGATGATGGTGGTTAATCTCTACCCGCCTTAGTTTAACTTAGCAGGTCAGCCAGTCTGTATGCCAACCTTGCAAGGTCTGCAGCCCTGAAGGACTTGTCAGGTTAAATTGAAGGGGGGTCACTGTAATGTAGCGATGTTGAATAGCTCGAACATCCGTTTCTACAATCTCCAATGGTACCTCTAAGCCCTCAGGATGCTTACCCTCTAGTTTAACAGTAGGATTAAAGGACGGATCATCAACCTCCTCCAACACTTCACCTGCCAACCAATAGTAGATCTTGCCGCGCGGATCGATGCGTTGTTCAAACAAATCCGTATAGCGGCGAATGCCTTGTTGGGTAATTTTGACCCCAGCAATGTCGGTCTCGCGCACCGCTGGAATGTTGACATTTAACAACATAAGGTGGGGCAGAGGATGCTGGCTGAGGTGATGCAGGAGGGTTTTGGCAAAGTTGGCGGCGGGCTGAAAGTCTTGGGAGGAAAAGCTGGCGAGGCTAAAGGCTACGCTGGGGATGCCTTCCATCACGCCTTCCATAGCAGCGGAGACGGTGCCCGAATAGAGAATATCGGTGCCCAGATTCGAGCCATGGTTGATGCCTGAACATACGATATCTGGCGGTGCATCCAGGAGGGTGCCCAAGGCCAGCTTCACACAATCTGATGGCGTACCCGAACAGGCCCAAGCTTGAATGGAATCATGGAACACAGATTCGACCCGCTCAACGCGGATGGGTTTGTGTAGGGTGAGGCCGTGCCCGGTGGCCGATCGCTCTCGATCGGGGCAGACTACGGTCACGGTGTGACCAGCCGCCACGAGGGTGTTGGCTAAGGTGCGAATGCCCAGGGCAAAAATACCGTCGTCGTTGCTAATGAGAATATTCATGGTGACAGGTCGATGGGCAGGGAGTGGAACGGGGCACAGGCCTTATTGTAGGGGTATTGGTCAGATTGAAACGGCAGCGGATGGGGATGGGGCGATCGCCATTGCTCAAGACTGCTGTTAGAGTTGAAGAGGGGCAATTTTCTAAGGGCGTTCAATCCCTGACGTGGCGGGCATCTTAGCATGTAAGATCAGCATGTGGGATGACAGGGTTTCGATCTAGAGCCATGGTCAGAACTATGGTCAGAACCATGGAACCATCCTCTAGTCAGCCGCTTTCAGAGTTCCCTTAGCACCTAGCTCTAAACCACCGGTCTTAGCAGTTTTAATCCATGACTAGCACAACCACCCGCGATCTAGAATCTCAGTTGAATGCATTGCAACAGGAGGCCCAACAAGCGATCGCCCAGGCCGAGAATCTGGAGCAGTTGGAGCCGCTGCGCATTCAGTATTTGGGCAAAAAGGGTCAGCTCTCCAAGGTGTTGGGAGGGATGGGTAAGCTTGATCCTAGCGATCGCCCTCAGATTGGAGCCTTGGCCAATGAGGTGAAACAGGTCGTGCAAACGGCGCTGGATGAAAAGCGGGGGGCGCTGGCTGCTGCTGCCATTGAGGCGCGTTTGGCCGCCGAGACCTTAGATGTAACCATGCCGGGGGTCTATCGTCCCCAAGGGCACAGCCATCCCTTGTCGAGCACCATCGAGCGATCGCTGGATGTCTTGGTGGGGCTAGGCTATACCGTGGCCCAAGGGCCCGAAATGGAAACCGACTACTATAACTTCGAGGCGCTCAACACCCCAGCGGATCACCCTGCCCGCGATATGCAGGACACCTTCTATCTGCCCGACGGCAACCTGCTGCGCACCCACACTTCATCGGTGCAGATCCGCTATATGGAGGAGCATGATCCTCCGATTCGGGTGGCGGCTCCGGGGCGCGTGTATCGTCGGGATACCGTCGATGCAACCCACGCGGCGGTGTTCCATCAAATTGAGCTGTTGGCCATTGATGAAGGACTGACATTCACCGATCTCAAGGGCACCATCAAGGTATTTTTGGAAGCCATGTTTGGCGATCTGCCCATTCGCTTCCGTCCCAGCTTCTTCCCCTTCACCGAGCCATCGGCGGAGGTGGATGTGCAGTGGAAGGGACAATGGCTGGAAGTTTTGGGCTGCGGCATGGTGGATCCCAATGTGCTTAAGTCGGTGGGCTATGACCCAGAGGTCTACACGGGATTTGCGGCGGGCTTTGGCGTAGAACGGTTTGCCATGGTGCAGCATCGGATTGACGATATTCGCCGTCTTTACACCAGTGATCTGCGCTTCCTGCGGCAGTTTTAGCGAGACGGTGTGCCACACGATGCGTTACGACTTCGCCTAACAGCATCCTACTGGCATGACACAAGGGCGATCGCCCGTCTCAACCCTGATCGCTCGATGATGGTTCGTTGGATGACGGGGCTTGCTGCGCCAGCAGGTGGGTGAGTTCGTCGGCAGCTAGGGGTGGGCTAAACCAATAGCCTTGCATGATGTCACAGTGAAGCGATCGCAGTTTTTCCATTTGATCGCTGGTTTCGACGCCTTCGGCCACCACCGTTAAGTTCAGTCCCTTACCCAGGGTGACAATGGCGGCAATGATCGCCTCATCGCTGGCATTGGTGGCAATATCCTTCACAAAGGCGCGATCGATTTTGAGGCTTTGCAGAGGGAAATGCCGCAGATAGTTGAGAGACGAGTGACCACTGCCAAAGTCATCCAGGGCAATGCGTACCCCCATCCGCCGCAGGTGATGCAAGGTTTGCGACGTGTAGTCTAAGTTGTCCATCACGGCCGTTTCCGTGATTTCTAGCTCCAGCAAATTGGGGTCTACGCCGGTTTCATGGAGAATGGTGGCGATCGCTTGCGGTAGCCCGGGGGCCTGAAACTGGCGGGCTGAAAGATTGACGGCGATCGGGATGGGTGGCAGTCCTAGTTCAGACCAGCGCTGGCTCTGTTGGCAAGCGGCGCGCAAGACCCATTCCCCAATCGGCACAATCAGTCCATTATCTTCTGCCAAGCTAATGAAGGTTTGGGGGGCAATCAAGCCTAACGACGAATGCTGCCATCGCAGCAGTGCTTCCACTTGGGTGATCCGCCCCGTGTGGGCTTCCACTTGGGGTTGATAATGCACCACAAATTCCTGACGCTCTAGGGCATGGTAGAGATGATTATTGAGAATCAGCCGCTCGGAGGCCTGGGAGTGGATGGTGGCGGTGTAAAACTGGTAGTGATCCCGCCCTTGGTCTTTGACTCGATAGAGGGCCGCGTCAGCATTTTTCAGCAGGGTTTCTAGATCCTGCCCATCTTGGGGATACATGGCAATGCCAATGCTGATGCTGATATGTAGTTCTTGGCCGTTGATGTAAAACGCGGGTCTGAGGGCGGCCGTGATCCGTCCTGCGGTGTCTGCAGCAGTCTGGGCAGATTGCAGATGGGGCAAGAGCAGGGTAAACTCATCGCCCCCCCAACGGGCCATCACCTGATCCTCACTGAGGCAGGCCTGTAAGCGCTGGGTCACCTGCTGTAAAAGCTGGTCGCCGGTGGCATGGCCGAGGGTATCGTTGATAATTTTGAAGCGATCCAGGTCAAGAAAGGCCACCGCCACGAGGGTGTTGCTTTGCTGAGCGGCGGCGATCGCTTCTGGTAAACATTGCTCAAAGCGATTTCGGTTAGGCAAACCGGTGAGGGCGTCGTGGAAGGCTTGGTAGCGCATTTGCGCTTCGGTCTGCTGACGCTTGAACGCTCCGCTGAGGCTGGCGGCAATGGTAGACAGGATCGAGGCTTCGCTGGGTGTCCATTGGCGATCGCGGTGGCAATCATCAAAGCCGATATAGCCCCAGAGGTGATCGTCGATCACAATTGGGAACATAATCAAGGCCCGAATGCGATCGCGGTTGAGTAAGGCCTGTTCTGATTCGGGAAAGTCTGTGACGGCACCATGAATGGGCTGCCCTTGGCAAAAGGTGGTGTACCAGCGCTCTAGACCATAGTTGTTGTAGCACTGATTTTGCCAGTGATCTTGGTGAATGCTGGGTTTGGCACCAGGGCTAACCCATTCAAACCGCATACTCATGCAGAGTTCGCCGGTTTCGGGATGGGGATGATTTTCGTAAATATAGGTGCGATCGGCTTCCACGGCCTGGCCCAAAATTTTCAGCACGATTTGCAGGGTGCTGTTGAAATCTGAACTGGTGAGCAGATGGTGGCTGGCGGTGGCCACGCCTTCCATGAGGCGATCGTGCTTAAGGAGTTCTGCTTCTTGCAGCTTGCGCTGGGTGATGTCTTCCACCGTACCTTCATAACGAATGACGGTGCCGGCTTCGTCGTAGATTGCCCGAGCACATTCCGAGATCCAAATAATGCTGCCATCTTTGCGATACACCTGGGACTCAAAGCCCCACACCGTGCCTTCCACCTGCATCAAGTGCTCAAACTCATCCCGGCGCACCATGTTGACGTAGAGCTGCTGGCGAATGTTGGTGAGTTCTGCCATCAGTTGCTCCGGCGACTCATAGCCATAGATGCGGGACAGCATGGGGTTGACGGTCACATAATGCCCATCGGCGGTGGTTTGGAAAATACCTTCCACAGCATTCTCAAAAATGCTGCGATACTTGGTTTCCGTTTGTCGTAGCCGTTCGTCCATTTGCTTGCGGGCAATGGCAATCCCAGCTAGTTGAGTCGCGGTGTCAATGCGATGCCAGTCTTCATCCTGGGGCGATCGCATCTCGTGGGCATAGAGGGCAAAAGCGCCCAGCACCTGGCCTTGGGACGACAAAATTGGACTTGACCAACAGGATCGCAGCCGATACTGCCGGGCCAGGTCGCGAAAGTTTTGCCACAGGGGATCGGTATAGGTATCCTGCACCACCACCCGCTGACGACGATAGGCCGCGGTGCCACAGCCGCCCATGTTGGGAGCGATCGCCAGACCATTAATGCGATCGCAGTAGTCGGCGGGCAAGCTGGGAGCTGCACCCGTGTAGAGTGCCTGCTGCTCAAGATCCGCGAGCAAAATGGAGCCCACCATACCCTTCGACTGCTGTTCAATGGCATGAACCAACACCGTTAGGGTTTCCGTGAGGGGGCGATCGGTGGCAATCATCTCCAGCACCTGTTTTTGGTGATCGAGCCAAATCGCGGCCTGCTGCCGTTCGGTGACATCGCGGGAGATGGCGATAATTTCCTGCACCATGCCGGTGCGATCGCGAATTACCTCGCTGGTGGTTTCAAACCAGCAATAGCTGCCATCTTGACAGCGGATGCGATAGGTGAGGCGTTCATGCTTGCAGGTGGTATCGGTGAGCAAACGCTGGTGCAGTTGGGTGAACGTGGGTTGATCCAGAGGATGCACCAAGTGATGCACCTGCCTGCCCAGTAGTTCATGGGGATGGTAGCCCAAGAGCCGCTGAGCTGCTGGGGATGCGTAGAGATACACGCCGTTGAGGGTATGGCGAGAAATGAGGTCGGTGGAATGTTCGGCGAGTAATCGATAGCGCCGTTCACTCTCCCGCAGCAATTCATCGGCCTGGATGCGATCGGTGATGTCTTCAAAGGTGCCGAGGATGCCCACCACGTTGCCCGCGTCGTCGTGCATGGGGATGCGGCTGACGTCTTTCCAGCGCTCTTGTCCGTTGGGCAGGCATTCCTTATGGACAAGGTGGAACTGGGCGCGATCGCGCTCCATGACCACGCGATCGCGCTGACGATGATCCGCCGCCGTATCGGCATCCCAAAAATCGGCATCGGTTTTGCCCACCACCGCATCTGGACTCGTCAACCCTAAATGATCTGCCCAGGCCTGGTTCACCCCTTGATAGACCGACTGTCGATCTTTCCAGAAAATATACTGGGGCACATGATCCAAAATCAGCTTCAGCAACTGAGATTGATCCCGTAGCGCCTGTTCCGCCTGCTTCTGGACACTAATGTCGGTGATAAACCCTTCTAGCCCCAGCACTTGCCCCTGGTCGTCATAGAGCCCATAGCCCTGTTCCCACAGCCACTTGGTGGCCCCCGATCGGGTGCGTACGCGATAGTCCATCACATAGGGTTGGTGCTGGGCGATCGCTTGGTTGATGGTCTCAAAGACATGGGGGAGATCCGCCTCATGGGTGATGTCGGTGTAGGACAGGAGGCGATCGCTGCCGATCAGTTCATGGCTGTGATAGCCCAAGAGCCCATGGCAACCGTCACTCAGGTAGGTAATTGACCACTCTGGATCGGGATTGGCGGTGAAGATCATGCCCGGCAAGGAGTTGATCAGCCGCATCAGCTGAGACTGATGGTGAATGATGGTGGCGTAAAGTTCTGAGTCAATGGCCCCACCTGCAGGGTCAATCTGTCCATCTGCAAACTGGGTGCGCAGTTGATCCATTAATCCTGCAGACAAGGGCAACACCTGCACCAGGCCCTGGGTATCACGGTTTATGTCATTCATCATTCAGGATGCATCAGGAGTAAGTGGTCTAAACCGTAGGCTGGCCCTGTATACCTAAGCCAAGAAAGGGGCGATCGCCATCGTCCCTCCATCAACAATCGGGGCGGAGGTTGACGTAAATGTGCCTCCCTTAGATACCTATGTGATACCTACAGTAGATGAGGGAGACATTGTAGATGCAGCAAAACCTAGATGTGTGGCCAGGATGAGAACCATGGTCTATGCCTAAAGGGTCTATGCCCAAGACGACAATCAACTTAAGGATAAACAGCGCTATGAACGATGACGACTTTGACAGGATGGATGGGGATGGTCATGGGGATGCGGTCAGGCCCGCTTGTTGTTGGGTGTAACCAGAAGCCACCGCTTCGATCAGCTTGCCCCCACTATGCCTAAGTTAGATCATTTTTATTCATAGACCTAGAAACACTGTAGATTCCTGGCATGATGTTAGACGTTGGCCGATTCCTGATGGTTCATTGTTTGAGCTTGATAGGGCGATCCCTGCCCAACCCTATTCAGAACCATCTCAAACTCTAGGCAATGGAAATGTAAGATTCGTCACCTCTTGGGTATTGCATTGACCTAAGGTACCGTTGCGATCGCCCCCATAAATAGGATGAGACACCTCTAGCCTTGACGTGCGGTGCCACCACGACCAAGCCGCAGCAAGAATTCGGATAGCCGCCCCAAATTTCTCATGAAAACTAGGCAATACTGAAGACACGGATTCCTGTGGGAATAGTTCTCCATGGGGATACCTGGGGAGTGGGGTCAGTCGGCATTCACGTCGTCTCTTCATTGTTCTATGACCTTACTCCCCACCTAGAAGACTCTACCAGAGTCGTGAGGCGCTTCTAGCGTTTATTGTGGCGAAAGATGAGGGCTTGAACCTCGGCCCGATCAGTTGTGTTGTAGTGTGCAAATAGTTATGGATCTTCAAGGTATAGAGACATCAAGAGTAGACTGGGCGGGCGATTGCCTAGCCATTGGCCTTGCTGAAGAAGCGATCGCCCTTAATGACGACCTGATTGCTCTTGATCATGTGCTGGAAGGCGCATTGGCGGAGTTGATTGAGGAAAGCGAGTTTAAGGGCAAGCTGGGCAGCAGTGCCGTTGCGCGGGTGGGTGGGCAAAGCGCCATCCGCAAGGTAGCGGTGATTGGCTTAGGCAAAACAGATGCCCTCTCGCTGGATCATCTGCGGCGGGGTGCGGCTAGTGCTCTGCGGGTGGCGAAGCGCGAAAAATGTCAAACCCTAGGGTTGAGTTTTCCGGTATGCCAGGGTGATCCGGCGGCATCGGCCCAGGCGATCACCGAAGGCATGGAGCTAGCGGCCAACCAGGATATCCGCTTCAAGTCGTCGTCCGATGGCGCAGACTTGAAACTCAAGCGGGTTGATTTACTGGGTCTGGCAGGACAAGCAGCCGCGATCGCCCGTGCCCAAACGATCTGCCAAGGGGTGATCCTGGCCCGTGAACTGGTGTCAGCTCCGGCCAATGTGGTGACGCCCATTACCCTGGCAGAGACGGCCCAAGCGATCGCCCAAGACCATGGTCTAGACCTGAAAATCCTAGAGAAAGAGGATTGTGAACAGCTAGGCATGGGAGCATTTCTAGGCGTGGCCCAAGCCTCTGACCTGCCGCCCAAATTTATTCACCTCACCTATCGCCCCAGCGGCACCCCTCGGCGTAAGTTGGCGATTATTGGCAAAGGGCTCACCTTCGATTCCGGTGGGCTGAACATCAAACCCTCGGGCAGCGGCATCGAGATGATGAAAACCGATATGGGCGGTGCCGCTGCCACCCTGGGAGCTGCCAAGGCGATCGCTCTCCTGAAGCCCGATGTGGAGGTTCACTTCATCAGCGCCGCCACGGAAAATATGATCAGCGGCCGGGCCATGCACCCCGGTGATATTTTGACCGCGTCCAACGGCAAAACCATTGAAGTCAACAACACCGACGCGGAAGGCCGCCTCACCCTCGCCGATGCCCTGGTCTATACCGACAAGCTAGGCGTAGACGCCATGGTGGATCTAGCCACCCTCACCGGAGCCTGCATCGTCGCCCTTGGGGATGACGTGGCCGGGCTTTGGAGTGACCAGGATGCGATCGCCCAGGAGTTGACCCAGGCTGCCCACCAAGCCGGCGAAAAGGTCTGGCGGCTGCCCATGGAGGAAAAATACTTCGATGGGCTCAAGTCGGTTGTGGCCGACATGAAAAACACCGGCCCCCGAGCTGGCGGAGCGATTACGGCGGCGCTGTTCCTCAAACAGTTTGTCACCACAACACCCTGGGCCCACCTCGATGTGGCCGGCCCGGTGTGGACAGAGAAGGAAGATGGCTACAACAACCCCGGCGGCACCGGCTTTGCGGTGCGCACCTTGGTGAACTGGGTGCTGAATTAGGGCCGTCTCCCGCCTTGGAGCTTAGTCTTGGAGCTTAGAGCGTCTCTAGGCTCCAAGCGGTGAGGGCATCCGCTTCAATTCTCTGGTTGTGCAGCACCATGGTGGTGGTTTGGTTTTCTGCAAACCCGATGCGCTCGTAAAACTGCTGCTGGTGAGTCGTCATCAGGTACACCCGCTCCACGCGGTTTACGTGGGGATGGGTGAGCACGGTTTCCACCAGCTTGCGCCCCAGCCCAGCTCCTTGATAATCGCCATGCACCACCACGTCCCAAATGGTGGCGCGGTAGATGCCGTCGGAGGTGGCTCGGGCAAAGCCAATTAAGCGATCACTGTCCCAGAGCGTGGCAATGGGGCGGCTGTTGTCCAAGGCGATCGCCCATTCCTCTACGCTGCGATCCTGGGCCCAAAAGGCCGTGCGGCGAAACAAGGTTTGCACCTGCTGAAGGTCAAGATCCTGCACCAAGGCATGACCCTGACCGCGGTCATCGTACACCCGAGCCTGAATATGACGACAATCCATAGATGATTTAACAAGGTTAATAATGAACAAGAGGGTACTCATCGTCCCATCGGATAGATTCTAACGGGTGCAGATAGGCGATCGCCCCCAGGGAAACCACGGCTCCTCGTCTGCGTCTAGGCCTGCATCTAGGTACACCAAGCGTCGTCCCTAGAGCATCCCGATGATCAACCACCCCCAGTGAAGAGGTGCCTATCCCCCGATGGGCGGATGGGAGTCTTGCCTGATATGCTGTGGTGGGAGTGGGAGACTTGTCAACCCTAGGTCAACAAGTCCTGAATCTTGCGACCCATGGGGTGCTCCTCTGTTGATTCCTAGTGTCTGTCATCTATGGCCCGTTTTGATTCTTCTCCGCCATTTCAGGGGCGATCGCCCCGCATCATTGTGGTCATGCTCGTGGGTTTGTTGAGCATCATGCTTGGTCTAGGATTGGCGCAGACTCATCCTGCCCTAGCCTCTAGCCCGCAAGCGATCGCTCAGTCTGACACCCAGACCGCTCCCCTCGCCCTACCCGAGCGTCCCAGCATTGGCACCGTCGATCCGGTGCCGGAAGACTACCACCTAGGGCAACAGCGCTATCTGGAAACCTGTGCCGGTTGCCACTTGCCCCTGCCCCCCGCCGTTATGCCCGATGAAACCTGGCGGCAGCTTCTGCAGGATCCACAGCACTATGGCGTGATTCTACCCCAGCGGTTGCCCACCCAAACCGTCCAGATCTGGGAATATCTACGCGACTTCTCCCGGCCCCTGCGGGAGCGAGAAACAGTCCCCTATAGACTCGATACATCCCGCTACTTTGCCGCTCTCCACCCTCAAGTGGAGTTCTCTGCCCCCGTCACCGCCAACAGTTGTACTGCCTGCCACATTGGCGCTGAAGACTATAACTATCGCCAGCTCACCGCCGAATGGCAATGATGGCGAGGCGGGGTTAACCGCACTGCCGCCGTCTAAGGCAAGTGATAGTATGAAGATACTTCGGTTTTCAGCCGAGGCACTACGTTGATGGATATTTTTGCGCCCAGCGATCGCCCCTTTGTAGGTCAGGTCATCCTGGCTGCGATCGCCCCAGCCATCCAGTTATTGAAAACTGCTATCCTCCTGCCGACCGTCTTTATATACTCATCCCCACCATGCTCAAGAAACTGCTAGGCGACCCCAACGCACGCAAGCTGAAAAAATACCAGCCTGATGTTGTTGACATCAATTTGCTAGAAGAAGAGATCCAAGTTCTGTCGGATGACGATCTCAAGGCCAAAACTGGCGAGTTTCGGCAGCGGATTGAAAAGGGCGAGACCCTTGATGCGTTACTGCCAGAAGCCTTTGCCGTTGTGCGGGAAGCGGGACGGCGCGTGTTGGGTATGCGCCACTTCGACGTGCAGTTGATTGGTGGGATGGTGCTGCATGATGGGCAAATTGCCGAGATGAAGACCGGGGAAGGCAAAACCCTAGTCTCCACCCTGCCAGCCTACCTGAATGCCCTAGAGGGTAAAGGCGTTCACGTGATCACGGTGAACGACTACCTAGCCCGCCGGGACGCGGAGTGGATGGGGCAGGTACACCGATTTTTAGGCCTCTCCGTGGGGCTGATTCAGCAGGGCATGAGCCCAACGGAGCGGAAGCAGAACTACGCCTGCGATATCACCTACGGCACCAACAGTGAGCTGGGGTTCGACTATCTACGAGACAACATGGCCACAGCCATGGCCGACGTGGTGCAGCGGCCGTTTAACTATTGCATCATCGATGAAGTGGACTCGGTGCTGATTGACGAAGCCCGCACGCCGCTGATTATTTCTGGGCAGGTGGAACGCCCCAGCGAGAAATACATCAAGGCAGCTGAGGTAGCCAGTCATTTTTGGCGCTCCAAGCAGGCTGCCCTCCGGGAAGTAGAACAAAAGCAGGCCCAAGCAGAGCTGTTGCAAAGTGAGGGCGATCGCGATCAGGCCGCCCAATGTTTCCGCGAATCTCAAAGTGCCCAAGAACGCACCGAATGGTACTACGAAGTAGACGAAAAGGCGCGCAACGTCCTCCTGTCAGACGAAGGCTTCATTGAAGCGGAAAATATGCTGGAGGTGAAGGATCTCTTTGATCCAGACAACCCTTGGGCTCACTATATTTTCAATGCCATCAAGGCCAATGAACTGTTCACCAAAGATGTGAACTACATCGTCCGCGATGGCGAAATCGTAATCGTGGATGAGTTTACCGGACGGGTGATGCCGGGACGGCGCTGGAGCGATGGTCTACACCAAGCCATCGAAGCCAAGGAAGGGGTGGAAATTCAGCCGGAAACCCAAACCCTCGCCACCATTACCTACCAAAACTTCTTCCTGCTCTATCCCAAGCTGGCGGGCATGACCGGTACGGCGAAGACGGAAGAAGCCGAATTTGAAAAAATCTACAACCTAGAAGTGACGATTATTCCCACCAATCGTCCCACCCGCCGCCAAGATCTATCGGACGTGGTCTACAAAACCGAAGATGCCAAGTGGCAGGCGATCGCCCTGGAATGTGCGGAGATGCACGAGCAAGGACGGCCGGTGTTGGTGGGAACCACCAGTGTGGAAAAATCGGAGGTTCTATCCAAGCTGCTGTCTGAGCAAAGCGTTCCCCACAGTTTGCTGAATGCCAAGCCGGAGAACGTTGAGCGAGAGTCAGAAATTGTGGCTCAGGCTGGACGTAAGGGCACCGTCACCATCGCCACCAACATGGCGGGGCGCGGCACGGACATCATCCTGGGTGGGAACGCGGACTACATGTCTCGGCTGAAGGTGCGGGAATATTTCATGCCCCGGATTGTCCAGCCTGAGAACGAAGACACCGTATCGGTGACCAAGGTGATGGCCGGCGGTCGGGGCAAGGGGCAGGGTTTTACGCCAGGCAAGAAGGCCAAAACTTGGAAGGCCTCGCCCCAAATTTTCCCCACTGACCTTTCGAAGGAAGCGGAATCGACCCTGCGAGAGGCTGTGGATTTTGCCGTGGCCACCTACGGCGAGCGATCGCTCTCTGAACTCAAGGCGGAAGACATCATCGCCACGGCGGCCGAAAAAGCGCCTACGGACGATGCGGTGCTGCTGAAGATGCGGGACGCCTGCAACCTAGTGCGTTTGGAGTATGAGCGCTTCACCCATGCAGAACATGATGAGGTGATTAGCCTCGGTGGTCTGCACGTAATTGGCACAGAGCGCCACGAGTCGCGCCGGATTGATAACCAGTTGCGCGGTCGGGCTGGACGGCAGGGTGACCCTGGTTCCACCAAGTTTTTCCTCAGTTTGCAAGATAACCTGCTGCGCATTTTCGGGGGCGATCGCGTTGCCGTGTTGATGAATGCCTTCCGAGTTGAAGAAGATATGCCCATTGAGTCGGGGATGTTGACGCGATCGCTGGAAGGAGCCCAGAAAAAGGTTGAGACCTACTACTACGACATCCGGAAGCAGGTCTTTGAATATGACGAAGTGATGAACAACCAGCGGCGGGCCATCTATGCCGAGCGGCGACGGGTGCTAGAAGGGCAAGACCTGAAGGAACAGGTGATTAAATACGCTGAGCGCACCATGGATGACATTGTCGATGCCTACATCAACCCGGATCTACCGCCGGAAGAGTGGGATCTGCAAAGCCTGGTGAACAAGTCCAAAGAGTTTGTCTATCTGCTGGCGGATCTGGAGCCAGAACAGATTGACGATCTATCCATGGGCGAAATGAAGACCTTCCTCCATGAACAGGTGCGCATCGCCTACGATATGAAGGAAGCCCAGGTGGATCAAATTCAGCCCGGTCTGATGCGCCAAGCGGAGCGCTTCTTCATCCTGCAGCAAATTGACACCCTCTGGCGGGAGCATTTGCAGCAAATGGATGCCCTGCGAGAGTCGGTGGGTCTGCGCGGCTACGGACAAAAAGATCCGTTGATTGAATATAAGAGCGAGGGCTATGAGCTGTTCCTAGAGATGATGACCTCCATTCGTCGGAATGTGGTCTACTCCCTCTTCCAGTTCCAGCCGCAGGCTCAGCCCGCCCCGAAGAAGTCCTCCGAGGTGGTCTAGGGATTGTCTAGGTTACTGCAAGTCACCGTCGTCCTAGCCATGAGTGCCGATGGGAAAATTGCCGATGATCAGCGATCGCCGGCCCGCTTTGGCTCAGAACGCGATCGCCTTCACCTAGAAGCTCGCTGGGCTGAAGCCGATGCCGTGTTGATCGGTGCGGGCACCCTGCGTTCCTACGGCACCACCTTGCTGATCCGCCAACCCCATCTAGTGGCCCAGCGGCGGGAGCGGGGGCAGCCCTCCCAGCCCGTGCAGATTGTCTGCTCGGCATCGGGACAGTTGAACCCCAGCGATCGCTTCTTCTCCCAGCCCGTGACACGCTGGCTGTTGACTAGCGCTACCGCAGCCGATCAGTGGCGCGATCGCCCTGAATTTGAGCATCTCGTCATCGCCAGTCCCGATCCAGCTACCCCGTTGGATCTCCGGCAAGCGATCGCCTTAATTAGGGCCCAGGGCATCCAGCACCTCGTGGTGGGCGGTGGTGGCCAGCTCGTCTCATCTCTCCTCGCCGCCGATCTCGTGGACGATCTTTGGTTGACCGTTTGCCCCCTGTTGCTGGGCGGCCGTTGTGCCCCCACCCCCCTAGACGGCAGCGGCTATGCCCAAGCGATCGCTCCCAGATTGGCCTTGTTATCCGTGGAAGCGATCGCTGACGAGGTATTTCTCCACTACCAGATCAAGCGATCGAATCTTGGCAGCCCATCTCCACTAGGTGACCTGAAGCCGGTCTAGCAGGACATCCCTAGCTCGTCTCATCCTTGCGCCGCGCCCAAGTTGTTGCTCGCCAAATATAAACCAGCAACGTTCCCGACAATAGGGCTCCCAAGTTCCACTGCACAGAATTTTTAAAGAGCGCTAACTGTTGGTTAGCCCGCAGTGTGTTGTACTCCTCCGTTAGGCTAGCGCGTCCAGAATTAATCTCATCCCGCAGAATCTCTTTAATCTGATCTGGATCATCTAGATTAACCGATGCCCCCTGGGATTCTAGAAACGCCAGAATATCTGCGGTGCTGGCCTGATCTAACTGTTCCTCCAGATTGGCTGCCTCCGCAAGCTGGCGATCGTATTCCGCCGTAGCCGTCACTGCATTTTGGTGGTTGATACGAAACGTGTTCACAATACCCAAGGGCGTCATCAGAAAAAATAGAATCCCTAATACTAAACACAGCCATGACAACCCTTGAATAATCGGACGTTCCCAGGGTTTACGGAAACTCATTCCACCAAAAAAGATCAGCAAGAAGGCTAGTAGCAACACCGGAACCCGCTCTACAAGACCACCGATCGCCTGGAATTCCCAGGTTGGATTCATGAAGGTCAGCGGCGTTAGGAATGCAACCCAACTCAAAAATGCCAGCACGAGCAAACCATAGCCGACCCAGCGAAACGGTGCAATCGACTTCGAGACACTGAGATTAAACTGGCGCATTCCCTCAATAATTTGAGGTAAATCATCACTAGAAGGGGTCATAGATTGTTGAAGGGATAAACGATAACGGATGAGTTCATGGAGCACTGCCCTAGGTTACCGCGTTGGGTAGTGAGCAACCCACCAAGCGTGCCATGATTGCCATGCGGCTTGAAGTACAGCTTGATCCTGGATCTGGGTCGCTGGAGATGTATCCATCGACAATAGCGTCCATAGACAACGATAGTCTTCAATGCGTCGCTGTCCAATCAACCATTCTAGAATCTGTGCAAATGACAGGCGACTGAGGCGGCGAGTGTCTTGAAATTGCTCAGCCGTTACGGTGCTGTCGCCATTGACGGCAATACAGGCTGTAAGATACAGCGTTTCTTGAGCAGGCGTTGTGGCGATCGCATACCTATTCACCCCATCCTGGTGGGGCTGCAGGGTGAGATGGGCAAGGTGGGGAGAATGGGTGGCTAGGAGCGTGGCCACATCACCATCCGTGGATGTTAAATACCAAGCATCGACCATCAGAGAGCGATCGCCCTGGCGATAGTCATACTGGGCAGTTGCCATTAAAAAGTCTACGTCCGGCAGGGTGGAGATAGACGATGTAGCCTGCCAATCCCCATGGTCTCCAGGAACGACATCAGGAAACTCGTAGGATGTGGCCGGCGCATACTGGGAATCGGGAGCCAGGATCACCCGCCCTAAAACCACTGCTGCACCGCCGCACAGCAGCGCAAGCCCGGCTATCCTCAGTGACTTCCACGCCAAAATAGACATCAAAACTGTGTTGGGAGAGCTGTATCTGGACGGTCACGACGCAATAGCAGTAGACAGAAAGCGCCAAATAGGACAACAGAGGTGATCGCAAAGATCAGTGATCCGGTGCCCTCATGCCAATAGTCAAACGCTGGCTTGTTATTGGCGGCGGCAAGTACGGCCATCAGCGACACTCGAATAGCATTGACGACAAAACCCAGGGCGATCGCCACCATGGGCGTCACAAGTTTCTTCGGTCGTGATAGCGGAAACATCATCATAAACACCACCGCTAGCCCCAACAGATAGGTCATGGCTTCTAGACCAGAACAACCTTCGTAGACCTGAACTGCGCCCCCCGGCAACCGCACAAAGACGGTATCACGAGTTACGTCAAAGCCGGCATACCAGAGCAGGAATGCCGAAAACTTGGCTGTTAGGGGAGAGATATCAACGGCTAAGGAGATCAGAACTCTCGGAACGCCCAGAAAAAAGAGGATAGTTAACTCTCGCCAAAACTGCCGCAGCCCAGCAAAACCAGCCGCCAGCAGTGCTAAGCCCAGCCCAGCTATAAAGGGAGCAATACGCACAAAGCTATTGAACTGCTCAGGCATGGAAAGACTGTAGACCAACGTCCAGCCCACGAGCCCACTCCCCAGCAGAGTAGCGCCTAGGCTGGACTGCAGGCACAATTGCCCACGCCGATCTTGAATCAGAGAAGCGATCGCCATGTAGAAAAGAATCATCATGCCGACATGATCGGATTCATCTACGCGCCACGTCAGCGTGAGCAAAATAGCCGCAAGGCAGCCTGATAAGCCCATGAGCCAAAACTCAGGCTGCTGGATAGATGTTGGAGATACCCTAGGAAGATGATGCATGGTAATCCTTGGTTTCAGGGTTTGGATGGTCTGTATCCAAACCCTACGTCAAGCGAATCTAGGCATTGCGCTGGCGGCGCTTGAACCATGCGCCAAAGCCAATTGCCAGACCCGTACCTACCAGGGTCATGGGTTCCGGTACTTCTTCAATGGGAGGTTGGCTGACAATCGGAGGTTGGCTGACAACTGGCTCCTCGACGATGGGTTCACCAACAACCGGCTCCTCGACGATGGGCTCTTCAACGATGGGCTCTGGTTCCACAGAGGATGGGCCACTTACAAACGAATCACTGCCATCAGGAAATCCTTGCACATCTAGCCCAATTCTCAGGGTATTGGACGCTAGGGCTGCCAGAACTGTTGCCAAATCTCCCGTGAAGCGAATGCCGAGGGTTTCGCCACCACTTAAGCGGTTACCTGTGTTGCCGGAGCTGACTCCTGCGCTGAAGAAAGTGTTTTCAGCCAGGAAGCCAACACCTGGATCGTCACCCTGAGACAAGTTGCCAGAGGTTTCCTGGAAGTTGACAACCCCAATATTGTTGACTCCAATCACAGGGTTAGAGAGGATAGGCGATGTGGCATCTGGGTTGAAGTAGTTGAAGTAAATCTGGCTGACAAAGTAGTTCACGCCGGTCGTCGGGAGAACTGAAAATCTAAAGAGAACACTGCCTTCTGAAGGAGAGGTGACTCGAAAGCGAAATGCATCTACGAAGGAATCCCCGGCGAGATTGCTATCTGTGGTTGGAAAGGTATTTTCAAACTGATAGGTATCCGTTGATCCGGGAACTAGGGTTGCAGCCGTAGCAGGTAGAGCTGTGGCGATCGCTACGCTACTAGCAGCCAACAAGGACGGTAGAAATGCTGTGAACTTCATGGTGTCTCCTGAATGCAGTCTGTATCTCAGTGTTTTTTCGCTTAGTGCGTGAGGCGTAGCTTGAATATATAGAGGCTCTTCTTGACCGGGTTGTTTGTTTTCCTAGGTTATGCCCCTAGCACTATGGCCTGGGAGTTAGCGCATGACCTCATGGAAAGTCCTATGCCTATCAACAGCCCGTTAGATTGGTGTATTCAGCGTGTTAATGAAGATGAATGGTGAGTTCAGAGCGTCTTCTGCACGACATCCTAAGTTGATCCGTTCAATCGACCATTCTGCGCTGGGGTGGGGGCGACGCAGAAGTCGTGCCTGACTTCTTCACCATATCAACTTCGATTCTCTGGGGTAAGTCTTTTTTTTGACCTTTAGTGAATTTGCGTGAGAACTTTACTCACACTTCATAAAACTGAGAATCTCAGCGGCGAATCGAAGCACTGCGTAAAACATCTGGAATGTCAACCTCGTCATCAAACTCCAGCATGGTTTCCGACAGCGGCAAATAGCCAGACTCGCTGAAGCTGATCAGCAGCCGACCTAGGGCAATCCAGACCTCTGCCTCAAACTCCCAATCGCGATCGCGGGGGGCAGAGCCGGCAATGGAGCGGAGCGCCCAAAAGAAAGTATTGCGGACGGTTGACCCCCCTTTTTTGAACCGGGGAACATCATCCTTGTGTATCGATAGGAGGCGATCGCTCAGTATTGCCCGCATAAATCAAGGTGCCGAATACTACGTACTTTTAAAAGCTTCAGTATTTTTTCTGGCAAAAAATAACTGATCCAAGAATAAACAGTAGACATACCTGTTTTCTGCCGTGATGAGGCTACCCTGATCAAGACAGAAAACAGGGCAAGCAGACCCAGGATGAGCTCAAGGTCTGCTTGCACGCTTAGAGAAGGGAGCGATTAGGCCTGGGCAACCGCTTCAGTCACAGGATGCTGGGGATGGAGCGATCGCCCCTGTTCCAGCACAAAGGACAAGCGGTTCAGGGCATTTACGTAGGCATGGGCAGAGGCTACCACAATGTCGGTGTTGGCGGAGTGGCCGGAGAAAATCCGATCCTCATGGCGCACCCGCACCGTCACTTCCCCAATGGCATCAATGCCTGCGGTTACCGACTGCACGGAGAACTCAATCAGCTCATTGGGCAGGTCGATGACCCGGTTGATGGCGCGATAGACCGCGTCTACGGGCCCCGTGCCAATCGCCGCATCGGTGAGCTCTTGACCATCGGGGGTCAACAGGGTGACCGTGGCGGTGGGCTTAGAATGGTCGCCGCAGGACACCTGCAGGTGCTCAAGCTGGTAGCGCGCTGGGGTATGTTGAATTTCATCGTTGACGATCGCTTCCAGATCCCAATCGGTGATCTCCTTCTTCTTGTCCGCCAACTCTTTAAAGCGGAGGAAGGCGCGATTGAGTTCCTGATCGCCCAATTCAAAGCCCAGCTCCTTGAGACGGGTGCGGAAGGCATTGCGCCCGGAATGCTTGCCTAAGACAATTTGGTTGTCGGTGAGCCCAATGGACTGGGCATCCATGATTTCGTAGGTGAGCTTATGCTTCAGGACGCCATCTTGGTGGATACCAGACTCATGGGCAAAGGCATTGGCACCCACGATCGCTTTGTTGGGCTGCACAAACATGCCCGTCAAGTTGGAGACCATGCGGGAGGTCTTGTAGATCTGGCGGGTGTCGATGTTGGTGAGGGGCGCTTCCGACTCGGCAGGACGACCCAAGAAAGGATTGAAGTACTGACGACGCACGTGCAGCGCCATCACCAATTCTTCCAGGGCCGCATTGCCGGCCCGTTCGCCAATGCCGTTGATGGTGCATTCAAGCTGGCGAGCGCCATTTTTCACCGCTTCTAGGAAGTTGGCTACCGCTAAGCCCAAGTCATTGTGACCATGGACGGAAATGATCGCTTGGTCAATGTTGGGCACATGTTCGGTGATGCCGCGAATGATCGCCCCAAATTCGCTAGGCGTTGTATAGCCGACGGTGTCGGGGATATTAATGGTGGTGGCTCCAGCAGCGATCGCCCGTTCCAACACTTGATACAAAAACTCGGGATCGGAGCGACCGGCATCTTCCGGCGAAAATTCCACATCGTCTACAAAGGACTTGGCAAAGCCCACCATCTCTTCAGCGATCGCCAACA
The DNA here is from genome assembly GCA_007694125.1 of Leptolyngbya sp. DLM2.Bin15. GTDB lineage: Bacteria > Cyanobacteriota > Cyanobacteriia > RECH01 > RECH01 > RECH01. Next base: position 20,389 of record RECH01000224.1, read on the forward strand.
CCTCGGCGCGAGTCTTGCGCAGCTTATATTCCAAGTGAATATCCGACGTGGCGATGAAGGTATGGATCCGGGGCTTGGCTGCCGGAGTGACGGCATCAGCCGCTGCCTGGATGTCTTGTCGGGTGGCGCGGGCTAGGCCGCAGATCGTAGGGCCATCCGCCGTACCCACCTGCTGAGCAATTTTCTGCACCGCTTCAAAATCGCCAGGGCTAGCAAAGGGGAATCCGGCTTCAATCACGTCCACACCCAGTCGTGCCAGTTGCCGAGCGATCGCTAGCTTTTCTTCGACGTTCAGAGTTGCACCAGGCGATTGTTCACCATCGCGAAGCGTCGTATCGAAAATGATAATGCGGTCGGGCTGAGACTGGGTGTTCATGGGTGATTCACTAAGTATTCAAAACTTGGACAATAACAGTCATGGACATCATGGTGCGAACTATCAAGGCTCTCCTCCACTCGTCATGGGTGGTCGTTAGACCCTTCACTGTAGACGGACATCCCTTGATGAAACATGGTCTACCGCAAGTTGATAGACCGACTACAACCTATTCTAAGCCTTCAGTTTCCGATCGAGGCATTCCACGTCAAGAGCACCAGATGTTGATGGAGACCCTCATCTTGCATTTCTCACCCACCATCCTTCCGCCAAGCAGGTAGAAGGATGGTGAAGGGAGGGTGACATGGCTCCCCTGGGAAGATGAGGGGTCGTTGACGTGGGTGTGCTGGGTTGCCTAGCCGTCTACCTTCTCAATTTGGGGGCGAATATCATTGAGGTCGATATAGCGATCGGTGGCGTTGCGCAGTTCCCGAGCAATCATGCCTTCCGTAGACACCACCGTGATATGGGTATTCTTGGAGCGCAGCAGTTCAATGGCCCGTTCAAAATCTCCATCGCCGCTAAACAAAATGACGCAATCGTACTGATCTACCGTGTTGAACATATCCACGACGATTTCAATATCAAGATTGGCCTTTTGGGAATAGCGCCCAGAGGTATCGTCATAATATTCCTTCAGAATTTTGGTGCGCACCGTATAGCCTAGGCTAATCAACGCATCCCGAAAACCCCGCTGGTCTTGGGCATCCTTGAGCCCGGTATACCAAAAGGCATTGATTAACCGCACATCGGAAGGGTTAGTAAAATACTCTAGAACCCGTTTGGGGTCGAAGAACCAGCCATTTTTTTGCTGGGCATAGAACATATTGTTCCCGTCTACAAAGATAGAAAGACGGTTTGTAAGACTAGACATAAAGGTCAAACGTAATAAGTGGACTTAATTTGAAGTCGTTGACTCAGGAGTTAAACGGGAGGCCATGGCCTACCAGGGCTGAACCTCAAATCTAGATGGTGTTGCATCTTAACGATAGTGTTGATGGGGATCACTGCTGAACCCATGCCCCAGGGTTGAGTTCTATCAGGCTATTCGGGGCAAGCACCGAATAGGAACCTGTCAGGCTAGCGTCCGCGGATCACGGGCGATCGCCAACTCGGCCCTAGAGCCCACACGATGTAATCGTGGCATGGGCTTCAACAACCACGGTTGGTTGCTTGGCATCAACGCCAGATCTACGTCCATCTCGATGGAATGGCCGTAGATGGGGGTATGTTCAACAGGTGACTTTTATATAGCTAAGCTGACTCAGGATTTGAAGCAGATTGAGCGCACTTGACCCAGGGGTCGATGATCCCAACCGAGCTACCATAACAGCATTTGCATAACGATTTGATTGAACGTGTCCCTCTCGATCGATCCATGGGATTGAATGAGAGAGATAACACTATATTTAATTATAGGAAATCCATCTTCGGGTCAGCCTCTAGACGTGCAGGTTTTTGATCCAGTCTAGGGCGATCGCTGACAATTGCTATCGCTCTCAAGCCCTGCTGAGGATGGTCTCAGATGGTGCATCTGCCGAGCTGGTTGCCGTCAGTAAGGTAACTAGCGCTTCCCAAACTCGCTGGGCCGATGCGGTGAGAAAGTCGCGATCCAGGGTTTCGGGGCGATCGCTAGCCTGGTGATAGTGGGGGTTGCGAAAGTTGGCGGTGTCGGTCACCAAAACTGCACCGATGCCCTGCTCCCAAAAGGCGGCATGGTCACTGCGGGCCACGTCCGGCAGCAGGGTACTCTCCGCCGGTACCAGCAGGCTGAGGATGGGCGGGGTGCGATCGCTGTCTGTGGGGGCAAAGGCTTCCACTAGGTCTGGATGGGGGCGATCGCCGATCACCGCGAGAAAGTCACCGCGATCGCTCATGGGATTCAGGGGCCAGCGCTCTGGATAGGTTTGGCAACCGGGACGATAGCAAGCGTAGCCCACCATATCCAAGATGATCGCGCCTTGGAGTCCTTGGAGCTGGTCTGTATCAGCAGCCAAGGCACGACTGCCCACCAGTCCCGTTTCTTCTTGATCAAAGATGGCCAGGGTGAGCGATCGCTGGGTCTGCATCTGTCCTGTGCCCAGCAAGCGAGCCACTTCGAGTACAACTGCGATACCACTGGCATTGTCATCGGCACCGGGGGACTGGGCAACGGTGTCATAGTGGGCTCCTAGGAGCAAGCGATCGCCCCCTGGAGGGGGTGAACCGAGATGGGCCACTAGGTTGACACCCTCGGCAAAGGGCAACCGCTCGGTCTGCCACCCTGATTCCGTGAGCGACTGCTCTAGATAATCCAGAGCCTGCTGGCGATCGCCCTCTTCCACCCGAGGAAAGGACAGGGCCGCAACATCCGCCATCAACCGCTCCGGATCGACATACATCAGCTCTGAACCTCGCTCCTCACCCATCGGATCCGCCGCCAGACCCTGAGCTGGCAGATGTACCTCCAGCAGCCGATGGCCACCCAAGATCCCGAGGATGACGCCCAGCACTAGCAGCAGTGCCAACCAACGTTTCTGACGCATCATGTCCCCTAACCCACTTCAGGATCGGCCATCAGTCCTTGAGATAGCTGTTCTACCTCTACATGATCCTGAAAGGCGATGCCCTCCAGTTGGTCAATGTGCTCTAGCCAGAAGGGTACGTCAATGGCCAGGGTTCTCCCTAGCTCCAACAGGCGGCCAATGTGGGGCAACGACCAATCCGGCAGGGGATGGGGTGCTTCTAGACCGGCCTGCCGCCATTGCTTCAGTTGGGGCAGGAGTTGGGTGTTAAAGCTCTTGAGGTATAGCTCCTGGGCCCGATCTAGGGATAGGCCTAGATGGAGGCGATCGCCCACTTGAATCAGGTTCTCCAGCCAAGGAATCATCTCGTCTGCCACATCCGCCTCGGCGCTATGGAATAGGTGCCAGAGGGTGCGGATCACCAGTTGTTCAATCACCTGCTTGGCCTGGGGAAGGCGTAGATCGCAGCGGAAGGAGTTGGCCTCGGTGGCGATCGCGTCCAGATCCGCCACGTAGCCTAGGCATTGCTGTAGGTTGAGATGGGAGAAGTCCCCCGTATCCCGCTCCAGCGATCGCACCGCGCTCATGGCTCGATGGGTGATGGCAATTTCCGCCGCCACTTTCAGCTCTTGGGGTGGATCCAGCTCATCTCGCTGGAAGGCCATCAGCACGCCGTAGTTATCGCGGTAGACCTGGGTATAGAGCTGATCTAGGCGAGTCAGGGTTTCCTGGGTCAGCAGCCGCATGATCCGATGGCGTTCTTCAGCGAAGAGGGTTTGTAAACTATAGGACTGATCGCCAAAGGCCCGGCTCATGGCTAAAATCACATGGGCGGCGCTGGCCTGCTGCAGGGAGTCGAAAATATCCTGCTTCATTTGGCTATAGAGCCGTCGTCCGGGAAAGGTTTGGATGCAGCAATGGAAGTCCCAACCGCCCAAATGCAGCACCGCCAGCATCAAGTCAGCGCGTTCCTGGGTGATGTCTGAGGTCAGCACCACTTGCCCCACCGCTAAGGTCAGCGCCCCAATCCGCTGCAGTTGGTAATCTACCTGATGGGCGGTATAGCAATAGATGCGCTGTTGTTTGGCATAGGCGGTGAACAGGGAGCTAATGGCATAGTGGGCTGCTACCTGGTTGTGGGTAATCTGGGACGACACCACCAACTGATGGTACAGGTCTGCCCCATCTCGATAGGTCTCCACATTGCTAGGAGCCGCCGACAAGCGCCGCAAAAATTCTGGCTCAAGCTGAATGCCGGTGACGTCCGCCGCTAGCTCAATGGCTCGGGCGGCATAGCGGAGAATCTGAACGCCCTCGGGGCGGGAAATTTCTTCAAAAAACCAGCCGCAACTGGTGTACATCAACAGGGAATGGCGCTGCATTTCCAGCAGGCGCAGGGCGTCCACCCGTTCGGCTTCGGTGAGAGGATGGTCTTGGTGGGCGGCAAAAAATTCGGCAACGTTCTCGGGGGAGCGATCGCGAATCACCTGAATGTAGTTATCCCGAGCGCTCCAGGGATCGCCAAACAGTTGAGCACCCACTTCTTCGTAAATAGCCACGAGGCGATCGCGCAACCAATCGAGGGAATCCCGCAGGGGCCGCCGCCATTTTTGGTGCCATAGCCCACCACCGCCACAGCCACAGTCATCCTGCCAGCGATCGACCCCGTGGGAGCAGCTCCAGGCTGTCACGGGCTTGAGTTCCACTTCCCAGGTGGGCGGACAAATGCTCAGGTAATGGGCATAGTTGGTCACCGTCCAACCTCGACGGGGAAACTCCACCGCCACGGCATAGGCCACGGCTTTTTCGCGCCCAGCTTTATGGTGCCCGAAGGTTTCGCCATCGGTGGCAGCGGAAATGAGTTGGGAGGAGCGATCGCCCCGAACGGCCTGACCAATGCGGCCAGCAAAATGCTGGGAGCTGCTCAAGACTTCGTTAAAGCCCATATCGCGGGAGATCGGGCCGTCGTAGAAAAAGATGTCGAGGTAATCACGTTGGCGATCGCCCCCCGGCACAAAGCAGCGGTAGGGCTGGGTGGGATCGATCTGACTGCCGCCCACCTCTAGCCAGTCGGCATGGGCCGCTTCGTTGTCATGGGGAATCCGCCGGCAGCGCTGGGCCTGGGACGGAGCTAGGACAATGAAGCGAATCCCCTCCGCCACCAACGCCTTCACCGTATCGGCATCCACTGCTGTTTCTGCCAGCCACATGCCCTCAGGGTTGCGACCAAAGCGAGAGTAGAAATCTGCCTTGCCCCAGCGAATTTGCGTATATTTATCGCGCTCGTTGGCCAGGGGCAAAATGATGTGGTTATACACCTGAGCAATGGCGTTACCGTGCCCCTGGAGGCGATCGCAGCTTTGGCGATCGGCAGCCAGAATCCGCTGATAGGTTTCCACATCGTGGCGCTCCAGCCAGCTCATCAGCGTGGGGCCAATGTTGAAACTGATGTATTCAAAATTGTTGACCAGCCCCACCAGTTCACCCTGGTCATTCAAAATCCGCGCAAAGGCGTTGGGGCGATAGCATTCATGGTGGATGCGCTCATTCCAGTCGTGGAACGGTGCAGCGCTGGGCTGGCGCTCAATCGCATCCAGGTAGGGATTTTCCCGAGGCGGCTGATAAAAGTGACCATGAACCGTCACATATACCCCCGTCGCCACGCGCAGTGGATCGGGATGGGTATCAGCGTTCACCTCAACCGAGGCGGAAGAATGGGGGAAATGAGTCACCATAAAAGCATATCCAAGGCAAACGTCTTTTAACTCTCTGGGCAGCGGCACGATGCGAATGGTGCGCACAGCTTAACGATCAGCCATACCTATCCAGCGATCTAGCAAACCAGCGAGCTAGAAACAGGGTCAAGGCTAGGCAGGACAACGGGTCGTCAACTTGAGCGTTCAACCGCTGAGCGCATCCCACCCAGGGGACGGCACCACACCTATAGGTTATCCTAGGGGGCGATCGCCCAGATGTGACCCGAACCTCAGACAATTTACAGGATTGCCCGCAGCGCCCAGACCATCACCCGCATCAAAAAATCGGGGATTGCTCAGGCCATCCTGGCATGTCCCCGATTTCAATGCTAACCCGTGAATTTTCCTAGACGTTGACTAGCCTGGCCTACACGTCGTAGTAGAGCGCAAACTCGTAGGGGTGAGGACGCAAACGCATGGGATTGACGTCGTTGTCGAGCTTGTACTCAATCCAGTTGGTGATGAAGTCTTCGGTGAAGACGCCACCCACGGTGAGGAACTCGTGATCTGCTTCTAGGGCCTTGAGGGCATCGAGCAGCGAGCCAGGGGTAGACGGAATCTTGGCCAGCTCTTCAGGGCTGAGGTCGTAGATGTCCACATCCAACGGATCGCCGGGATCAATTTGGTTCTTGATGCCATCAATGCCTGCACAGAGCATGGCAGCAAAGGCCAGGTAGGGGTTGGAGGTGGCATCAGGACAACGGAACTCTAGACGCTTAGCCTTGGGGCTATCACCCGCCAGGGGAATCCGCACGGAAGCCGAGCGGTTGCCTTGGGAGTAGGCCAGGTTCACCGGTGCTTCAAAACCTGGCACCAAGCGCTTGTAGGAGTTGGTGGTGGGGTTGGTGAAGGCCAGCAGCGCCGGAGCGTGCTTGAGGATGCCGCCGATGTAGTACAGGGCCATTTGGCTCAGACCAGCGTACTTATCACCCGCGAATAAAGGCTCCCCACCGTTCCAAATAGATTGGTGGGTGTGCATCCCAGAACCGTTGTCGTTAAACAAGGGCTTGGGCATGAAGGTGACCGTTTTGCCATACTTACGACCCACATTCTTGATGCAGTACTTGTAGGTCATCAAGTAGTCGGCGGCTTGGATCAACTCAGCAAAGCGGAACCCTAGTTCACACTGACCGCCGGTTGCCACCTCGTGGTGATGCTTTTCAATGGGGACACCGCAGTCTGCCATGGTCAGCAGCATTTCGGTACGAATGTCCTGCAGGGTGTCGGTGGGGGCCACCGGGAAGTAGCCTTCTTTGTAGCGAGGCTTGTAACCCAGGTTGCCGCCGGGCTCTTCCTTGCCGGAGTTCCAACGTCCTTCTACGCTGTCCACGTAGTAGTAGCTGGAGTTTTCGGTTTGGTCGAAGCGCACATCTTCAAACACGAAGAACTCAGCTTCAGGGCCAAAGTAGGCGGTGTCGCCTAGCCCAGTAGATTTCAAGTAATCGACGGCTTTGTAGGCGATCGCCCTGGGGCAGCGCTCGTAGAGTTCGCCGGTACGGGGCTCTTTGATGGTGCAGATCAAGCTCAGCGTGGGCTCTGCCATGAAGGGATCTACCCAGGCAGAATCTGGGTCGGGCACCATCATCATGTCCGACTCGTTGATTGCCTTCCAGCCCCGGATACTCGACCCATCAAATGGCACACCATCTACAAAGCTGCTTTCATCAAGTTGGTCATAGTACAGCGTGAGATGTTGCCAGATTCCTGGCATGTCAATGAACTTGAGATCGACCATCTTGATCTTGTCAGGGCCGAGCATGCTCAAGACATCTTGTGCAGTTTTGGTCATGAATTACTCCTTAGTTTCCAGGCTGCGGTTGCAGAACAAACAACGTGTGAGGGATCAACAAACTAGCGGATTGGGAACTCGGTCACGGAGGGCTAGACCACCACCCAGTTGAAGATTCGCCTAGATTTGGCGATCGCCCAGTGAACCAAATTGACAGATGCCATCTAGTGGCGATCGCCCCGTTTACCGTCCCCTTAACCAAGCTTTTTCAATCACCTCATATCGAGGAAGCCATGGGGAATCGGCCAGGGAAGATGCTTTTATACCTGAATCATCCTAGAAATTGGGTTGACCACATTTTGTATCAAGAACTACAAAACCTTGATGTCGTCTGAGAATTTGGGCTGGAATTCTGTGGAATTCTTAAGGTGCATTCTGAAGATTCATGGCCTCGCGATCGCCCCTCGGGTTCAAAATCCTGCCCAACCCATGGTGGGCTCAATCGAGGTCAACTGCCCCGATAGCAGCAACTCGCCGGCCGCCCTGCCGCTGCCCTGCACCCAGTCCATACAAAACTTAACAATCCTCAAGGGCTGAAGGCTAGGCTGAATCCCGATTACAGCCAACCTCGCATGATACACTTATGTCTGAAATTCATTCCTTATTGTGAGCGAGACGGCAGCCTTAGGGGAGCGATCGCTATGTCATGAGGGGCTAGGCTGTCTAGATTGGCTCCATTGCCCCCTTAGAGGTGTTCCTCAGTTTTGTGAGAGCGCCGCGACCTATAGTAAACATTTGTTAGGAATTGTTGGGAGACAAACTTCATGCGGGACGCAGTCACGAGCCTAATTCAGAACTACGACGTCACCGGCCGATACTTTGACCGCGATGCTCTCGATACCCTAAAGTCCTATTTTGAGTCTGGGGTGTCCCGAGTTCAGGCAGCAGCCATCATTAACGCCAATTCATCCAACGTGGTCAAGCGCGCTGGGTCTACTCTCTTTGAGCAGGTGCCTGAGCTAATTCGCCCAGGCGGCAATGCTTACACCACCCGTCGCTATGCCGCTTGCTTGCGGGATATGGACTACTACCTGCGCTATGCCACCTATGCTTTGGTGGCCGGCAGCACGGATGTGTTAGATGAGCGTGTCCTACAGGGGCTACGCGAAACCTATAACTCGTTGAGCGTGCCCATTGGCCCCACCGTCATGGGTATTCAAATCATGAAAACCATGGTCAAACAAATGTTGGCAGATGCCGGAGTTGAAGATACGGCGTTTGTAGACCAGCCCTTCGACCACATGACCCGCGAACTCAGCGAAGTGAATATCTAAGCGATCGCTTCTTGATGGTGGTTACTGAGAACCCACTATTTCAGTGCAGCCATGATCCCCTTCGACATCCCCAGTCCCCTGATGGGACATCAGAGTCGCAATCTGATCACGGTGGATGTTTGGGGATCGGGCCACCTGTTGGCATGAATGGACTGAGTAGCCTGATCTAGCCGATTGCCCAAATAACTTCAATCCCCCCGATGACTTAACTTGAGCTATCGGGGGGATTGTTGTCATGGAATGCTGGTCACAGGATATGGGTGACAAAACAGAGCGCGGCGGGTTGTTCGAGGCGTATCCGGGCAAAGCATCTCATCCGCGCAAGAGCGTCACGGCTCTCTGCGGTACCGGTCTATCCCAACTCATCGTGGTGATCATACGCCCCCCAATTGATTGAGCAGCCAGGCTAGGCGTACCTGGGCAATATCTAGGCTATCGAGAATCTTAGAGTTGGGCGGCAGATCATCAAGCCCGCCATCTTGTTCTGGCACCCCCCCTAGGCGGGTGACGGTGCTGCGCAGGCGATCGGAGAGCAGGATTGAGAGGGCTCGATAGAAATGGGACGCAAACCCCACATCTTGGGATAGCTTAGCGGTGAGCATCAGTCGAGGGATCGCCCAAACCGAGGCATCTTCTAGGGCCTGCACCGTAGCAGAGGGAGGACGATCTTCAACAAACGACATTTCGCCCACCAACTCTCCCACGGAGATATGGGCCACTTCTCGGTTGCCCAAGGCTTGGACGCAAACGGCAAAGGTGCCGGTCAAGATCAAATATAAAGCGTCAATAGACTCACCTTCTTGGATGAGCATTTGTCCGGCAGCTAGGTGACGGTGCTGGCCGTTGGTGAGCAGCCATTCAAAGTCGCGATCGCTTAGTTCTGCCAGAATATAGAGTGATTTTTTCATAACCGTGGTTTGAATAATGGACTACAGGTGAATGGACAGACCCATCGGATCCCCAAAGCGATCGCGGTTCATCAGGGCGGCGTTGCAGGGGGATGGTTGATAGTAGCTGATTTCGTTCAAGAATGTCCTCGTCCGATCATCCTAAAAGGGCGATCTGCAAGGGCGATCGCAGACCCAGGACATAATTCTAGGGGCGATCGCTGGGGTTAGAGGATGGCGGTAGATGGTAGTCTTGTCCCGATCCATACTGCCAAGCGTCGAGTAGGCGGCTGAGGTAGTAGCGCTGGGGATTGGGCCAGGTTTTAATCTGAGATTGCCACAGGGCACCGAGCTGGAAGAGCGCAGCGTAGATCCCTAGGTTGAGGTAGTGTCTCGTCCAATCCAACAGGGCCGGGATGCCCACTTGCGGCACGACGTTGATCACGGTGCCTGGATGGAATAGGCCCGTGCGCACCAGGGTTTGCAGCAGGGCCGGAAACTGCACCACATCTTGTAGAAAGGGTTTGAGGACAGGATCGCCCAACTGGGACATTTCTTGGAAGACGGCGGCCAGGAGTTCATTGATCTGGTTGGGGGCGATCGCTTGCTGAACACCGACGCTCATGGCTTTTTGAAACAGCCAGGTGACGCTGAGGTTGGGCTGGTAGGGCTGCAGGCGCGCTAGGGCCGCTTGGCTGAGTAGGTCGGCATCAAGGGCGCTATGAATACCTTGGGTGAGGCGATCGAGGTGGCGAATCATGTTGCCAAAGCCGCCAAAACTTAAGGGCGACTGACTGCCGCTGCTGTCGCCAATGGGCAAGATTCGATCCCAGGGCGATCGCAGGGGACTGTGGCGATAGCAAGGAAAAAAGCCGAAGAGGGCGCGTTTCCAGGTGAGGCTATCTAGCTCAACGCCTTGATACTCCGGCAAGAGGCGGAAATAGTCGTCAAATAGGCTTTCTAAGCTAGGGCGATCGGGATGCAGATCCACGTAGGTGAAGAGATAGGTGGTGCGGCCATCCTTGGCGGGAAATGCTTCCCAAAAATACTGGCACTGGCGCTGAATCGGCGTGAAGGACACAAAGAGGTCGCCGGTGGCATTTTCCGGGTAGCCCCTGGCACAGGTGCCGACGACTAAACAGGCGGCGTCAGGTGGCGTACCTTGGCGAGCCTGCAGGGCAATGGGCGAAAAATGTCCCATGGCATCCAGCACCAGTCGGGTTGTCAACGTCTGGGTGTGATCGCCTTGGCGGGTCGCGATCGCCACTCCGTTGCGGTGAACCGTGAGAGACTCCACGGCCGTTTGTTCTAGCACCTGCCCACCCGCGTCTAGAAACCGCTGTTTCAGGCAGTCTAAGAGGATCACCGGATCCACACCGCTATTGAGGACACCCTCCACCCAAACACCTGGGCCATCGCCAAACTGAATGCGCGCCGGGCCATAGTCCGTGGCGATCGCTGCTTCTAATTCCGCCGCCGACAGCAGCCCCACCTGCACCAAGGCTGCTAGTTCGTGGCGCGAAATATTCCACTCCTGCTCCCGCCCCTTAAGCACACCGCGCTCCAACACCGCCACCCGCCAACCCCGTTGGGCCAAGGCGCAGCCGATCATAATCCCCAAGGTGCCGCCACAAACTGCCACATCCCAGTCGGGGGATGCGATGTGGGTATCGTCTTGATGGACGACCTTGGGTGTGGGAACGGTGCCCTGTTTGTAGTCCTGCCAGCGGGCATCTAGGCGACGCAGCCCGCTGAGGCTATCACCCGGCAATTGGGAAAGGATGTGTTCAGTGTGGGTCATAAAAGCAGGATGGGATAGAGTCGCTACCTTGATCCTAGCGCTCTCCTCCGAAAATCCTGCAGATCGCTACGAATCCCTAGAGGGTATCTTCTCCGGCATAGGGCATCGGCGTAGACGGCGCAATCATGTGGCTGGACATGAAAAACTCCACCAAGAGGGAGCCAAAGCGGATCACATCGCCATCATGAAGATCGTAGCGATCGCCCGCTCCCAAGCGCTGACCATTGATCCAGGTGCCGTTGCTGCTGCCCACATCGGCGAGATAAAACTGACCTGAATGGTGACCAATCACCGCATGGTGCCGTGAAATGGACAGGTGTAAAATTGGCAGGGCACAACTGGAATGACGACCCACTAGCCAGCTAGAAGCGATCGCCGTGGCCCAGACCTCGCCCACCTTTTCGGCAGATGCTACCAGATTGGTGACTAAGAAATTCGTGCGTCCCGTAGCGATCGCCTGGATATAGTTGGAGGTTACCTGACAGCGTTCCCGCACCTTGAGGACGGGCTGCATCACCGTTTTAACTTTATCCAAGTTATAGCCGCAGTCGGCAATCAACGAACAAGAGACCGACGGTGGACATTCCACTACGCTAAATGGCCAGTCGGTAGATGAACTAGGCCAGGAAGGCTGCACGTCTAAGTTTGACATCGTTCGTACTGAGTTCTCTCTGAAAGTCGCTAGATTAACGTTGCTCTGAGAAAGAACGGATGAACGCCGCTGGCGATCGCCCTAGGTCTCTCAGAATCGCACCCTCGCTTAACTGCCTGCGCTGTGGATTTAGGCTTCCTATCCTGATCCACCCTGCACCCTTCCGAACGAAATGCCCTACGGGGAGGTATGCTCCCAGATCCTATTGTTACGGTACGTCGGCGATGTCCTAGATCTTGGGCGATCGCCACCGGTTAGCCCTGACAGACCACGAAGCACGGATGAAATTGCGTGCATTTACGAATAAACGGAGCGCGATCGCATCGATATCGCACCTGTAGATTCCGCAATTAAAAGCTACTGAGTCTCCTTCTTTAAAGCGTATACGCGCTAAATTCATGAAAACTTCATAGAATCAACAATGTTTAGTGAAAAATTAATCACCTCGGGGGCATAGAGAGCGATCGTGAGCTAAGCCGCTGATTGGAAGGGGGAACTACGCTGGGGTTGGGATAAAAACTTCGGTGGGACGTCAAGTTTTCGGAGACAATGATAGACGGTGAAAAATCGGTCGAACCAAGACCGAGCCGCCAAACACTGGCTTCCACTCCACACCTATCGTTTTGATTGATGCCGATGAAATCTTATCTCGCTGCTGCTGTGCAGATGAACAGTCTGCCTGATATTGAAAAAAACCTGGTTCAGGCGGAAGACCTGATCGATCTAGCGGTGCGTCAGGGGGCGCAATTGATTGGACTTCCTGAAAATTTCTCATTTATGGGAGATGAAGCCGACAAGCTGGCCCAAGCCGAGGCGATCGCCACCCAAAGCGAAAAGTTTCTACGAACCATGGCCCAACGCTATCAGGTGACGCTGCTAGGGGGTGGGTTTCCAGTGCCGACAAGCGACGGGAAGGTCTACAATACGGCGCTGCTGATGGGCCCCGAAGGCCAGGAACTGGCTCGCTACCAAAAGGTGCATCTCTTTGATGTGAATCTGCCGGATGGCAATACGTACCATGAGTCGAGCACGGTGACGGCCGGCACGCACCTACCGGGTATCTACGCCTCTCCAGACCTTGGCAACCTAGGGTTATCGGTGTGCTATGACGTGCGCTTTCCAGAACTCTATCGCCATCTCTCGAAGCTGGGGGCAGAGGTCTTGTTCATTCCGGCAGCCTTCACCGCCTACACCGGTAAAGATCATTGGCAGATCTTGCTGCAGGCCCGGGCGATCGAAAATACCTGCTACGTGATTGCGCCGGCCCAAACTGGCAAGCACTATGCCATGCGCCAAACCCATGGCAACGCCAGCATCATTGACCCCTGGGGTATGGTCTTAGCCAATGCGGGGCAAAAACCCGGTGTGGCGATCGCTGCCATTGAACCTAGTCGTCTTGGCCAGGTGCGACGGCAAATGCCTTCGTTGGAACACCGAGTCTTTGCCTAGCCCATCACTTGTCTAGCCCATCATTGGCCTAGCCCATCAATAGTATTTGCTTAGTCAGGCCATCAAGATCATAAATGAGGACAATGGGCGATCGCGGCTGTAGCCTTGGCCACATCTACGGTGGAACAATGGGCTAGTTCTGGGAGGCGATCGCCCAGCATTGGAAACTCATGACGTCGGGTGATCCTCATCTTGTGAAGAACCTTGTAGAGTAAACAGGATGAGTTGTGGAACCCATGGTTGACCTTATGACTTGGCTACCCTTGCCCCTCGCGGCATTTTTGAATCCCAGTATGCTTGCCCCTCCCCTGTTGGCCACTAGCGAAGCGGCTGAGGCGGGAGGCTTCATTTTGGCGGGTGTACTGGTCAGCCTCATCTCGGTGTATTTAGCGGCCAAGATCGGCGGTGAGATCTGCGCCCGCATCAACCTTCCGCCCGTGTTGGGCGAGTTAGTCGGGGGGGTTGTCGTTGGGGTTTCTGCCCTGAATCTCTTGGTTTCACCGGACATGGTTGGGAGTGCCGACCACTCGCTGATTATCCGTTTCTTGGAAACCACGGCCGGGCTCTCGCCAGAGCTAGCGCCAACGGTATTTGAAGCGGAGAGCGAAGTGATCTCAGTTCTAGCGGAACTGGGGGTGATCATTTTGCTGTTTGAAATTGGTCTTGAATCTGATCTCAAAGAACTGATCCGCGTGGGGCCTCAGGCAGCGATCGTCGCCATTGTCGGCGTAGCCTTGCCCTTCGCTGCCGGTACCGCCGGCTTGATTGCTTTCTTCGGCGTCGCAACCGTACCGGCTATTTTTGCTGGGGCTGCCCTCACGGCAACCAGTATCGGCATCACGGCCAAGGTTTTGGCCGAACTCCAACAGCTTAAAACCAAGGAAGGTCAAATCATCATTGGGGCAGCCGTGCTCGACGATGTCTTAGGCATCATTGTGCTGGCTGTGGTCGCCAGCCTGGCTAAAACTGGGGAAATCGAAATCGCGAACGTGATTTACCTGATTGTGGGAGCGGCGTCATTCCTGATTGGTTCCATCCTGCTAGGACGCTTGCTCAGCCCTGTGTTTGTTTCATTGGTCAACCAACTACAGACCCGAGGACAGCTCATTCTCACCTCTCTCGTATTTGCCTTTACCCTGTCCTACATTGCCTCGGCGATTCAACTAGAGGCGATCCTCGGTGCCTTTGCGGCAGGTTTGATTTTGGCGGAGACTGAGAAACGCCACGAGCTAGAAGAACAGGTTTTGCCCATTGCAGACATGCTCGTTCCGGTCTTTTTTGTGACGGTGGGGGCCAGTACCGACCTCAGCGTTTTAAATCCCATGGTGCCCAGCAATCGCGAAGGGTTGATTATTGCTGCCTTCCTGATTGTGGTGGCGATTATCGGAAAGGTAGTCACAGGATTTACCGTCTTTGGGCAGCCGGGCATCAATCGTTTAGCGATTGGGGTCGGTATGATTCCTCGGGGTGAGGTGGGTCTGGTGTTTGCCGGTGTGGGCTCTGCCAGTGGCGTCCTATCGGAGTCCCTAGATGCAGCCATTATTGTGATGGTCATCCTAACGACTTTTGTGGCACCACCGCTACTGCGAGTTGTGTTTCAGAAGGGGGAAGAGGCATCCCAAGGGCTTCAAACCTCTGCTGCGGTTCTGAGTGGAGCAGATGGAGCTACGCTCAACGCCGAGACAGGGCAGACAGGTTCAGAAGATTCTGAGCACAAATCTTAGCGTGAGATGAGAAACCCTAGTCGGTGTTTTTGGGTCTAGTCCTACCTTGTGATCACGTGCGGTTTCCCTGTATTCTTCACCTGCACCCTAGGGGCTAGCACGTTCCGTTGTCCTCTGGCAGCGGCGCTAAACTTGCATTCACCAGATTCCCCAGAGCATGACGGTTGTTCGCCTGAGAGTGAGGTGATCAGAGAGCGATCGCCTCTATCACCATCAAGTCACGTCATTTCTCAAGCATTTCGCCTAAACTAGGCTACTCAGTCTTGCTCTGAGACAATCGATACAGGAGAACTGCGACGACTGTCCCCCACCCGTGGGACACAGCGTCTAACTGTTTAGGAGGCTCACGTGAACGTTCATTGGCTACTCTCTGGCATAATCGGAGCGATTGGATCGATCTTGATTGCCCTGCCTGCTGATGCGGGGCAAATCCAATCTTGGTCCTACGATAGCCGTGCCAACCGCCTTGTGTTTTCCACCTCATCTGGCGTCCAACCTCGTGCCCAGCTCATTTTTAACCCAACCCGGTTGGTGATTGACCTACCGGGCACCACCCTAGGATCGGCGGCCAGTAGCCGGATGATTGGCACAGAGGTCGCGGAGGTGCGGCTCGGGCAGTTTAATAGCCAAACGGCCCGGATTGTCATTGAGCTGAGCCCTGGCTACGTGATCGATCCCCAGCAGGTGGTTGTCCAGGGAGAAACGCCAACCCAGTGGACGGTGCAGTTACCAACGCCGGAACGCGGAGAAACACCGACAGCGATCGCTCCATCCCCTAGCGCTCCCCCTGCCTCAGCGGCTACTCTACCCGTCAACGGGGCTGGCACGCGCCTAGAAAATGTGCGCGTCACACCCGATGGTTTTTTCATTCGCACCACCGGAGAAGCCGCTAGCGTAGACGTTGATCAGGGATCACAAGCCATCACGGTGGACTTCAGCAATACGGTGTTATCCTCTCAAGTCATCGCTGATTTGCCCGTCAACCGCTATGGCGTAGGCAGCCTGACCTTCAGCCAGCTTGATACGTCTCCCCCTACGGCTCGGGTGATCATGAACCTGAATCAATCGGGGATGGAATGGCAGGCGAGTGCCAGCAGCGGCGGGGTCGTGCTGCTACCCAGGAATAGGGCCCTAGCCCAAGAGCTAGATCAGTTACCCTCTGACCTGAGTGAGGTGCCGGCGCAGGTATCTCCTAGCTCAGGTTCCTTGTCTACGATTCAGGCGATCGCCCTCCAGGATGGGGAAACCCAACTGCTGATTCGCGCCGATGGCCCCATTCGTCCTACCAGCCAATGGGATGCCGCTAGCGGCAGCTATCAAATTACGGTCGCCGGGGCGCAGTTGGCAGAGCGAATTTCTGGCCCCCAACTGAGCGCCAATAGCCCCCTGGTGCGGGTGCGGGTGCGGCAAGCCACGGCGGATACGGTGGTCATCCAAGTTGAACCGGCACCCGGCACTCAGCTCGGCAACCTGAATCAACTCAGCTCCCAACTGGCAGCTCTGCCCATCAACCGTTCTGATCAAGCCATTTCGGTGCCGCCGCCCAATACGCCGGGTAGTTCAGGGACGGCCTTGGGGGTGCAGAATCGAGAGGGACGCGTGGTGGTGGTTATTGATCCGGGGCACGGCGGTCGAGATCCAGGCGCAGTGGGGCGCGGTGGCATACAGGAAAAAGACATCGTGCTGTCGATTTCCAACCAAGTGGCTAGTTTGCTGGAACAACAGGGCATTATGGTGGTGATGACCCGCCGGGATGACCGTGAGGTGGATTTGCAACCCCGAGTTTCCATGGCAGAGCAGGCTAATGCTGATTTATTTGTTAGTATCCATGCCAACGCCATCAGCCTCAGCCGCCCTGAGGTGAATGGTGCGGAGACCTATTACTATTCCGATGCCGGGTTGCGGCTGGCTCGGGTCATTCACGACAGTATGCTGGGGACAGGTATAAGAGATCGCGGCATTCGCCAAGCGCGTTTCTATGTTCTTGTGAATACATCAATGCCCGCCGTTCTCTTAGAAACTGGGTTCGTGACGGGCGAAGAGGATGCACGGCTGTTGGCCGACCCAGCGTTTCGTACCCGCATGGCGGAAGCGATCGCCAATGGCATTGCCCAGTATGTCCGCCAAAATTTCTAATGGAGCGATCGCTCTGCTAGGATGCTTGTTCGCTTTGGGGTTGGTTCTCCGCCCCGATGGCTCCCACGCTTGTTGACCATCCTGTTTTCATCCCTTGATAGTTCACAGTCCCTATGCCTAATCTTTCAGCCTTGGATCTGCCGTTGCCCGGTGTTCAGCCTGCCCGCATTGGAGTGTTTGATAGCGGTGTGGGTGGTCTCACCGTTTTGCGTGAACTCTATCGCCAGCTACCCCAGGAATCGATCCTCTACTTCGGCGATACGGCCCGCCTGCCCTACGGAGAGCGATCGCCCGCTGATATTCTGCAGTTTGTGCGCGAAATTGTTGCTTGGATGATGCAGCAGCAGGTAAAAGCCATCCTCATGGCCTGCAATACCAGCTCTGCCCTGGCATTGGAAAGCATTCAGTCAGAATTTCCGGTGCCGATTTTAGGGTTGATTTTGCCCGGTGCGCGGGCGGCCGTCCAGCAGGGTCGGCGGATTGGCGTAATTTCTACCCCAGCGACGGCCAAAAGCCATGCCTACCAGCAGGCTATTCAGGAAATTGACCCTAGCGCTCAGGTTTGGGAAGTGGGCTGTCCTGAGTTTGTGCCGCTGATTGAGCAAAATCAAATTCACAGCCCGCAGCTGCGACGGGTGGCGGAAGCCTACCTACAGCCTCTGATCGATCGGCAGATTGATACCTTGATCTACGGCTGCACCCACTATCCCCACCTGGCCCCGGTGCTGCAGTCTATTTTGCCGAAAACGGTGCAATGCATCGATCCAGCGGCCCACGTCGTGATGGCGGCGGCCCAAGAGCTAGAACTCCTCGGTCTGCGATCGCCCCAGCTTGCCATGCCCACCCGCTTCTGCGTCAGCGGTGCTCCCCAGCAGTTTGCCCATATCTCTAGTCAGTGGCTAGGCTTCACACCCCAGGTAGAAGCCATTTCCCTCCATGAGCTGTCGGCCTGCGTGGGAGCCCAGGCAGATTTAGCCTAGGTAGCCTCATCGTCGAGCTCGTCAACGCTCAGGATCTAAGCCAGAAGCGATCGCCAGATGGTAGCGATCGCTTCTGCAAAACCCAATACACTCAGGAATTTTCACGAATTGTTACATAAGTTTACTAATCTTCGTGATCCTCAAATGGATCGCTAAGCTCCCGAGACGGTGGCCCAAACGAGGTGTAGATTGCCCAGCCTGTCACGGCCACCATTGCCGCGCAGATCGTAATTCCAAGCACCATGGCAGGTTCTAGTTGCATAACTTAAAATCAAATCCACAAATATACGTGCGTCCTTCCCATATAATATTACAGATAATTAAACCGCTTAGAATTTCACGACGGGTTACTCATGGCACAACGGACTTGGTTAGGAGACTTGATCAGACCCCTTAACGCTGAATACGGTAAGGTTGCTCCCGGTTGGGGAACGACTCCGCTCATGGCCGTGTTTATTTTGCTATTCTTCGTCTTTTTGCTCATCATTCTGCAAATCTACAACTCCTCCATCATTTTGGATGGGCTAGATGTGGATTGGAGCACCTTGGGCAAATAGTTGATCGGTTCATACCTTCAAATTTGGATGCATTTGTGGTTTGCAAATGGTTCCTCTACCCCGGTCATACCGGGGATTTTTATGGGTATGTCCCGCAACGCATGAACCATGCATGAACGCAGAGGCTCTAGGGGCGATCGCTCATCTAGACCTGATTCTTGTGCGAAAAAATGTCCCAGACTAGGAGCATTTTGCGCTAGGGTGAATAACAAGCTAGCTTGCGCCACGCCCCCCTTGCCTGATCCAACCTGCGGTAGGCAGTCAACGGTGTGACTTGCTCAGGGGTCTTGAATCCCTAGGCACCACGCCCTAGAGGTTGGCTCATGTTCTGCCGGGTGGAAGCTGAGTGACGATCGCCCTTAAAAGGCTCATACTGTTTGGTGCTGCCGTAGGAGAACTAGACCATGAATGTATTCGGGATTGGACTACCGGAAATGGCCGTGATCACAATCTTGGCCCTTGTAATTTTTGGCCCGAAGAAGCTGCCAGAAATTGGGCGAAGTGTCGGTAAAGCCATTCGCGGGTTCCAAGAGGCGTCTAAAGAATTTGAAACTGAGTTCAAGCGGGAAGCCGAACAACTTGAAAAGGTTAGCAAGCAGCCCATGGAGGCAACCCTAGAGCCTCCCACCCCCAAGGCCCTAGGTTCAACATCGGAGCCTGAAGCTGACGTGGAAACGGCGAAGACTGAGGAGCCTGCTACCTCCGAGTCATCGGTGAGCTAAGGGCAAGCGACTGCACCTAGCCCTTGGGATTGTTAACCAGATCCTCTTAACCAGATCCTCGCAAGCCCTCACCCTCGTCCTATGCCAAGGGGCGAGGGAATCGGAAGGGTGGATCGATTTCCCTTGCAAGAGGGTTAGGGATGGGGAACATCAGCGTTTGCCCGCCAACCCAGGGTCAGACATGCCCATGGCCTCCTATC
Source organism: Leptolyngbya sp. DLM2.Bin15 (assembly GCA_007694125.1). Classification (GTDB taxonomy): domain Bacteria; phylum Cyanobacteriota; class Cyanobacteriia; order RECH01; family RECH01; genus RECH01. Next base: position 40,196 of record RECH01000224.1, read on the forward strand.
CGGATGTAGGTGGATTCATGGGATGGGCAAGGTCTTGACCCGTAGCGATCGCAGCTCATTCCCTTGGCATTGACGATCGGTCTTGCCAGGTCAAGGATTGGGCCTGACCAAGCATCCCTGGGGCGATCGCTCCGGGGCTTTTCCATGGGCTGCGCTATCTAAGATCCAGCGCTCAGTCTAGACCGCCTACCCTGGTTGACGGAATAAACGCGACCCTCACCCCCAACCCCACGCTCTGAGGGCAAGGGATGTTGAATTCATCCATGCTGGAGTCTCTGATCTAGGAGAATGGGTGTGAGATTCTAAAAACGTCCAGTGCTCGATAAGTAAAGCACCACCATGGCTAATCCTCCCTCTCGCGAGCCATCGCGATCGCCCGTCACCGAACCGGCTGCCCTAGTGATTCCCCAACTGATCGTGGGACTAGGCAATCCAGGACGGCAGTATGATCAAACCCGGCATAACGTGGGCTTTATGGCCGTCGATCGTCTAGCCCAGTCCTGGCAGATACCGCTGGCGGAGCATAAGAAGTTCAACGGCTATTTTGGCGACGGACGTGGCCCCCATGGCGATCGCATTCTGATCCTCAAGCCGACGACCTATATGAACCGCTCTGGGCAGTCCATTCGCGCCGTGGTGGATTGGTTTAAGCTGCCGCCAGAGTCGGTGCTGATCATCTACGACGAGATGGATTTGTCCGTGGGACGGTTGCGGATGCGCCTATCGGGATCGGCGGGCGGCCACAATGGCATGAAGTCAGCGATCGCCCACCTAGGCACCCAGGCATTTCCACGGCTGCGCATCGGCATCGGCAATCCTAGAACCGAAACCCCAGGATCAAACCAAGGCACGGTATCCCATGTGTTGGGCAAGTTTTCCCCCGCCGAAGGCAAGGTGATTGCCGACATCCTAACGTTGGTGCTGGATGCCGTTGAAATGGGGCTGAAGCAAGGCATGGCCAAGTCTATGAGCCTCTACAATGGGCGATCGCTCGACCTGCCGCCTAGCTAGGTGCAATCCTAGGAGCAGACCGCATCGCTCAGCAGATCGGTGATTGAAATCCATGGAGGGTGCATTTATGATGGCCTTCGTTTATCAGGTTGACCGTGGCAATGGGCGCTCTCAAACACCCGTTCCTATTGCCCGGTCAGTTGTAGTGGTGGAGCAGACACCTTGGCCTCGAAACGACGATTACCCCAAACCACAGCCCATGTCCGCATCACCCACCAATCTTGGCAGACCGGTCGCATTGAGGGTGAGGTGCGGGCTAATGATTATGAGTGGCAATTTCAATGGAAGTTTCGCATCGGAGAACTTTCCATTGAGCCCTCCTTAGGACGAGCCCTAATTCAAGATCCCCTAGGGCGTTTTTTAGAGAGCTCTGACTATCAGCTTGAACCCGGGGGAGACTATTCCTTCACCATTCGTGCAGACATCTAAGGGGAGTTTAGGACGTTTTCAACGAGCTATAGATGGTAGCTATAGAGCGCGAAAAGCCTTGCCAAGAGGGCGATCGGAGTTATTCCGATCGCCCTTTGCTTTAGGGTATGTGAATGAGAATCAGTTCTCAGAAAGTAATATCCAACACTTCTTGGGTATGTTAGATTATGGGAAACTTCACGAAATCATTACATTTAAGCTCAAAAATCCCAAGAAACTTTGTTTCCAATCGTCATCAATGGTGCATTACCCAACATGTCTTCTCAATCTCTCAGTCGTTTCTGCAAGGGTCATGAATGTTTGGATGCGCAGGATACCTCTGCCTTAAATTCCATTTTTTTTACATCCATTCCCCCTGAGCGCATAGGTTTGAACGGTGACTATGACCACAATGGCTTGTCTAAGCGGGTGAGCCTAGCCTTGAGTGAACAGTTCAGCCCTAGTGAACTTCAAGATCTGCACATTACGCAGCGCGGTGCCGTTGTGGTGTTAACAGGCAATGTCGAGACGCGATCGCTCCTAGAGCACATCACCCAAGTTGCCCAAGCCATCCACGGTGCAACCGAGGTCGAAACCCTAGGCGTTCTGATCTCAGATCCCGTCGCAGAGTATAGCTACCTCCCCAATTTTTCGCCCTTTAGCTCCTCCTCCTACGCCTACTAATCCCGGCGGGCAGAGGGGTTGTGTCTGTTCAAGGTCCTATTCTGGCAGCCAAAGATAATCTGCTAGGGGTGGGAATGGGGTATCAGACGGCAAGGTTGACGCTGCAGGCTCATCACCTATGGGTGTGTCACTGAATAAAAGCGATCGCTGACGGAAGTTGGGCCGGTCATCCAGCCGCCGCTGCACACGGCTAGGGATGCCATAGTGGTAGACAATATGTCCCCGCCCAGCTAGGACGACCATGACCGTATCAGGGCGATCGCTCACAAAGTCGGCGATCGCTTCCGCCATGGTTTCATCCCAGAGCACCTGAGCGAGAAAGAAGTTTTCAAACCCTTGGCTATGCCCGTGGGAATGCTGGGCGTAGAGATCCCCTAAAAGCTGGCGATAGCCCACGGAACTGGTATCCAGATCTTGGATGGCTGGCACCCAGCGATAGTCATCGGGCTGAAGACCTAGCAGGCCCTTTTGGGCCACCCGTCGGGTAATTTCCGTGGGGGTATTCAGGGCCACCACCGGCAGTTGATGGGCTTGGGCAAAGCGCAGGATCGGCGCATAATATTCCCAATCGTAGCCCCAGCGCTGATCATACTCCGTCTGTTCCCGGAGTTCAGCTTCGCTAATGTCACCGGCAAGGTAGTGATCAAGACTGGCTTGGAACGGACGCTGGATCATTTCTAGACCGATCGCTAGGTCGGGATTGCGATCGTAGAGCTGTTGGATAATCGCTAACTGGCTGGCGTGGTCGGCGGCTTGATTATGGGTTTCCCCCAAATACACCACGTTCATCTGGGCAAGATCGTCTAGCACTTGATCCACCGTCACGGTTTGCATCCCATCTCGTAGATTAGACACCGTTTGGGCCGAGCTACCCAGGGGCGCAAAGACCACTAAGGCAATGGACAGGCTAGACAAGAGAGCGATCGCACGGGCAGAGATAGACATAGTAGGCGCTGTGGATGGGCGTATCTTCTATCATGCCTGAATGCTATAGAAAACGTGCGTTCGACTGGCATACCCACGGTCATCCGAAGCTGGTTGAAGGAAAGAAAGCAATGACTAGCCAGATTGATCCGCTACCTGAAGATTTGACCCTGATGGACGGACAAAACCCCTGCGATCCTGATTCTCAAGTAGGTTGGGTTAGCGTCAGCGTAATCCAACGCAATCTAGGCTGGTACTGGGTTTGACGTTGCTCAACCTGGCCTAGGCAAAAAGATTTGTCAGTCAATCAGGATTTGACCTGTCACACCAGGTGCGTTTGATTCGTCTTATGGATGAAGGCCAATTTTAAGACTAAGGGCAAGCTATGCAAACTCGACTAGATCTGGAGCAGACTAATCCAGCCGCCTATCGGGCTATGATGCAGCTAGAACGGCATGTCAGGGGGAGTGGTCTTGATTCGACCATCCTAGAGCTGATTAAAATTCGGGCTTCTCAAATCAATGGCTGTGCTTTTTGCATCGATATGCACACCCAAGATGCCAGGCTAGACGGTGAAACCGAGCAGCGCATCTATGCGCTCAATGCCTGGCGCGAGACGCCATTCTTTACCGCCGAAGAACGGGCCGTACTAGCTCTAACAGAAGCAGTTACGCTAATTGCCTCAAGTATTGTCTCTGATGCCATCTTTGACGACGTCAGCCGCTACTTCGCACCGAATGACATTGCCAAGCTGCTCATGGCAATCGTCACGATCAACAGTTGGAACCGTATTGCCATTACAACCCAAATGTTACCGGGTTCTTATCAACCACAACCCGTCAAAGCTTCTGTTTAGTTGAATGTAATTCACAGGAAATCTATTGCTATGGCACATCTATTACACATTGATGCCAGTCCTCGGGGGGAGCGATCGCACTCTCGCCGCATGACCCGCGAGTTTGTTGAACAATGGCAGCAGGTTCACCCCAAGGATACTGTCACCTATCGAGATCTGGGCCGCAACCCGGTTCCCTACGTCGATGAACCCTGGATTGCGGCGGCGTTCATGCCACCCGAAGAGCGATCGCCTGAGATGTGGGATGCGATTCGCCTTAGCGATCAGCTCGTAGACGAATTCTTGGCTGCAGATATCTACGTGATCGGTGTTCCGATGTATAACTTCAGCGTTCCTGGCGTTTTCAAATCATACATTGACCAGATTGTACGGATTGGCCGCACGGTCGCCTACGGCACAGATGACTCTGCCAACTCTGTATTCAAGCCGCTAGTCTTAGGTAAGAAAATGTTTGTTGTCGAATCTCGCGGCGACTCTGGGTTTCAACCCGGTGGGCAATACGAGATGATGAATCATCATGATCCTTATCTCGTCACTGTTTTTGGGTTTATTGGCATTACCGACATCACCTTCATTCATGTTGGCAACGATGTCGAATCGATATCTAGCGCGCGCACCCAAACCATTGAACTACTGGCTACTTAGCGTGATGTAATCAATCGCCTAGATTTCTATGAGTGATCTAAAAACCTTCAACCAATACCGCCCGCTACTGTTCTCAATCGCCTACCGCATGTTGGGAACCGTCACCGATGCTGAAGATATGGTGCAAGAAACATTTCTGCGCTGGCAACAAACCGCAGAAGCCCAGGTAAGATCTGCCAAAACCTATTTGTCAACCATTACTACCCGTCTCTGTATCGACTATCTGCGCTCTGCCCGCGTGCAGCGAGAGCAGTATGTGGGGCCGTGGCTACCTGAGCCAATGCTGACCCAGCAAACGTCAGGCTCAACTGATGTGGTGGAGTTAGCAGATACTCTCTCGACAGCCTTTTTAATAGTGCTAGAAAAGCTCTCGCCCCTAGAGCGAGCCGTATTTCTACTTCGAGTTGTCTTCGACTATGACTACGACGAGGTGGGACATATTGTGAATAAGACCCCAACCTATTGTCGGCAACTGGTGCATCGAGCCCGACAGCACCTAACGTCCCAGCGGCCTCGCTTTGAAGTTGCGCCCCAGCGACAGGAGCAACTCGTAGAGCAATTTCTCCGGGCGTGCCAGCAGGGTGACTTGCAGGGTTTGATTAAGCTGCTCGCCGAAGATATTACATTCTGGTCAGATGGCGGCGGCAAGGTATCCGCTGCTCTGAAGCCTGTTTATGGGGCGGTAAAAGTTGCTCGACTGTTGCTAAACATTCGGCGTCGCAAACCGCCTTCAACGCGCGATTATCCAGCCGAGATCAATGGTCAGGTAGGAATGCTTCACTTTGTTGATCATCAACTTTCCCGCGTGTACACCTTTGACTTTACTAGCGATCGCATTCAGTCGATTTACATTGTGGGCAATCCTGACAAACTCAAGTCATTGAGACAAGACTTGCCCGTCAATTAAACACCTCAATGTTCTATCTATAGCCAAACCAAATGTAAAATCATGGAGGAATTGATCATGGCTAACAAACAGTCGGTTTGTACCACTTGTGGCTACAACATGATTGGTGAAATGCCAGATGTTTGTCCGCTCTGCGGGGCCAAACATGACCATTTTTTGACCTGGGATGAAGTCGAGAAAACCTATCGCGTGACGCCCTATCGGGTCAATGACTATGTTGCCCAACTAGTGTCTGTCCCTCGTTTGGGATTTGAACATGCGGCCTATTGCCTTGACACCGATGAGGGTGCAGTTTGGATTGATTGCCCCTCTGCCTTCAATCGAGACTTGGAGCCAATAAACGCAATCTACTTCACCCACCCAGATTTTATGGGTGCATCTAACCAGTATCGTGAACTCTGGGGCGCAAAGGTTCATCTGCACGCTCTGGATACTGATGTTCCCTATGCGAGGCCATTTCCTGTCGATCGCCAGTTTTATGGTGATTTCAGCGAGGGTGGTCTTGAAGCCTTCCATATTGGTGGACATTCACCAGGTTTCACGATTTATATCTACAAACAGGTGTTGTTTATCTGTGACTATGCCGAACCTCCAGGGGCTAAGATGCGTCTTAACCCCTTTGGACCCCGAGACGAGACGTTGCGAGGCGCAGAGCGAATCCTAGAGGTGATTGCGGAGCGATCGCTTGAAACCGTCTGCGGTGTCAACTTTGTTACCGATTTTGAGAGCTGGCGTGAAGATTTTAAGCACCTAATCGATCGAGTGAAGTCTCCTTAGTCGGCGAAAACACTTAAATAACACACAGACGTAACGCTCAACACCAAGCGTTCTCTCTGCAAAACCGATGTAGGTGCTCTACACCATCTTTTCGGATGCCGCCGTCATGTGCTACTGGAACACCGCCCCTAGGAACATGTGGGGGCGGTAAGGACGATCGCCAACGATGTTGAAGCTCGTCGTACCGGCGACTATTTGCTGCTAGGCATTGAGCAAAAGTCCGATGCCTAGCTGATTGGTATCTGTACCCTGTTTAAGGTCGTCGGTGTTGTCAGGGGTGAGGGTGACGTTGAGCGGTGCCCCCTGCTCATTGACTACCAAATTCAGCTTGAAACCCAAGAACCAATCCACCAAGGTTTTGCCGTGAACTGCCAGTTTCGCAAAGACTCGGTGCCGAGGAATCCGACGATTATGGCAGACCTTGAGCGAGGTGCTATCGATGAAGCTGATCCCCGTGCATGGATTAAAACAGTGCTTGAGGTAAATGCATCATGACACCAAGGCAGAGGAGCAGAAATCATCCATAGGGCAGAACAGTTTTTCTAAACTAGACATAGGTGGGGCTTGCTGGATATAGTTTGACACTTTCCAGCTTATACAGCCCCACCTTTTCTGTTGCTCTTAACCCGAACTGAGGGGCATGAAGATGTGTCAGTCAGTCAGCGTAGGAACAAGGACGTAGAACCATGGAAACGGCTTCTTTTCTACCCTGCTGGGCGTCAGAGGGGGGAGGATGAGAGGGCTGTTTGCATATGTGCAAGCGATCGATTCTGTCACAAGGGACTCATCAAAAACTCAGGTTGCCGTGCCACGATGGAACTCAAGAGGCACAGTTAGCCCTGCGGTTAGTCCAGTCTACAGTGAGCCTCACGCCTAATAGTGAGCCTCATGCCCATGGATAGGCTGATGGCAGGATGTAGGGATATCAGCATCCCCGTAATCTGAGGAAGCAAAGGTGTATCCCTTCATAGTCCTCATCACAACGCTCTCTCACCATGTCTTAGTCCCTCATGGCTTATGCAAGATCTGCGGTGCGACAGCCAGTTGTTGTCTATCGACGGTCTTATCACCAGGCCATCCAGCTAGGGAATGCCCTCCGTAGATATACTGAAGAAATTTGGCAGTCTCCGGTTATACAGCATAAGAATTGGTGATATTCGGCACGCCAGCACGGTCTAGAACCCTGTAGGATCCGGGAAGCTGGCGGTTCAACCCTCGCAAGCTTGTAGTCATTGGCCTGATTCACGTCCGTACCACTGCGTATTATTCTCCCAACTTGGTATGATTTCTTTACCTTTGTCCCAGCGTCGCCGTCTATCCAAGACTCGCTCTACCTCTCATCTAGCCCAGGCATCAGAGGGCAATCGCGCCATTGTGGCTCGGGACATTAACATGGTGTTTGGGGAAGGAGCCCAGCAGTTTCAGGCCCTGTACAACATTGACCTAGAGGTTGCTCGGGGTGATATCCAGCTTTTGATGGGCCCATCCGGGTCAGGTAAAACCACGCTGCTTTCCATCCTAGGCGGAATTCTACATCCAACGTCTGGAGAGGTGCAACTCCTAGGTCAAACCGTTACAAACCTTTCTCGAAAGCAGTTATCCGCCTTTCGTCTGCACTCCATCGGCTTCATTTTTCAAGGGTTCAACCTTTTTCCTGCCCTCACGGCCGCCGAAAATATTGAGCTGGCCCTGAAGCTCAAAGGCGTGAAAAAGCGCCCAGCCCATTGGGAAGCCATGATGCTCCTAGATCAAGTGGGCTTAGGCGATCGCGCCCATCATTTACCCAAGGATCTCTCCGGTGGGCAAAAGCAGCGGGTGGCGATCGCTCGGGCCCTAGCTGGCAACCCAGCGTTGATTATGGCGGATGAACCCACCGCTGCCCTAGACTCCCACAGCGGTCATGCTGTGATTGACCTCCTGCGCACCCTAGCCAAAGACAAGGGCTGCACGGTGCTGATGGTCACCCATGATCCCCGGATCATCGATATTGCTGACCACGTCACCTATCTAGAAGATGGGCGGCTACAGGCTCACCCCACCTTGGCGTAGAATCGTCCAGCCATTGCCCGTCCACTGCGCTACCGTGGAGGGCAAGCCTGCTGGCTGCGTTGCGGCCTCCAGCTCCTGGTTGAGGGTGGCGATCGCCTCTGGATGCAGTGTCAGAACCGTGGGGAAGCTAGCTGCAATCTCATCCAGGCTTTGCAGGGCCGGCTCACCGGAGCGATTGGCGCTGGTGGTGGCTAAGGGGCCGGTTTGCGCCAGAATATGGCGGGCGATCGCACAGTTGGGGACGCGGATGCCAATGCTGGTGGGGTTGGTGGGATTCATCGCTGTCGGTACGCGATCGCTAGCCGGCAAAACGAGGGTCAATGCGCCCGGCCAATGCTGCTGGGCAACTTCTTGCCAATAAAGCCAATCAGATTCGCTCCCGGTCACGTAGGGCCAAAGATCCAGGGCCTTGGCACCCATGAGAATTAAAGGTTTGGCCTGGCTCCGCTGTTTGAGCGTAAACAACTGCTCTGCATGGGCTGGAGCGCTGGCCAGGGCGGGCACGGTATCGGTGGGGAAGGACACAAGACATCCTGCCCGGACACCCGCAACTAGCTCCGCAAGGGACACGTGTGGCATGGGTTAGAGATGGGGATCTTGGAATGAAAAGTTGGCAATGTGCAGCGAACGCTTGACCAAGGTGAGGCTGAGGATATTGTTTGGGATCGGGATCACCTGCCGCGAGCAGATGTATCCGGCACCCGCCTGCCCTATTGTATCGGTTGGATTGGCACCTTTGGCTCCTAGAATTCATGACTGCTTGCGAAAGGCGAGGGCAAAGCGCTCCCGTCCAGCCAAATCGAGATGAATAGCAATTTGGTCATACTGCCCTGTCTGCTGAAGCAGCGATCGCACCGCCTCTCCCTGACCATCCATGAATTCCACTAGCCAAAGCCCACCAGCTTTGAGGTAGCGAGGCGCGATCGCCGCTAGATGGCGAATACAGTCCAACCCATCGGCTCCACCGTCTAGGGCCAGGCTGGGTTCATGGTGCTGCACTTCGGGCTGCAGTGTATCCAGCAGCGCCGTGGGAATGTAGGGCGGATTAGCCACCATGCCGCTTAGGGGCATAGCTTCCGGCGGTAGTCCGGCAAACCAAGATCCTTGGCTCACCTGCAGGCGATCGCTCATCCCGCAGGTGACCGCATTCGCTTGGGCGATCGCTAAGGCCTCAGCACTGACATCCACCGCATACATCCTGGCTTCGGGCAAAAGCTGGGCCAGGCCAAGGGCGATCGCCCCGCTCCCCGTTCCTAGATCGGCCCAAGCTCCGGCAGCTAGATGGGGATGGTGCTGAACTGCCGCCGCCACCAGATCAATGATGCCCTCCGTCTCAGGGCGCGGAATTAACACTGCTGGCGACACCTGGAGGCAGAACCGCCGCCACCGCACCCGACCCGCTAGATATTGCACCGGTACGCGATCGCGCAATCGCTGATTCCAAAGGCGATCAAGGTCTGCCAAGGTGACATCCAACGTCACCTGTGGACGAGTTTTAAAGCTTTCTAGCCGCAGCGTTAGCCGATCGATCGAGCACAGCTCCTGCATCAGCCACTCTAGTTCAACCAAGGGCACCTCCGCAGCGATCGCCGCCTGCCGAGCGCCCTGCCACCAATGCCAAAGCTGTTGTCCAGAAATCGTGCGATCGTCCATCATGCGTTCAATCAGCAACCCACATGTACATTCCCAATAGCAAACGCAGCAGATGTATACAATCTGCTGCGCTGCCTGCTAGCTAACCGGCAAGCCCGGTCTATCGACTCTCAATTTCATCCCAATGCACGACTATTGAGGTTGGGGTGCGCTATCAAGAATATACTGCAACGAATCGGTGGGAGGAATCAACAAAATGCGATTGAGTTCATCATTATCGCTGGTTTGCAGGGTTTCAATCAGCCCTTCTAGGTTGATCACCTGAATTTCAATCGAACTTGCAAGCGACGGCTGGGCTTCCGTCAAGCGAGCCAGCATGGATTCAATTTGGGTTTGTTGGAAGAAGATAGGAATAAAGCGCTCCTGTTCTCCTTGAGCCGTTGCCTCTTGGCCAGACTCAATGGTGAGGAAGCCCCCTTCTCCTTCTAAGGAACGAGCGATGAATAGGGGTACCCCTTCAAACTCATTCACATTTTGCCCTTGAGTGCGCAGAATATCGACGGCTGACTCTACTTCATCCACCATAGGCACAAAGACAAATTCAATGCCGGCCGACTCTTGGCGACTAGTCAAGGCAAGTTGATATACTTCTGCCAAGGACACAGGAACGACTTGCACGGATCCAGCCAAAGCCGGATTTTGTGACTGCAAGTTGTTCAAGAAGCGCTCAGCATCCTCTTGGCTGATAAATACGCCGGCTACGGGGGTATTGGGAGCGTCTACCCCCTCGGTGACACTTTCAGGAGCAGCCACAAGGGGAGATCCACTAGCATCGGTGATCGTAAATACGGGGACAGAACGCAGGCGTTCCATAACTTGCTCATCGGTGAGGGCAAGGGCCGATAAATTGCCCGTCAAGATAGCACCGGCTAATGATCCGGCAACAATACCCAGCGCAGTACTCCAACGCATTAATGACCTCATAATTGCTCCTATCAAAACAATTGAACATTTATAAACATGAACTCGGTCAATGGCTTGCACGACTGAGTTTCCAGCATCCGATTCTGTGAAGCGATCGCTTAGGGCATCACCGAAACAATCTGGATCATCCTATCGGATTTTTGAGAAGGATGACGGGTATGACCTGAAATTGATCCCTTGACAATGTGTCCTGCCCTGAGTTGCTATGACGCGGCGGTATCCATGAGAGTTCCGTACCTATGGAAGCGCCGACGGAGGTGCCGGTCGGGCAAGACCAGCCGTTCCCTGCTTTTCACTAGGGGCGATCGCTCCTCCGGATAGCCGGAAGCATGGACGGTCAGTATCACCTAGAGATGTCCAAACAATATCACTCAGCATGAAGGCTTCGTGATAGGTTGGGCGGCTCATTTGAGAATAAAGGCACAGGGCCAAGTCGGGATGACAGGATTCGAACCTGCGACATCCTGCTCCCAAAGCAGGCGCGCTACCAAGCTGCGCTACATCCCGAATCACTCGACCCTTAGTATAGCCTGTTTTGGTCGTATCCATCTGCGATATCGTTGATGTGTGAGCGATGCCTGGTTGACTGACAAATCTTTTTGCCTAGGCTAGATTGAGCAACGTCAAACCTA
>RECH01000284.1 GCA_007694125.1 Leptolyngbya sp. DLM2.Bin15
GCAAAGTCGAGGCATTGGTCATCCAGGAGGTATAGGGTGACGATAGTGGTTTCAACGGTGGTCTCAACCGTAGGCTCAATCTCTGGTGAAGATGGAGATTGAGTAGGACTGAGGTCGTCAGATAGGGGCTGATCGGTCGGGGGATCCGGAGAGCGATCGCCCTCAATAACCGCACAGCTACTGAGGAGTCCGACTAGTCCTAGGGTGAAAATCCAAGCGATCGCGCCCCGATTGATTGATTGCATCGTTGTATCCTTTATCTGTCTAACGCCCCGCAGATCCTGGCCGCTCCTGCTCCTAGGCTAACAGGGACGATGGTCTAGGGACGAACCGCAATACCTAGAGTTGCAAGCAGACCTCCGAAGACCGCCTCAGGATAACGCGACAAACGCTACAGTAGATCTGCGATAGAGCCGCGATGTTTATAGGCTGACCATGAGTAGTGCTTCCGAACATGACTATGTAGACCCCAAGTCTGGCGCAACACCGGAGGGGGGCGATGCCCAGAGTTCCACACCGTCAGGTGGAGGAACCCCAGCTCAGAGTGACGACGATCGCAACTGGGCTGACCCAACGACTCGGGATAGCGATCTGGGAGACACCTCACTCAATAGGGCGATCGCCATGGATCTGAAACCGCCACAGATGCACACCACCGTTCCGCCCCTCAGCCTCGTGGAAACGGCCTTTTTGTCCAGCGCGGCGGGACTAATTTGGTTGGTGAGCTACTACCTCAGCCTCAGCCCCTGGATGCGCATCTTTTTTCCCACCCCCATCGCCTTAGTTTATCTACGCTGGGGTGGCCGGGCTGCTTGGATGGCGGCGCTGGTCACCAGCTTGCTGCTGTCGGTGCTCATGGGCCCCTACCTCAGCTTGCTGTTCTTCATTCCCTACGGTCTCCTAGGCGTTCAGTTGGGGGCCTTGTGGAAACGCGGTGCGCCTTGGGGGGTGTCCATTGGTTTGGGCACCCTCATTTCAACCCTCAGCTTCTTCTTCCGCATTTGGCTGCTGTCGATTTTCCTTGGGGAAGATATTTGGCTGTACCTAACCAATCGCATTGCCGATTTTGTGGATTGGATGACCGCTATCCTCGTCAGTTGGGGCATTTTGGGCATTGGTGCCTATGGTCGTCCTGACCTCACCTTGGTGCAGCTTCTCACCTTGGGCGCGGTGATTCTGAGCGATTTGGTCTATCTCTTTACGGTGCATCTAGGAGCCTGGGTGTTGCTCAGCCGTCTTGGCAATCCCATCCCCGACCCGCCGGAGTGGGTGCAGATCTTGCTAGAGGAGGAAAGCTAGGCGTGGGGGCAGCGATGGTGCGCAGCCACAGCCAGCTTGAGATCAGTGAACCATGGCTGCGGCAGACCCAGGGGCAGGGGTGGCAGTTTGTCTGTCTATTAGGCTTTACGGAAACTGCCCTGCTGCCCGGCATTTCAGCGGCGGGCGCAACCCCTGAGGATCGCCAGTTCACCGCGATCGCTGATGCCGAATTTCTATACCACGGCCCCCAACCGCAACCGCGCTATCCTTTACCTCCGCTGCAGGCAGGCGCATCGCCGGTTTTGATCGCTCGGGCTGTGATGGCTGCCCAAGCCATGCCCTTAACGCTCTTCAATACGGGGCTACATCATCCTCCCCCAGCTCCCTATGTTGACCTAGGGGGAGCTCCAGCCGCCTGCGTCAGTCACGGTCAAGCCCTCGACGTGGCAATGGTGCAGCATCTGTTTCACCAAGGGCTGGCCTGGGGCGATCGCTTAGCCGTGACCCATGCCGATCGCGCTATCCTGCTCAGCGAATGCGTGGTGGGCGGCACGACGACGGCCCTTGCGGTATTGCTGGGGCTGGGCTGGCCGGTGACCGGTATGGTCAATAGCAGCCATCCCACCTGCAACCATGGGCAAAAACAAGCGATCGCCCGCCAAGGACTGGATCGCTGGCGGGCGAGAATGGGTTGGAGCGAGCTACCGGCTCAGGGACAGGTCGATCCGCTGCAGGTGGTGGCCGCTGTGGGAGATCCGATGCAGATTGTGGCCGCTGGTATGGCGATCGCTGCTAGCCGTCGCCAACGGGTCTTACTGGCGGGCGGTACCCAAATGCTGGCTGTCTATGCCCTGGCCCAAGCGATCGCTCAGTACCATGCCGTAGACTGGCAGCGCCATTGCGTCATGGTGGGGACGACCCGCTGGGTGGTGGATGATCCAACCGGCAACACCGTTGGTTTGGCCAACCTGCTGCAGGCTCCCTTGATCTCAACCAACCTCAGCTTCGCCACCTCTCGCTATGCGCAACTGCGGGCCTACGAACAGGGCTATGTCAAAGAAGGGGTCGGAGCGGGGGGGAGTGCGATCGCTGCCTATCTCAATCAAGGCTGGCAGCAGGCTCAGCTATTAGCCGCCATTGAGCAATTAGCTGCTCAGTTAGAGCATTTGTCCACTCCTCAGATTTCGACCTAGCTAGATTAGGGGCAGCTCGTTCGACCTGTGGAGCAGACGACTCAGCAGAGAACCTCAGATGGTGTCGGTTGGCCCATCTGGCTCATCTACTTAATAGTGGACACGCTTGGATAGCAACTGCTCTTCCAGGGCCGCGATGCGGTTATAGGCAGCGGTCAACTGGGCCGTGAGCCGCTGAATTTGTACATCCGGGGAGAGCGATCGCTCACCGGTGTAGCGATCGGAGTTGGAATAGCCTTCATCAATCAACACATCTTTATAGTCGAAGTCTGGATCGAGCCCAGCCACGCTACGGTGCGAATGATACCCAGGACTATCATTGAGGCTGACTTGACTTGCACCAGAGTTTGAGATGTCTAACTTGGATAGAATTTCTGAGGTCTTACTATCCAGTCGCTCAATGATCTGATGGAGTGCGTCAACCTGCGTATGTAAGGTATCGACTTGCTGGTGGAGTGGATCCATGTGACGCCATTGTGAGTGTATTCGTTCACCCCATCATAGGAACGGATAGATCAAATCAGGGGTTATTCCTGAATCATTTAACCTTTGGATCCGAGCTATGTTGAGAGTCCCAGAAGAGCGATCGCGCCTAGCCCTTGAATGTTCAAGATCAAAGGCATTGCACCTAGAACTAGCTTAGATTTAGACTGTAAAGAAATCTATATTCCACACGACGAAGACCGTTGTTGATCACCTTAGAACTCATGAATATAGACCTTGTTTCAGTCCTTAGTCAAACCAGGTCAAATGCAGCTTTCTAAGCAGTTTTACTGAATGTTGAGAGAGACGCTATCTATGAAGTTTGAAACGGGATCAATGTAGTTCTGAGTCCCTAGGAATCTTACGAAAATGCCTGATGATCTGCCGATGAATCTATTAGGGCGATGCCTGGTAATTTCGCTTGAAGTTGCTCAAGACTGAACGGAATCTCTACCCTGTCAGACTCTCAGAGGATGGCTTGGTTCCCTGTTCTAAAATCTAAGAGCAACAGATTGCCTATGTATTAGCATGTATCTGATTGATATGTTGGTAGTCCTAAAGATGTAAGGATAGGAAGGTAACAGTTTTCCCAGAAGGTTCATGTCTGATTCCCAACCCACTTGCCCCGCTTGTCAGTCAACTCATGTAGTCAAAAACGGCAAAATCCATAACGGTAAACAGAACTTCAAATGCCGTGAGTGTGGCAGACAGTTTGTGCAAGACCCCCAGAACAAAATCATTGACCAGGCAACCAAAACGTTAATTGACAAACTGCTGTTGGAGAAGATTCCCTTAGCTGGAATTGCCAGAGTTGCTGGTGTTTCAGAGCCTTGGCTCCAGAGTTACGTCAATGACAAATACCAGACCATACCCCGTCAAGTGAACGTACGGGCTAAAAAAAGGGGCGTTTGACGATTCAGTGTGATGAGATGTGGTCGTTTGTGGGCAACAAAGACAACAAGCAGTGGATTTGGCTGGCATTAGATGTTGAAACGCGAGAAATTGTCGGCGTGTATGTCGGCGAACGCAGTCGAGAGGGTGCCCAAGGATTATGGGATGCGTTGCCAGCAGTGTATCGGCAGTGCGCGGTTGCTTACACCGATTTCTGGTCGGCTTATGATGAGATCTTTCCAGTTAAGCGCCATCAACGTGTGGGGAAAGACAGTGGTAAAACCAGTTATATTGAGCGGTTTAACTGTACGTTGCGCCAGCGAGTGTCACGTTTAGTCAGGAAAACGTTGTCGTTCTCTAAGATGTTGGAGAATCATATCGGGGCAATCTGGTACTTCGTTCACCACTACAATGCATCCTTACATGTTTAGCACTACCGATATGTTTTCTGATGATCAAGGCTGCTTGCATATCAGCGATGGAGCGATCGGGACAACCAGCAAAAAAAATCCCCAGCACGGGTGCCGGGGGATGATCTCAGGGTGCATCTACCATTCCTATTTCCTTGCTGGGGTGAAGGGAATCCGGAGAGTCTTGTCCCAAGTTTTCAACTTAGTTGAAAACTTAGTTTTCAACCCATGGTCGTAGCCCATGGTTTAGGGTTCGGCTGGGCAAAGGCTGGGGCTTTCTCCCACGGCTAGGGTCAAGCAACCTGCGTAGTCTCCTGCAGGGTGATCACCGGGGGAAAAAACCACCAAGGCTTCTGTCCCCGATGCATCAAATTGACGAATCATCAGGTTGCCGCCCCAATAGTCCACAGCGGCGATGCTACTGAGGGGATAGCTGGAAAATTCATCTGGTAGGGGGCGATCGCCTGGTACTTGGGCTCGGTAGAGGGCATAGCCACCGGGCTGGGGGTCAATGATAAAGACAGCGCTCTGGGTTGTGAGGGCGCAGTAGTCGAGCTCCACGGCCACGGCGATCCGCTCGGTATACAGATCAATGCTGGGCTCTCCCACCACACGCCGGGCATTCATCACCTGTTCGTCGGCAATTGTTAGCGTTGAGCAATCAACACCGTCGATGAGGTTAATATTCCAGTCGCGCACATCAATATCGACGGTGCTATCTCGCCAGCGGCCGCGCAGATGGGTGCCATTTTGCCGGACTTCGATCTGGGCCAGCCCTTCCGGATCGCCGGGCGGGGTGATGTCCATGCCTGGCTCAGTTGGATCGGAGATATCGCCTGCCAGTACTCGACTGGGCGATCGCCCCGACACAATGTCATGGCAGTTAAACCCCTGATTTTCTGTACTCATGGCGTTAAATGGCCCCAACATCACCGTAAACTGATACTCATTAAAGCGACGAAAGGGCCAAGCAGCGGTGAGGTTGCAGGACGGCTGAGCACAAACGCAGGCAAAGACTGGAATTTCGGGATGTTTGCCCTTCCATTCTTGAATGATCAGGGCAAGATCGACGGATTCGCCAGATGCATAGCGGGCGGTGGGCACTCGTCCACTGGCGATCGCTCCACTGGTGATGACTCCAAGGCTGCCGAGCCCTACGCCAATCCATCGAGCTAGTCGTACACTGAGTGATGTCATGAGAAAGGATCTCCGTTCAGGTATGAATGTGTTCAAATACACCTTGATATCGGGTGATTCTTGATCGAGAACCATGGGTTTCAAGCCTTGCCCGTTGGAGGTGACCGTCACACCTCCCTGCCTTGCAGACCGGAGAGAAGGTGACAAGACTCAACCCGTTGCTCATCCTGCTGGTTAGGTTTGATCGTTCGATCGACTCAGTCAGCTAGCTACCCCGATCATCACGTTCTGCCCGATTCTACAACTCATCTTGCCCATGGATCAGAAAACGACAATGGATAGGATCAATCTCGCGGTTAATGGTACGCTGATGCGCGGTTTGGCGCTCAATGGCAACCTGCAAGCTGTGGATGCCGTTTTTGTGCGCGAAGCGGAAACAGAGCCCTGCTATCGGCTGTGGTCGATTGGCGATCGCCACCCGGCCATGCTGCGGGTGGCGGAGGGCGGACGAGCGATCGCCCTGGAAGTGTGGGCGGTGCCCTGCCAAGGGCTGGCCCAGATTTTGCTGCAAGAACCTCCAGGGCTTTGTATTGGCAAGGTGACCCTAGGGGACGGGGAAGAGGTGCTGGGGGTGTTGGGCGAACCGATCCTCTGTGAGGGACAGCGAGAGATTACCCAGTGGGGTGGTTGGCGGGCCTATTGTGCCCAGGGATAGCCGCAGTCGCTTGGGTTTGTCCATCAGAAACCCTGGAGATGTAACCCGTTAGCAAGACCGGGAGAGGCTGTCCAATGATTGATCTAAGTTTGGTACAGGATAGGTGGTATGCTTCGACCTTTTCATGTCGCGTTTCCAGTGCAGGATCTGGCCCAGACCCGTCACTTTTATGAAGAAATCTTGGGCTGTCGGGTGGGGCGTACGTCTGACACCTGGATTGATTTTGATGTGTTTGGCCATCAGCTCACCGCCCACCTCAGCCCCAAGGATACCCAGTCGCCCTCCGCTAATGCTGTGGATGGGCGATCGGTACCTGTGCGCCACTGGGGCGTCATTTTGGACATGGAGACCTGGCAATTGTTTCGCGATCGCCTCCAGTCCCATGGCATTACCTTTGTGATTGAGCCCTATATCCGCTTTCAGGGCGAGGTTGGGGAACAGGCGACGCTGTTCTTTTTGGATCCAAGCGGCAATGCTCTGGAGTTCAAAGCCTTTAGGGACGACGCGGCGATATTTGCGACAGATGGATGAACCCTAGTGCTTTGAGACGGACGTAACTCGCCTAGTTGCTAAGGCGGAAAACCTTGTTTGTCCTGAACTTCCTTTTCGTTTTTCTGTCTTCGTTCTTCTGTCTTGCAGCACTAGGGACAATCGCGATTTTCGACGCTGCCATTGGGCATGATGGTGTTGCAGAGAAAGGCTTGACTGATGTCTGTGCCGTCGAGATTGGCGGAGTTCAAATTCGCTTCATTGAGATTGGCGTTGCGCAGGTTAGCGCCGCGGAGGTTGGCACCCCGGAGGTTGGTTCGCACTAGGAATGCCCCGCTCAAGTCTGCACCGCCCAAATCAGCCCCGCTCAGGTTGGCGCGGACGAGGATGGCCCGTTGTAGTTTGGCATTACTCAAGGTAGCTCGGCTGAGGTTGGCTTCAAATAAGAAGGAGTCACTAAGACCGGCTCGCGATAGTTCTGCAACGCTGAGGTTTGCGCCCTGGAGTTTGGCACCGAGAAATTCTGAATCGGCTAGCAAGGTTTCCCGTAGGTTGGCCTGGGCCAGAAACGTAGCGTTCAGATTAATGCCGCTCAATTCTGCCCGGCTGAGGGAAATGACGGTGTTGGATTCGGAAATCAGACCTGCCTCGTAGACAAACTGCAGCAACAGCGCCTTGTAGGTATTATCCAGCGATCGCAAGGTCAGCAGGGTGCGCGCCCTAGCAAGATCTCGTTGCTGGGCATTAGTAGGGGAGGTCAGCAGCCCATTGTCAATCGAGACCACCATGTCATCAATGTAGCGATCGAGGGTATCTTGCTGAGCGCGATCGATCGCCATTTGATCTATCTGCCGCTGTTCAGACGCTTGGCGCTGTACAACCTGCTCTTGTTGCTGGCTGACGCGGGCATTGAGGTACCAAACCCCAATCAGCAGCGACAGGGGCAAAATCAGAAGCTCTAGAACATTCCACAGTGTTTTGTCGCGAAAACCTGTCCATCGCCAATCTTGTCCCGCTGTCCGAGCCGGATCCTCTGGGTTGGATGACCGCAGTGGAGCATTGAGTTTCCTATGGTTCTGATGCCCTGCCATGATAATTCAGGTGAGTGTGAGCAGTGTCAAGCTTGGATGGCCTCAGCAGTCAGTAACCCTGGGGCATGAGGAAAACAGGCAGGAGGCGCGATCGCCCTAGCTGATCCCTCCTAATCATACTGTGTCCAAATCGTCTTCGTTGGCAGTTGGTGCAAAATGTAAAGCTGTCCTACGGTAGAGGATGACGGTTCCGATCCAAGGGTTGGGATCAGGGTATGGGGATGAGGGTTAATCCAAGGCTTTTGCTATAGCGTATTTGTCCCTTGGTGTATGAGATAAAGCACGAGTAAATGAATTGGATAGAATGCATAGAACCACCGTGCTTTTGCGCCGACTTCATGGTTGGTCATATGAAACACTAGGGGAGCGATCGTGGCAAACCCCTGGATGCGACCATAGCCTGGCATGGCATAGAGAATCATGGCATGGAGCCCCAGCCAGCACAGCCACCACAGGGCTGTGGGTTTAAACCGGCTGCCAAAGGCAATGACTGCAATACCATAGCTACCGTAATCTACGGCTGTAAATCTCGCCACCATGGCTCCGGCTATCCAAATAGGCAGCATGATGCGGGGAAACATGCGGGCTAGGCGTAGGCAAACTAAGCCAATGAACAATGTAAATAAAATATTGAAATCGTGATAGGGCTGGAGATTGAAGGCTAGTTCATAAATGGGTTGAGATAAAACGCCTAGCAATAAGAGCCGTACACCGTAGAGCACCACATTATGGGTATGGCGCTCACCCTGGACTAAGAGCCAGACAAAGAGGGGTAGACTCAGTCGCCCAATCTGCCGAAAGATGATCCATTGGGGAAAGAAAATAGCCCCCACGTGATCAATGACCATCAATAGTGCAGCTAGCAGCTTGATGTCGTAGTTTGTAAAAAGTTTTGGCAAGCTCACCATGGGCGAGAGAAACCCTTGATTCGGGTGCTCATAGGAATGAACCGTTTGCAGCCCATGACATGCCAGATTCTGTGCAGCCGAACAATTGGCTCTAATCTACATCGTGTAGATGTGACCCCGTTGGCTCATGGGAGATATTGCAGCCCCATGGATCATTCGGATGAGTTGAAAGAGTGTGAAAGAGCGCTATGCGATCGCTCTTCAACGGCATTCAGACCACCGTTCTCCAGCAGAATTCTAGTTTGTCACGACGCTGTTGATGCACCTGATGGTGGTCGAACCCATAGATTGAGTCCTCAGATTGAGTCCACAGTCTTTGCCAGGATAACACTTCCGACAGGGTGCTCAGAGGACTTGCCACCGTACGTTGCCCTAAGTTAACCGGTGGGATCGGTGCTCGTCCCGATATCCCGATAGCTAGCTTTTGAGGGTCTGATGACATACATTCGTCCATGGGGCAGATTGCCAGGAGGTTGATCTATGAGCAGAATTAGAAGACTTGGATGATGGATCCATCATGGTTGCGATTGCTCTTCTGGCATGAGATACCTATCGGCTGAAGGACATCAAGGTGTGCTGTGGGTTCAAGCCACCTGTATTTTCACTGATCCGCCAGTTCCAGGTTTGGATCAGGACAAATGGTGAAAACCTCGCTCTTGCCAGCCTTAGCAAACCGATGTTCCAGCTTTGATGAGAGACTAGTTCAGGTTGTATAGGGCACAGCATCCGCCTTCGTTGTACTGTTTTAAGACAGAATAAGAGCATGAATGTGTTGAGGACAACGGGCGATCCCGCTAGGATGATCCATGCCCTCAAGGTTGAGTAACAAACAAGACGTATGCTAAGTTTCAGCGATTTTTTTATAGCCTGTGCCGGTACTTGGACGACCGAACGCACCTATCATTATGTGTTGGATGGCGAAGTGGAGCGATCCTATACCGAATTTCGGGCGATGCCCCTAGGATCTGCTGACAAACAACGCCTCCTCAGTAGATTTACGCCCTTAGATGAGCAGCGGGCGGCGGCCGGCCGCGATCGCTGTCCAGGCTTTGCCGTTGCCTTTGAAACCCGATCAGAAACGGGGGAAGAGGTCTCCATGAGTCTTAAGGCCCTGTTTGTGCCTGACGATGTCGCTCAGCACTATCATCTCAACTCCACGCCGCCCCATTTGCCCCTAGCATCCCACTATCCTAAGGATCAAGAGCTGATCGAGGGCGTTTATCTTCGCAATGAAGGGTATTCTGAAACGGGGGCGATCGCCGGTCGCTTCACCTACCAGCCCACCCGCCAAACCCTAGAAATGACCACCTACTATAACCGGTCGGTGGCGGTCGATCAGATGCGCTTTGTGTCGCCAGAGTTGCGGATGCGCACCATTGTCACCTATGAACGCCCAGTCGATGGTGAGGTGCCAACCGTGATTGATTTAATGGGGTTTGGGGTGGAACGCAAGTCAACTACTGATTGATCATGGCCCGTTACCATCTGACCCGTCGAGAATTTTTGTTGGGTAGTGCTGCTCTTACCCTGCAGCTAGCAGGATGTGGCGGTCAGGAGCGATCGCCCCTCGTGGTTTACCTGCTGGAAAACTCGGTTCCCACCGAGCTGATTAGGGAATTTACTCGGCGCATTGGCCGTGGTAACCAGCTCGATTTTGAACCCATCGAGCAACTCCAGGATACCTTCCGTCGCCTGCAGACCCTAGAGGAGACTAGTCCCAATATCCCCGACTGGATCACCCTCGGAGATGCCTGGCTGGCAGCGGCCATTCAGCAAGACCTGATCCGCCCCATCGCCGGTCTGGAAACCTTGGATACCTGGGCCCAATTGCCGCTTCAGTGGCAGGCGCTGGTGCGCCGCGATCGCCAAGGAGCCCCCCAACCCGAGGGTGATATTTGGGCCGCTCCCTACCGCTGGGGTAGCTTAGTGTTGGTCTACTCGGTCTCGGCGATGGAGAAGCTGAACTGGGTGCCAAGCCAATGGGAGGATTTGTGGCGACCTGAACTGCAGGGACGGATTTCGGTGCCCGATAGCGCCCGCGTGGTGATTGGATTAATCCTGAAACAGTTGGGAGAGTCTGTCAATCAGGTCTCGTTTGATGAGGCGGTGGTGGAATCTCGGCTGACAGAGCTGCATCAACAGATGCGGTTTTACAGTTCCGATGCCTACCTAGAACCCTTGCTGCGGGAAGATACCTGGCTAGCGGTGGGATGGTCTACGGATGTCTTGCCGTTTACCCAGCGCGATCGCCGCCTGAAGGCCGTGATCCCCGATGCTGGAACGCTGCTGTTTGCCGACCTATGGGTGCAGCCGCGCCATGCTCCCACGCCCCTAGAGATGGCCATGGAGTGGATTGAGTTTTGCTGGCAGCCCGATATTGCTGAGCGGATTACCACCCTGAGTCTATCAACCTCTCCCCAGCTTCAGTCCAGTGACCCCGCCGCGATCGCTTCGGTCGTGAATACTAGCCCACTGCTTTGGCCAGGAGAGGCGGTGATGGATCGGAGTGAATGGCTAGCTCCGTTGCCCGAGGAGACGATCGCTGCCTACCGCGATCTGTGGCTTAGGGTACGGCAAACGGGTTAATGGGGGTAAATCTGTCGAAGCCCGTGGCTGGATCAATAAACAGTCCACAGGACGATGGGGTGAAGCTCCCTGGGGAGACCTCTTCCTCCATCTCCGGTTCACTCTCCGGTTCACAGAGGTATGCCGCTAGCAAGCTCGTCCCGCCTGCAGTACGACTAAAAAGCCGAAGCTGATAGCCAAAGGCCTGGGCTGCCCGTCCAAAGTACAAAACAAAGGCATAGCGATCGATATAGGTGAGGGTAGGACTTTGCCATGCAGCCCGGTTGACCACCAGATCGACCCGACGGGGGGTACCATCCTCACCGGTGTAAGCAATCCAATCACTCAAGAGCTTGCGACCGTGCTGATCCCTCACCCACCAGAGGCTGGGGGCGGTTAAGTCATCTTGGAAAATGGTGGCGGAGGTCAATACATGGGGCGCGTCTGGCGGTGTATCTGTGTCCAACAGGCTCAGCTCTGGAGAGTTGGGAAGCCGTTGCCAAACCGTCAGCGCATCTAGACCATAGGCAGCGATCGCCCCGGTGACCATACTGCCCAAGCTGATCACGCTACTGAGAACTAGGGTACGGCAAACCAACGTATGCCATTGGGTCATAGGTTTTATGGGGGAACGGCGAAGGGGTGAAATAGTCAGCCTTCCACAGGGGCGATCGCCTCCGTCCTCAAGGACAGAAGGCTGAGGAGGTTAGACGTCGTGACGTGATGTCAACAGCGTAGGTTCCTATGCTTCGATGAGGTCTAGGGGCACAAAGCATTCCTGGGGCAGCAGGATCGGCTTTTGGGCAAACACGAGCTGTCCTCGGCAGGTTTCTCGATGGATGACCACTCCGATGGGGCGCTGCACCTGTTCTACATGTACTTCGTAGTACGTGCGATAAATTTGTCGGGCGGCTTGAAGCACCGCTGGATCGAGTAGGCTTGAAAACTCATTCTGCATGGCCGCACTATTGGACAGATTAGGCGGCATCACCGCTTCAGCCGTCCCCTCGGGTTGTCTATGTTGTGAGGTATACACCACCGATCTCATTCCCCCGTCGTGAGCTAGACTTTACCACACCCTTCTGATGGCCAGGAAGGGCAATCTCAACATTTAGCGTAAAGGTTTTGACACAAACGTCTATACCCGCCATCAGTGTATCAACCGAATCCAAAAGGCGGCCTTTTTTGGCATAAAAAAAGACGTACGGTCGTACGCCTTGTTAACTATGATACGTTCTGCAGGGAATCAGCCTCCAGACTACGTCCAACAAGCTGGTTGACTGACAAATCTTGTTGCCTAGACTAGGTTGAACAACGTAAAACCCAGTACCAGCTTAGATTCCGTTGGGTTACGCTGACGCTAACCCAACCTGCGAGAGAATCAAGATCCCAGGAGTTTTGTCCGGCCATCAGCCGACAAGACTGATGGGGACAAGAGCTAGTGGTGGTGGTGCCCATGATCGTGCCCGTGGTCGTGCCCATGGTGGTGATCATGGCTATGGCCGTGGTGAATATGCACCGTTTGAGCTTGGGCGATCGCCAAGGCTGGCTGGACGACCTGGGCCTGTTCAGACAGCAGGGCTTCGATGTGGGGATGGGCCCACTCCGCCGCCATCTCTAGGAAGGCTGGATGGTCATTAGCGCAGGACAGTTGAACGTAGGTGACATCTGGACGCTTGCGCCGCAATCCTTCGATGATATGTTCTACATCCAGCAGAGTCTCATGGTTTTCGGTGGCAAAACCGATGGGCATGAAGACGATGGATGTTGCCCCCAGATCCATCAGATTTTTGGCTGCCTGATCGGCGGTGGGCTGCGTCCATTTAATCAACGGGGTTTGGTGATTCAGCCAGCCCACGGAAATCAAGGGATAGCGGTGAATCAGTTGCTTGCGCACCAATTCATACAGCGCTTGGCTTTCATCAATGCCAGAGGTGAAGCCCTTGGCCTCGTGGGGGCAGCCGTGGTTCATCAACACGATGCCGGTTTGAGACGGCAGGTGGGCGGCGGCTAGGTGTTGAACGATATGCTCTTCCACCATCTGCGCCATCAGCTTGATATAGCCAGGCTCATCGTAGAAGGACGGGATATAGCGCTGACCCTTAACCCAATGCTCGGAGCCGGTAAATTTGGCCAGGGCGTCGTTCACCTGTTCTACGGCGATGCCGCTGGTGAAGATGGAATCCACCACCAGCAGGGGATAGATCAGCAGCTTGTCAAACCCTTCTGCTTGAATCTGAGCAAGCACTTGGTCGGGCAGGAACGGTGCGCAGAAGTTAAAGGCTTTGAAAACCTTGACGCGATCGCCCCATTGGTGTTGCAGATGGTGCTCAATGCCGGCCCGCTGCTTCTCGAAAATGGCATTGTGGGGAGAAATAAACTCACCGTGCTGATGGCTCCATTCGTGGAGATCAAATTTGGCTAACAACTGCGCTAACGGCGGATAGACCCAGGTGGGAACGGGTGCAAATTTAGCCGTCAGCAGGTTGAGCGCTTGTTCGTTATAGTTGGCGAAGTCATCGTAGCTTTCAACTTCGCCGTAGCCCATGAGTAACACGGCAACGCGGTCGGGTCCGGCGGCTGATGGGGTTAGTTGTTGTTGCTTTTCTGGGGTGGCAACCACAGTTTGCACCTCTTCATGAATGGTGTGGGTCAAAAAATTAGGGTTAGGGAGCGATCGCCCCAAGGACGTGCCTCTAACCCTTGCTCCTACGATAACATGCCCCCCTAGGGCATGACCTGAATAGCTTTGCTGCTTCCCATGGTTATCCTCTAGGTCACCCATGGAGTTCTGTCTGGAGCAGGATGGTAGAGCGGTGGATAGATACCTGGATTATCCAGGTGATGGCAGCGCTAGTCCCACAGGCGGCGGCGGTTAGGGCCGTTCAATCGCTGGTGAGCGTCCCGCAGCAGGTGAGGAATATCGAGCTGCTCGGGACAACGGGGTAGGCAATCGCCGCAATCGGTGCAGGCGATCGCTTTCCGTCCAGGAAACCAATGCCCCGCGTTTTCAAACATGCGATAGCGATATTGCCCGTAGGCGGTCATATCATAGGCGATCGCTAGGTTGCGCAACCGCAGCACTTCGGGAATGTGGATGGCTTCGGGGCAGGGTAGGCAGGCGTAGCATTGACGGCAGCGATCGCTCCCCAGGGTTTGATCGGCCTGGTCGTCTAGAGTTCTAAGAATCGCCTGTTCTTGAGGCGTGAGGGGGCCATCGTGGTCAGCGATCGCTAAGGGGAGCGCTAGTTCATCCGGCTGGGCAGCTCCTAGGCTGAGGGTGGTAATGCGGCGATCGCTGAGCAGAAAGCGGTAGTTGAGATGCAGCGGTGAGAGGGGGGCGCAAAGCTGGCTGAGCCGTTCTGGGGGCGTAAACAACATGCCGCCTTTATCGGCGGGCGAGATGATGAACACCCCCATGTCTTTTTGGTGAGCCAGGGCGATCGCGGGCTCATTGCGCTGGAAAAAGAGGTTGTAGTGCAGGTTGACAAAGGCGAATTGATCGGTGGCGATCGCCTGTTGAATTAGGTCTAGAGAACCATGGGTGGAAAAGCCCACATGGCGAATGCGGCCATCGTCCACCGCCCGCCACACTGCCGCCATACAGCCCTGCCTGTCCTGCACCCAAGCCAAATGGTCAGGGGTGTTCATGCCGTGAATGGCAAAACCATCCAGGTAATTCACGCCTAGGGTCGCCAAGGTTGTGTCGATGCTGCGGGCCAGACTGTCGGCATCTGGGGTGGGAGGTGCTTTGGAGGTGATGTATAGGTGCGATCGCTCTAGATGAGCCAGAGCCTGCCCTAGATAGGCTTCACTTTGCCCATAGCCCCGTGCGGTTTCAATATGGTTGATACCCCTAGCCACCGCCTGCTGCACTGTCTCCACGGCGATATCTGGGGAGGCAAGGCAGCGCATCATCCCGAGGGTAAAGGTGGAAAGCTGAAGCTCGGTGTGGCCAAAGCGGCGGTAGCGCATGGGGGTAGATCGGGGATGGGTGGGCTTTCTCCCTTCGGGAGGATGTCACCGAACGACTTCGCTCAGCCCGCGAGGTTGTTGGGCTTCGGCTTCGCTCAGCCCGCGAGGTTGCTGAATCTGCAACGGTGCTTTCAAAGCCCCTCT
>RECH01000288.1 GCA_007694125.1 Leptolyngbya sp. DLM2.Bin15
GGAGAAGGGGAGCTGGATTCAACGTCCCTCGCCCGACTTGGGAGAGGGATTTAGGGTGAGGGCTACAAAGGTGGGATAGACCCGACGCTAGGTTGGACTTGCGCATCGAAATCTTGCTCTATTTTGGGATAAAAGCTGGAAAAACCTGATGAATCCGCAGAAAATCTTCACTGTTGGTCAATAATAGTCATCAACGCTTTCATCGTTGATGAACTCTCTACAACTGTGCTCCTACCCTTTAGCCCATCGCCCTTACCGCCCATCTCAGCCGCTTGGTTAGCACGGCCCTCCCCAGCGATCGCCGTAGATCTCCTCGGCTGCACCCTCGTGCGCCAGTTTGAAGATGGTTCCACCCTGCGCAGCCTGATTGTGGAAACCGAAGCCTATGCTCCCGATGATCCGGCCTGCCACGCCTATCGTCGCCGTACGCCGCGCAATGCCGTCATGTTTGGCCCAGCGGGCTACAGCTATGTGTATCTGATCTACGGCATGTACCACTGCCTGAATGTGGTCACCGATGCGGAAGATGTGCCCAGCGCGGTGCTCATTCGGGCCGTGCAGTTGCAGCAAGAACCACCAGGCGATCGCTCCCCCCAACCCCTTGCACGCCTTGGCGCTGGCCCCGGCAAACTCTGTCGCGCCTTGCAGATCGATCGCTCCCACTCGGGTCAACCCTTCGCGCCAGGGCAACCGCTTTGGCTAGAACAGCGATCGCCCAGCCTAGATCAGCAGATGCGCCAAGGGGCGATCGCCCTGCATCAAACCACGCGCATTGGCCTGACCCAAGGAGCTGATAGTCCTTGGCGGTGGTATATTCGCGACTCGGCGGCCGTGTCGAAGCGCTAGGGCCGAGCCATATCTTGAACCCTCACCCTGTTGCTCATCCAGGACGATCAAGCTAGGCCGAAGTGACAACCACGTTCTAGTTCTCCGAGGCGTAAGTAATCCACCTATGTACTGAGGTGGGAAACCTTGTGTATCCTGGACGTCCTTTTCGTTTTTCTGTCTTCGTTCTTCTGTCTTGCGGTCCTAGTTACCCTCCTCTGGACGAGCCTCAATGACAGGCAACGATTGAGCTGAGGCAGCAGGAACTGTCGGCATGGAGGGAGCCGCTGGCCGTGGAGTTGCAGCCTCTAGAGACTCCTTGGTAGATTGCAGCGTTTGCGCAAATTGGGCCTGATCGCGCAACTCCTGGGTAGATGACACCAGCCCACTGAGACCGTTCACCAAGTCCCGAAGATTATTGCGAAATTCTGGATCCCCCATCAGCTCATCTAGATCAGAGGTAATTTTCTGAGCATTTTGGAACGTAGCCCGGGCAGAATCAAGGGTCTGCTGGATCATCAGCAAGTTTTCTGGGCTACCCACCGTATCGGAAAAGTTGCGCAGGTTATTGGAAGCGATCACCGCATTTTCAGACAGAATCTGCAGATTTTCCACCAGCTCTCCGTTCTCAATCGCAGGACTGAGCGTGGCAACCACCCGGCGAAGCTCAAGGCTGGTCTCATTAATATTCTCTAACGTGAGCACTAGGGTACTGCGGTTGGTCTCGATCAGATCATTCACCTGACGAGAGGTAATGCTGAGTTCCGTCGCAGCCTGTCCCACGGCATCAGTGGTGTTGATGGCGGAGGCCGTGAGGGCTCCTAGCTCACCTTCCAAGGTGCGACTGAGGCTAGAAAACTCACGGGTGAGTTCCGATACGCCTTCCGCTGCATCGGCGGTATTGCGGGTCAATTCTCGCAGTTCTTCAAAGAAGCCAGTCTCAGTCAGCAGGTCAGCAATTTCCGTAGTCGAACGAATTAAGGTATCATAGCTAACACCCACCACCCCCGTGAGGCGATCGCCATTACATAGAATCAGCTGGGTATCACAATCACTGGCCAGCGGATCGGCTTGTTCCGTGACCGATTCGGGCAACAACACCTGAGGAAAAATATCAATGGAGGTTTCTCCAATGAGCCCCACCTGGTTGGCTTCAACAATCACATCCTTAGGAATAATCAAGCGGTTAGAGTTGATTTGAATCACCGCTTCCGCTGCATTGGAGGCTGTTTGAACCTCTTGAATTTTGCCCACCACCACACCGCGATAGCGCACTGGGGCCCCCGGACGCATCCCCGCCACATTATCAAAGGTGATATTGGCTTGATAGCTGCGGCGACCAAGATTGAGCCCTTGGATCCAAAATGCTAGACCGCCAAAGAGTGCTAGTCCCACTAAGATGAGCAACCCTACCGAGCCTTCTCGCAGCGTTCTCGATCGCATGATACGTCCTCACAGATGGTTTTCGGATACCGTTGCATCGTTTGTCCTGCTGGGCATCCATTCATTGACAACTATAGAACCGACCAACAGCCTCTCGCCCTTCTCACCAAGATCGATCCGTTATAAGCCCCTAGGACTCTCCGACCGCTGAGTTGTTTCCCCAAGTAGCCCACGCATGAGCCATCAACAGGCAATCAAGACCATCAGGAGGTTCACTCCAGCGATTTTAACGGGTGCAGGCGTCATCTGGACAATCATTGATGGATTCGATAGGTGATTCTACCCCACTTGGATGGGCCCCTCAACACTACCACTGAAGAACTGGCGCACGAGGGGCTGATCCGTGGTGTCAATATCCTGCACGAGCCCCTGCCATTGCACCTTGCCTTGATAGAGAAACACAATGCGATCGGTGGTGCGGCGGATGGTGCTGTCTTGGTGGGTGACCATGACGTAGGTGCTGCTGCTCGATCGCCCCTGGAGTTGGCGAATGAGGTCTTCGATCACCGTAGAGGCGATCGGATCGAGCCCGGCAGTCGGTTCATCGTAGAGCAAGATTTCTGGTGATTCTGCCGGGTGTTCTGGGTTGGTAATAATGGCGCGGGCAAAACTCACCCGTTTGCGCATCCCGCCGGACAGCTCTGCCGGGAAGCGATCGCCGGTGCCGGGCAAACCCACCATCTCTAAACATTCATCGACCAGTTGGCGGATGCGATCGCGGGGCAGTTTGGAATGTTGGTAGAGCAGGAAGCCGACGTTTTCATCCACCGTCAGGGAGTCAAACAGGGCCGCCTGCTGGAAAACCATGCCAATACCGATGGGGTCGTGGTAATCACCCACCAAGCCTTCCCGCCGCTGCCCCTGGATGTAGATCTCGCCAGAGTCGGGGGCTAGCAGACCCGCAATAATCCGCAGGATGGTCGATTTTCCGGTTCCGGAGGGGCCAATAATCCCCAAGGCCTGCCCCCGGTAAATCGTTAGGTCTACATTGTCTAAAACGACGTGATCCTTGCCAAAGGACTTGCTGACGCCTTTTAGCTCAATAACAGGTTCACCCACTGGCTGCACTGGTATCCTCCAACAAACTACACCGTATGATAGACGATGCAAGGCATGGCGACATCCGGGCGATCGCTCTTGGGGTGTGACTTTTTTGCGATCGCTGCTCACGTTTGCAAGACAAGAGACGAGTCGAGATGAGGATCTAGCTTGAGAATCTAGTTGAGGATCTAGTTGAGGAGCTTGGGGGGCGATCGCCTATCTTGCAACCGCCAGAACTCAGATTCCACAGCATGGTTCTACATCTCCCCACTTTTCACACATCCCACATGGCATCGCTGAATCAGGGTATGAACCTCTAGCTAAACGCTCTGAAACTCCATGCAGAATCTTGCAGAATCATACGACTATTCAGCAACGCCCCCATTTTTTCCATAAACCACCAAGCCTCTCTAATAGAAAAGCTATAACTTTATCTTCTGTAAATCTTGCCATGCCCTTTCATCTAGATTATTTTGACTTATACCCTGTCTCTTTTAACCGCCTAGCGACTGATGGAGATTTCTTGCTCCACAATCATCCACGACTACGAAGCTATCCCACACCCTTCAACTAGAACCAGCTCTCCATATGTGATCCCCAGGCTTGCCTGGACGATAGCAGAGTGGCAGCACTCGATAACTCTATAGATTGGACTCTATGCTCTGTGATCTATACTAATTCCTGTACTCCTGTCAAAACAGGCGATCGCCGTTCACTTCCCCTGTAAAAAACACGGATATTTTTAAATGTTAATGTTATCTTGCCCAGATCAATACTGAGAGCTATCCTAGACTTAAGTGAACTCATCATTAACTATGCTTGTTCTCTAAGATGCTTCAAGCATCTCTTTTCAGGATGACAGAGAGCTTTCCAATAGATACACCTTATAGTTCAGATCTACTTCACCTACAAGATTTTAGCCAAGGCTACATCTAAACTGTATGTCATTCTATGTAGGCAGGCTTCGCTAGATCATAAATACGCTAAGCACACCTTAACAGATAGGCAAGGCGTGCTTGGGGAGACATATATGTCAAGCAAGAGATCAACATAAACCTAGCAACCAGGCCCTATCTTCTAGAGATACCTCACAAATAAGATATAAATATAAACTAACCTTCACTTCGTACTAATCTAGTCGCTCAACATTTAGCATGCGAATGTAGGAGTAAGACAATGGCAGAATTTGAACTAGGAACATTAAAACTAAATAAAACCCGTAGGTTTTTAAATTTTGTGGGTGCAACAGATCTTGAGGACACATTTCGATTTAGGATCACTGATCCAATCAACTTCAACCTGTCATTAACTGACATGAGTCAAAATGCCAATGTTCGTTTATACAGAGATATTAATAACAATGGCATAATCGATTCTGGAGACGGTCGATTCATCGCTCAATCCTCGCGCGCCTCCAATGCGGACGACTTCATCAATCTACGTTTAACAGAGCCAGGAGCCTATATTGTTCAGGTCACGCCTTTCGGTGGTAACAATACAAGCTATACCCTTAGGCTTTCGAATACCGGTTCATCCCCCAGCAATTTATTACCCACCGAGGTCAATGCAGGCACCTTAGTCGAGACACCATTTAGTCGTACCGCAAAGCTGAGCACAGTCAACACTTCTAATATTTACCGCTTCACCATGGGAGCCGTCGGCAACTTCAATGCCTCCCTCACGGGTATCGCAGTCAACAATAACTTAGACATGCGATTGATCCGAGATATCAACAGCAATGGTGTCGTTGACAGTGGAGATGAAGTAGTCAGAGCTGCCGCTGGAGGTAACCAAAATGACTCCATTAATGTTCAATCCTTAGTAGCTGGGAATTATTTCCTCCAAACTTACCTTCACTCTGGAACTAGCAGTAACTACACGTTACGCATGTCCAATACAGGTGGATCTCCCAGCAATCTACTTGGGCCAGAGGTGAACGTCGGCACCCTAAGCACCACACCTTTTAGTCGCTTCTCAACCCTCAGCACTAACAACGCCTCCGACACCTATAGCTTCACCATGGGAGCCGTCGGCAACTTCAATGCCTCTCTCACGGGTATCGCAGTCAACCATAATTTAGACATGCGATTGATCCGAGACGTCAACAGCAATGGTGTCGTTGATAGTGGAGATGAAGTAATCAGAGCTGCCGCTGGAGGTAACCAAAATGACTCCATTAATATTCGATCCTTGGCAGCTGGAAATTATGTTCTCCAAACTTACCTTCACTCTGGCACCAGCAGTAACTACACGTTACGCATGTCCAATACGGGTGGATCTCCCAGCAATCTAGTTGGGCCAGAGGTGAATGTCGGTACCCTGAGTACCACACCTTTTAGTCGCTTCTCAACCCTCAGCAACAACAACGCCTCCGACACCTATAGCTTCACCATGGGATCTGTCGGCAACTTCAATGCTTCCCTCACTGGCATCGCAGCCAGCCATGATTTAGACATGCGGTTGATCCGAGATGTTAATAACAACAATATCGTTGACAGTGGAGATGTACTGGTTACATCTACAGCAGGGGGCAATCGAGATGAAGCCATCAACGTGCGATCATTAGCAGCCGGGAACTATCTCCTACAAACCTACCTTTACTCTGGCACTAGCAGTAGCTACACCTTGCGCATGTCTAATACGGGTAATTCTGGTGGATCGCCCAGTAACCTCCTGCCCATTGAAACTAGCATCGGGACGATTGGCAGCCCCATAACCCGTAGCGGATCTGTAGGTGTTAACAATGCATCGGATACGTTCCGATTTTCTATGGCTTCGTCACGCCGTGTCACACTGAACCTAATTGGCTTAAGTGCAGATGCAGATCTACGCCTCATTCGAGACGCAAATAATAACGGTATTGTTGATGCTGGGGAGGTCATCGGTCGATCTAGCGCATCTGGTACATCAAATGAACGGCTTAGTATGTCGCTTACTGGAGGTGTCTCATACATAGCCCAAGTCTACTTCTATTCAAGCACGGGTAGTACTTCCTACAACCTAGGAATTGCGCCTTCTATCATCCCATTTCCATTTTGATACATCTCAGCATCATGTAGATTATGACTCTATCGTTCCATGTCACTCCTAACGTGATTTCATCAGAAACCATCATTTCCCTGCTTGAGCATTATCATTTATTTGATAGTCTATTGCGGGAGATGATCATTGATCAGGCGATCGCCCCTATTGAGCTCACCGCAAACGATCTAGAAAGCTGCCATACCGAGGCGGAGGGGCGATCGCTTAAGCTCCAAACGTTTAAACGTCAGCGATGGCAATCTCAAGTGAGGAGTCGATTTCTTGAACGCAGTGCCCAACTCCATCAAGTCATCTACTCTATGATTCGAGTACCAGAGGTGGAATTGGCTGATGAACTTTACTTTCGAATTCAAAATCATGAGCAATCCTTTGCTGACTTAGCTCACTATTCTCACGGAACAGAGTCCAACACTTGGGGACTCGTTGGGCCCGTTGAACTAGGTAGCTACTCTCCTGAATTTGCTTCAATCCTAGCTGCATCACCCCCTGGCGAGCTAATCCCTCCATTGGGACTAGATGACTTGTTTGTCATAGTACGGGTTGAAAAGCATATTCCAGCACAACTCAATGATTCAACATGTAACCGTTTATTAGATGAGTTATTTGAACATTGGATGATAGGTGAAATAGATCAGTGGCACTATTCTCATTCACCCTCCACCCATCATCAGGCGCTAGAAGAGTGGTTACAGAACAACGAGGAGCGATCGCTTCTTAGACAACCAACAGGAGCGATCGCCCTCTAGGTTAGGGCATAGGAACATTGTCGTTTAACGTCACTATGCCCCCATAGATTAGAACAATTCTTCTAACCTATCCTAGCGATCTAAACCGACACAAAATCCCGTTGACGCAGGTCATCTGGTGAGATGCCGTTGACAACCATGAGGTTTTCTTGTCCAGCTCGGATTAATGTATTTCGACCGCGTTGAATCAAGGAGAGATCTGCAAAACTGAGGCGACCAGAGAGACCAATGCGATCGGTGCCCCGTTCAAAGTCCACGACCACATCACGCCCATCGCCTCGGCTGATCACAAAGGTATCACGACCAGCACCGCCGATCAGGCGATCGTTGCCACGACCACCGATCAGGATATCGTTGCCAGCACCGCCATTGAGAACATCATTACCCGCTCCCCCTTCTAGTCTGTCATTGCCGTCATCTCCTAGGAGGCGATCGTTGCCACGACCACCGATGAGTGTATCCTTGCCATCACCGCCTCGCAGGATGTCATCACCAGCGCCGCCATTTAAGACATCATTGCCGGCATCGCCGAAGAGGCGATCGTTACCGGCTCCACCCAGAATGGTGTCATTGCCACCCAATCCAAAGATAATGTCATCGCCACCGAGCCCATTAATGACATCGCGTCCTGGAGTTCCGGTGAGGACATCATCGCCCGAGGTCGCAAAGTCTGTGGCATTGTAGTTGATGCTGAAAATAGTGGTACTACCGCTGACTTCATTGGCCACCACGAGCAACGGACGACCGATGGGACTATCTTGGGCAGAGATAAAGACTAACCCTTCTGGGCCAAGGGGGCCAGCGGTTCCGGTTGCTGCATCACCCGAAAAGTCACGGGTGTTGATGTACTCCACAAACCGCACGGCTGTGGGGTCGGTAATGTCGTACACCATGACGCCGCCAATGCGTTCTAGACCGATAAAGGCGTAGGTGCGTCCATTAATTTCACCTAGAACGACACCTTCTGGCTCAGGCCCTTTGTTATCGCTACGACTATCGAAGGAGTTATTTTCACTGTTGTTGGCATTAAAGTCAGCGGGGAAGAGAGCAGCGGTAATCTGTTCGAAGTCGTCACCGCTATCAAAAACGAGATTGCCTTGAGCATCCCAAATGGAGAAGGAACGGGCCCCGTAGGCGTAGAGCGCCTCATACTCTCCGTTCTCATTTTGCCCTAGGGTGGTGGTGATAGTCAGACGTCCTAGCTGATCATTTTGCTGAAGCTCGGCAGCATTGGGGAAGGCAGTAGCATCGAGGGTCAAGCTATTAATCCGTGCTTCTTCGCTGAAGCCTGCGTAGTCGCGGGCATCACCTTCGTTGGCACTGACAATAAAGGTCTGCCCCCCAACCGAATAGGTGGCGATCGCATCCGGCTGATACATACCAAAGACTGGCCAGGGTTGAATATTGATGCCATTATCGCGATCGCTGGCATCGATACCATTACCGGGTAAGCTATGGTCTTTAAAGCCCAGGGGCAGGATCTCAGTAATCTGTCCGGTTGTTAGATCAAGAACTGCAAAGGCATTATTTTCCTGCAGAGCAATCCAGGCTGTGGTGGAATCGGCGGAGACGGCGATATATTCCGGCTCAAAATCTTGAGACACGCTAGCATTGGGGCCAAAGATCCGTACACCAGCCGCAATTAAGGTTTCCCTCTGATCATCAAAGGCATTAAACGTCGCCGTGGTGACATTGGCTTGGGTCAGATTCGCAACACCGCCGGAAAGATCAATGATGCTAACCGAGCCTTCCGGATCGATGGTGTAGTCATCATTGGGTTCACCTTCATTGGCCACCAAAAGCTTGGTGCCATCCGGCGTAAAGGTGAGCATATCGGGCAGTGCGCCCACGTCTACACTGCTGAGGGCCGTGGTGCCATCGCCATCAGCGGCATAGAAGACAACCTGACCATTCGCTTGCTTGTCGGAGTTTTCCACAGCGATCGCCACGATGCCATTTTGTACCGCTACGCTGTTGGCAGCACCACCATTACCAAATGCTGATACATCAATATCAAACAGTTTGACGGGCTGGCGAGGATTGCTCAAATCAATCACCTCGATCCTAGCGCTTTGAGCGTTAACCACAAATAAGCGCTGGGTTCTGGGATCATAGGCTGGGATTTCTGCAGCAGATTGACCGAATACACCTGTCTCGTAGCTACCGATCGCTCTGAGTTGAATATCAACCATAATAGTCTCTACTTACATTACCCGTTGGGAACTGGACGCACATATCTCAAGCCCTCGTATTTTCACGGAAGCTTGACCGAAAGATTGGGCCGTTGTCACTGTCCCACACAGAGATGAAGGTGCGGTAAATTCTACGTTAAGAAGAGGGTGAAATCCGCTAGTTGAATATGCTGACGGTTTGTGCTCTACAGCTAAGAGCCATGGCAATCACTGCCCATGGCGAAGATTTCATACAACACCTTCTCGCTGGAGCAATATTATTCACACCTATAGCGAACCATCAATACCAGATAAAAAAATAAATACGTTACGGCTACGCCCAACAGCACCCTACGCTTGATTGGGATCCACCTACGGATGCCCTACCCAAAAATCTGCCCAGGGACTGCGTGGCAATGCGCACTTAATATAGTACATGCGATCGCCCATGGGATGGGTGCAGGGGCTACTCCGTTGGCACTGGTGAGCAGAAGGATGGCGATCGCCTCCTAGGGGACAACGACGTTACTGAACTATGGGGGGGAGCTGGATTCAAAGTCCCCCGACTTGGGAGAGGGATTTAGGGTGAGGACTACAAACGTGGGGTGCACCCATCAAATCTGATGAAGAGGTCATGCTCTTAGAGGCGGAAACGGTCATTGTTGTAGTAGCCTAAGGAGAATAGTAATCCAGTCTGGATTGCACCGGATGTCTACCGTATATCTACCGCTATGATTGGGCGATCGCTCTCGCCCCCACGATCCACCCATCCTAAAATTTGTCCCAGATTTGGGTCATGCAGATTTGTATGATTTTAGGAGTAGTCACCTGTGGACGTGGGCAATGTTAAAAAACGTTGAGTGTGTCTCCTAGTGCTATCCGTTTCTTAAGTTTGATTCTTAAGGTTAGGAAACGGGCGAGGAAACGATGAAGGTATTCATACCCATCTCGTTACATGGCAAACTACTAGGGTGTTTCTCCCGTTCAGAGCGCTATCGTACGTTGACCCTGCACACATCACGACCGTAATGCTTCATTGCCCCAACCATACCTGTCAGACTCGTAACCCAGAAACAAATCGGTTTTGTCAAGCCTGTGGCGCGTTTTTACCAAAACACTACCTATGGGCGATCGGTCATGATGTGGATCAATACCATCCCGGTGACATTCTCGCAAATCGCTACTACTGCAAGGCTCCCCGCATTTTTCTAGATACCCAGCCTGGCATCAATCCAGACCCGTTTCAAGAACTGCCGGTGAATGTCAGCGCCTACCTGAAGCTAGCGCCCTACCGGCTGCATGTGCCTCAAGTCTATGATGTGGTTACCACAGATACAGCCGCTGGCACGATCCTGTTGGTCGATGATGCGCCCATAGACGTCATGTCGTCTCTAGGCATTGCCGATACGTCGCCCGATCTGCGCAATCCATCGCCCCCCGCCGAGGTGATGGTGCAATTGCTGCCCACGCTCACCCAAGCCTGGCCCAAGGCGATCGCCCTCCGGCAACTCAACTGGCTTTGGCAAATGGCCCAGCTTTGGCAACCGCTGCAGCTTCAGGGTATGACCCGCACATTGCTGACGCCGGGTAATTTACGTGTGGAGGGAAGCATTCTCCGCCTGTTAGAACTCCACGCCGATGACCCCAATCCGCCGGAGCTTAGGGATCTGGGTAAGCATTGGCTGGATTGGTTGCCCCAGGCTCAACCCGCGATCGCGCCTTTTTTGGAACATCTTTGCCGCCAGCTCACCCAAGGGCATATCCAAACCGAAGAGCAGCTCATCGGTCGATTAGACGCGGCCCTGGCCCTAGCCGGGCGATCGCTCACCCGTCATATCACCCTATCCACCCAAACGGATCAAGGGCCCCACCGCAAGCGCAACGAAGATGCCTGCTTCCCAGCCAGCGGTAGTCTAGAACGCTATACTCTGCCTGCCTCAACCGAGCCCAGTCCCTTGCCCTTAGCGATCGTCTGTGATGGCATTGGCGGGCATCAAGGCGGTGACGTGGCCTCAGGGTTGGCGATCGCCACCATTCAAGAGCAGATCCAGGCCCTCCAGCCCAACAACCTCACTCCCCTCAGCCTTACCCTAGCTCTAGAGCAAGCGGCCTGTGCTGCCAATGATGTGATTAGCCAGCGCAATGACCAAGAGCAGCGCCACGATCGCGAGCGCATGGGAACCACCTTGGTGATGGGCTTGATCCACCAGCACGAGCTGTATATCACCCATGTGGGCGACAGCCGCGCCTATCGCATTTCCCGGCAGGGCTACCACCAAGTCACCCTCGATGACGACATCGCCTCCCGTGAAGTGCGCATGGGCTACAGCTCCTTCCGCCAAGCCCTGCAGCAGCCCATTGGCGGTTCCCTCGTGCAGGCCTTAGGTATGGGCCCTTCGACGATTTTGCGTCCTACGGTGCAGCGCTTTATTTTGGACGAAGACTGTATCATGTTGCTCTGCTCGGATGGTCTGAGCGATTTCGATCGCGTCGATGAATATTGGGATTCAACACTGCTGGGCATTTTGCAGCACAAGCTATCGGTGGAACAGGTGACCCGTGAGCTAGTCACCATCGCCAATACGCGCAACGGCCACGATAACGTCACCATTGGGCTGCTGCATTGTGCGGTTGAATCGGCTCAGATGCCCACCATTCCAGCCAGCTTAGCGATCGCTCCGGATCCAGCGCCAACCACCCACCGCCCTGAACCTGCTGCACCAACCCCCACAATTGCCGTTGACGCCCCTGCCAAATCTGAATCACCCAATATCGTTGCTCTCATTCTCAGCAGTCTGCTGCTGGTGGGTATTGGTGCAGCGATCGGCTATCTCCTGTTTCCCACGGCTATTGAGGAGTGGCTGGTTCAATCCCCCGAGCCTGCAGCAGAACCTACGCCAGCGGAGCCGGAAGAAACCACCCCTACGCCTGCATTCGAACCCTTAACGGCATTATCTGCCCAAAACGTGATTCAACTGCGTCGCGATCCCACCGATGGCGAGTTGCTTTTCTATGCCAATCCCCCATCCCAGGTCTCAACTGAAGCCGATGAGCCCGCTTCTACCCTAGAGCCCATCGGCAAGCCTGCCGTCGGCAGTGTCTTTTTAGTTCAGCGCCGTACGGGCGCAGCACCTGGTATTCACTGGGTGCAGCTACAGGTTTGTTCGACACCCACCGATGCTAGCCTTGGGCGCACAACTCTCGTTCCCCTCGACCCAGAGGCCGAACCCGATCCATCTAATCCAGAGGTGGGCGGAGAGTCGCTCCCCACATCTCGGGATGACGTATCCAGCGACCTGCTGCAATCCGGTGATCAAGGCTGGGTACTGGAGAGCGATCTCCTACCGTTGGTTGAGCGCTTGGCAGACCCTACCCCAGAACGCTTGGGAACCTGTACGCCGCCCAATTCTTAGACCCCTAAACGGCCGCAGCTACCGGGGCTGGTTCATACAAATATTCAAACCAGTTGCCATCGGGGTCACGACCATAGAACGATGCCGTACCGTCTCGATGGTCATGCACTGGGGTGACATGCACGCCCTCTGCCTGCAGTCGTTGGTAGGCCGCATCAACCTCAGCGCGATCGCTAAACACAAAGCCAAAGTGGGGGCCAGCTTGGTCATACTGGGGACTGAGGAGGGCCAAGCCATCGTCACCGGCTTTCAGGTAGGCCCAATCCGCGTCTTTCCAAGCCAGCTCCATGCCGAGGCGTTGATAAAACTCCGCCGCACGTTCAATATCGTCCACACAAATCGCCACGTGGCCAATTCGCTTCAAATTCATAGCATCCCCTTTGACGTTTCAATCACACAACCATCCCTCACGACACCATCCCTCAAGGGCGATCGCAATCTGTCCTCAGACACCCTTGGAGCGGAGCAGAGGGCTCTAGTTCTATTGTATGGCCGGCGAGGGGAGGTGGTCATAGAGGGGAGCGATCGCCCCCAGCAACAGCCATCCCCCCCACAACACCATCAGCTCTGCGCCACCCATACCGACACCGAACCCGCTGGACAGAGAAAGTCGGCCCAGCCCTCCTCATTGGTGGTCACCGGTTCATCAATATGTTCGGTGATGTCTACATAAACCTGATTAGCCTGCCCAACTTCCATCCACTTGCTGCCGTCGTCCCCATTGCTGAGCACCACAGCCATGCCGCC
Source organism: Leptolyngbya sp. DLM2.Bin15 (assembly GCA_007694125.1). Taxonomy (GTDB): domain Bacteria; phylum Cyanobacteriota; class Cyanobacteriia; order RECH01; family RECH01; genus RECH01. The sequence continues at coordinate 13,429 of RECH01000288.1, forward strand.
GGGATGCTCCTCATCCCCCAAGCGCGTCCAGCCTATGGTATTGGGATGGTCGAAGTAGTCATACTGATCGCCATAGGCATAGTCTCGGCGAACCTGTAAGAACTTGTCGATCAGCCATTGATGGCTATCGAGCCAAATTTCATACTCCTGGCCATCCTGTCCCACATCTTTGTAATGGGCTCCGTAATAATCTGCCACAAAAATACAGGGATATCCATCAGCCCGGAGCAGAATCAAGGCATAGGCGATGGGTTTAAACCATCCTTCCACCACAGATTCAAGAGACTGGAGCGGTTGGGAGTCGTGATTGTCAACTAAGGTCACAGCTAAGGCAGGCTGATCCTTAACTAGCGTGTCATCAAAGATTTGACGCATATCATAATCATCACCTTCCTTGCTTGCCGTACTGAAGTTGTAGTGCAGGGGTGCATCAAACAGCATCACATCCCCACCCGTCACATCAAGGAAGTAGTGTAGCGCTTCCACACCACCCGACCAATATTCCCCTACAGCAAACAGTTTTCGCTCGGTATGTTGGCGCACATAGCTAAGCCATTCAGGAAAAAAGCTAGACTTCACATGCTTAACCGCATCAAACCGAAATCCGTCTACCTGAGTTGTATTCACATACCACTTCCCCCAGTAGTCTAGCTCGCCCCGCACCTCAGGATGCCCCATATCTAGGTCGCAGCCCATCAGATAATCAAAGCCACCCTTTTCTAGATCTACATCCTTGTCAAACGATTTTTCATCAAACAGATAAATAGCATCTTCCGCATCGTTGAAAGCATTGTAATCGACTGCATCAAAGTGCCACCAATGCCATTCCATGGTAGAATATTTACCTTGACGCCCAGGAAAGGTGAAGTGTGTCCAGGCTTTGATGGTTTGAGTGTCGCCAATGGCCTGGCTGCGATCGCTAGGGCTGTAGGGACGTGCCTGCAACTCTTCTTCGTGATCAGCTCCTAGTTTGTGGTTCAGCACAACATCAGCATAGACTTCGATGCCCGCTGCTTGAGCAGTCTTGATGGCGCTAATGTACTCATCCTTGGTACCGTATTTAGTCGGAATAGATCCTTTTTGATCAAATTCTCCTAAATCAAATAAATCATAGACCCCATAACCCACGTCATATCCACCACCTGTTCCCTTATAGGCTGGCGGAAGCCACACGGCGGTAATCCCTGCATCTGCCAATGCCTGAGCATTTTCTGCCAGCTCGTTCCAAAGATTTCCTCCGGGAGGAGTATACCAATGGAAGTACTGCATCATGACACCATTTACATTTGCCATAAAAGCCTTTTGAAGTACCTTGAGGAATAGTGAACCCGAGATTGAGGAACAGCATGATCAGCCCCTAAAGCATAGCTTGATTCCTCTCCGTTGTGGCTATCGTTGTTCAATATGTATAGTACAAAAGTTTCAGCAAGTCGGTTAACCGCGTGGGCTCTACGGCATACCAAGACAGGACAATAAGACGGAGGCCCGTCTCCAAGTCCCTAGTACTCTGAGGCGTAAGTAACCCGCCTATGTGCTGAGGCGGGAAACCTTGTGTGTCCTGGAATTCCTTTTCATTCTTCTATCTTCATTCTTCTGTCTTCATTCTTCTGTCTTCGTTCTTCTATCTTGCGGTACTATGCGGCCCGCAGCAGACCAGCCGCGATCGCTTCCTCAATCCTCAATTCCACCCAGGGCCACAGAGCCGGCGCACCAACCTGCACCGCCGACATGCGATCGCGCACCTGAGCATGAT
>RECH01000290.1 GCA_007694125.1 Leptolyngbya sp. DLM2.Bin15
GCATGGTGCCGCCTAGGTCAACCACATCTTGCTGTTCTGGCAAGAGGTTGATCACAGGATTTTTACAGGTTGGGGCAAATTCCGCGCTGTTGGCGTCATCTAGCCCGGCAACATGCTGGGCCCATTCAATCACGGAGCATTGCATCCCTAAGCAGAGCCCTAGGAAAGGAACGTTGTGCTCGCGGGCATAGCGAATCGCCGCCACCTTCCCCTCAATCCCTCGGTTGCCAAAGCCGCCAGGGACAATGATGCCGCCGACGCCTTGGAGGAGCTGTTCTACACTTTGCCCATCCAGATCTTCTGAATTAATCCAGCGGACATCGAGGCTAGCCCCGCTGGCGATCGCTGCATGGCGCAGGGCCTCAGCCACGGAAAGATAGGCGTCATTGAGCCGCACATACTTGCCAACGATGGCAATTTCCAACGGATGGCCGGGACGGTAGAGACGTTCCACGAGGGTGCGCCAATGGTCGAGATCGGGGGGGCGTTGGTCGAGACGCAGTAGATCCAGCACTTGGTGCGCCAAACCCTCCTGTTCTAGGGTGAGGGGCACCTCATAGATGCTGTCGGCATCCTGGGAGGTGATCACACAGGCTTCGGGCACATCGCAAAATTCCGACAGCTTCGACTTGATGCCAGGCTGTAGGGGGCGATCGCTGCGGCACACCAAGATATCAGGCTGAATACCAATGGAACGCAGTTCCTTCACCGAATGCTGCGTAGGTTTGGTTTTCATCTCCCCCGCCGCTGAGATCCAAGGAATCAGCGTGACGTGCATATAGAGCACCTGACTGCGTCCTACGGCTTTACGGAACTGGCGAATGGCTTCCAAAAAGGGTAGGGATTCAATGTCGCCTACGGTGCCCCCAATTTCTGTGATCACCACATCGGGGTTGGTATTTTGGGCCACGCGCAGGATGCGTTCCTTGATTTCATTGGTGATGTGGGGGATCACCTGCACTGTGCCCCCTTGGTAATCACCCCGCCGCTCTTTGTTGAGCACCGCTTGGTAGATCGAGCCTGTGGTCACGCTATTCAGCCGCGACATGGAGGTGTCGGTGAACCGCTCGTAGTGCCCCAAGTCTAGGTCGGTTTCCGCGCCATCTTCCGTGACAAACACTTCCCCATGCTGAAAGGGGCTCATGGTGCCTGGATCCACGTTGATGTAGGGATCGAGCTTGAGGATGGACACCGAGTAGTCCCGCGATTTCAGCAATCGCCCCAAGCTTGCGGCCACAATCCCTTTACCGATGCTGGAAACAACACCGCCGGTTACAAATACAAATTTAGTCATTCCTTTAAACACCCACCGAGTGAAGACTGACGGTGCGATCGCCACTCTCCCAACGCACCCCCAAGGGATAGGTCAGGAAAGATGGGTCTAGCCATATCGCATTCATTGTGCCACAGCACCGCCAGGTCACGGCCGGTGACCTAGGCAGCCAGGTCTCTCACCCTATCCGTCGATGGAGACTTCTTGAGGTTCCTTGACCGAGTCTGGAATCGTTGGCAGGGTATCACTTTCAAGCGATCGCCCTGGCTCCAGCACCGGCTCTGTACGCTTCGAAAAGCCCCAGGCAAATAGTCCGGTAATCAGCATCACCATGATCCATTCTGGGGGTACAAAATCCGGATTGATCACCCGAATCAAAAGCCGCATACCCACCAAGCCCACCGTGACAAATCCCGCATCTTCTAGGTAGGCAAATTCATCCAGCCAGCGAATGAACAAGCCTGCCATGAAGCGCAGGGTGAGAACGCCAATCGCCCCTCCCGTCAGCACCAACCAGCGTTCTTGAGAAATGGCGATCGCCGTGGTCACGCTATCTAAGGAAAAGGCTAGATCGGTGACGGCAATCATGGGGATAGCCTGCCAGAGTGAGGCAAAGCGTGGCCCATGGTGATGGTGGGAGCCGTCTTCGTCATCCGAGCGAAAGTACTGGAAAACTAGCCACAGCAAATAGGCGGCTCCCAAAAGCTCAAACTGCCAAAACTGGACGACCCACGTCGCCGTTAAAATGAGCACGACCCGGAGCGTAAACGCTGCAACCAGACCAATATTCAACGCTTTGCGCTGCTCTTCAGGACTGCCTAAGCCTTGGGCGATCGCAGCTAGGGCGATGGCATTATCAGCCGACAATACCGCCTCTAGGGCAATGAGCACCAGCAGCAGGAGAAGAGTATCAAGTCCAACATTGGGTGAAAGTTCGAGCAGTTTGTCTAACATCAGCCTAAAAAATGCGAGTCTGAGCCAAAACGGTTGACGCTGGGGGCGTCTATAAAAAGGCGTTGATCCATGAACCTCAACGGTTGATGGATCAAAATGCTAACTTCAATATGTACGATCTAACGATGGGTGACGTAGGTGTCTGGGAAACCGCCTGAATGGTTTAGGCGCAGTCCCCTTGACCTGTTGGAACCTCTTAAGACTCATGCCGAACAAGCTCTAGTCTTATCATCTATTTTAGATCTCGTGGAATCTTTGCTGTATACCTCCTACCTGCACCGAACAGGCAGTTTCCTAGGGAACATGAGAACGTTCTTGACTTAGCTTAACGTTATCCTCGGGAATTTTGGAGGTCGTCTAAGAAACTCTGGTCAGGAGGGAGCGATCGCCCCTCCATGCTTCGTCGGTGGATCATAGACGCTATGCTGCTGAAGAGCCGGCGATCGCTGGGGCTAGGGTGCCAACTCGGTTGCCATCTCACCCTGGCTTGTTCACAATCAACGAGCGATCGCGCCTGCCTTCAGCTTGACCCACCCCATTGTTTTGACGTCCACCCTGATACCAACCCATGGATTCCACCACGCTGCCCGCTCTCATTGCCCAGTTTCGAGAACATTACCCCACGGCCAGTCTCGTCACCGAGCTGCTGGCCATGCACGATGGTGTTTACGTGGTGCGGGCCTATGTGCAACTGGGGGAAACCATTACTGCTTCAGGGCTGTCCGCAGATCCCCAGATCGAGCAGGCCGACGATCGGGCTCAGGCACGGGCATTGCGATCGCTAGGGTTGGGCAATCCGCCACAGTCCCAGCCCATACCCCAAGCTACCTCCAGCATGGCGACCTCTCCGCCCCTGTCTCCTGCCTTTCCACTCGAATCCAGGTCTACCTTTCCAGAACCTCTTCAGCCTGCCATGCCAGAACCGGTGGGTGTCAGCGCTCCCAGACCACGGTCTGAGTCATGGGATCATCCAACCCCACCAGAAGAGCGATCGCAGCCATTGTCCGGTTTGCCTACCCCATCCTCAGGCGGATCTCGCCCCGCTGATCTGCCCTTGGGAAATGTGGATCGATCGGATGATATTGCAAAAATTTTGGTGGAAATGCGGCGGCTGGGGTGGTCAAAGGCCCAAGGGCGAGACCATTTGCGGAGAACCTACGGCAAAGAAACCCGCCAAGAACTGACCGACTCGGAACTGATGGACTTTCTCGGGTTTCTGGAGGCGCAGTAGGGGTTGGCTCGGGTTTCAGCCCTGAAAAACCCTGCTAGAGGCGATCGCTTCTAGCAGGGCTGAATCGTTTGAGTCTCGAACCTCTTGAGTCTCGAACCTACTGATTCATCGACAGAGGACGGCTACCGACGGATTGGTTATCAATGACCTGATCCACCAGCCCATACTCCATCGCTTCGTGAGCAGACATGAAGAAGTCCCGTTCGGTGTCTTCCTCGATGCGCTCTAGGGGTTGACCGGTGTGATCGGCCAGCCACTCGTTGAGCCGGCGCTTGTGGTACAAAATTTCTTTGGCTTGAATTTCAATATCAGCGGCCTGCCCCTGCGCCCCCCCAATGGGTTGGTGAATCATAATCCGGGAATGGGGTAGACTCATGCGCTTGCCTTTTTTGCCAGCACTGAGCAAGAAAGCTCCCATACTGGCTGCCAAACCTACGCAGATGGTGCAAACATCGGGGCGGATGTGGTTCATGGTGTCAAAAATACCCAGACCTGCCATCACAGACCCACCGGGAGAGTTGATATAGAGGTAAATATCCTTCTCGGAGTCTTCCGATTCGAGGTACAGCATCTGGGCCACAATGAGGTTGGCTAAGTCAGAGTCAACTTTTTGCCCCAAGAAGATGATCCGCTCGCGCAGGAGACGGGAGTAGATGTCAAAGGCGCGTTCGCCACGACCAGATTGTTCAATAACTGTAGGAATCATGGAGCTTACTGCTAACAGGTCTTTGCCCTATTCTACCGATTTGCTTGGATCGTCGGGGGCGATCGCTCAATCAACGTCGCTGAGGTACTCGGTTACCTCTTAGTCTAGGGGAGATGACTCCGCATCATCGGGCATCGGCACATTATCGAGCAATCGCCGAATTTTCATGCGATGGATGTAGGGCCAGCCGCCGTTGGCTTCAATATCTCGCAGCAGGGCATAGAGATTTTGCCGATTTCTAGGCAGGGTGTCTTGAAAGAGATGCTCGCGAATATCGCGGTGGAGCGCTTCTAACAGCCGCAGCAACGACAGCAGGCTCAGACAGTCGTCTTTACGACCGATAGCTGCATCTTGAACCAGGGTGGCGATCGCCTGTAAATCTTCTGGATAGGTGCTGGGATCGACAGACAGTTTTCCTGGCAATGATGTTGGATTGGTCGAGGGAACACGTTGATTCATAAAGTAGCCTGTTGTATCTCAGGAGTGGGTTTCATCATCGTAGCTGCTCTCATCCCGAGACGCACCTGATGGTGTCTAGCAGGTCTTTGGGCTGGTTGTCCTGCTCGCTGGGCTGTCTAGATGGCGATTGTGCAGGTTGCATAGAACCGACAGATAGCAGGCCATGCTCGTTCGGCGCTGGCCTGCCAAGCCATGCTGTTGAGGTCTGCCACAAACGGGACTTCCTTGGCAAGTCTGGCACAAAGCTTTTGCAGATCATTCTGGTCAGTGCCCCGGTTGTCCATCCAATACCAGATGGCCTGATTACGGATGAATTGAACAGTCCAGATCGCGTCGCTGATCGCCCGGTCTTGCTGAGATTTACCGTAGGCTTTGAACTCAAGCACAATCATCGTCATATCGTACTACGCAACATAAAAAGCCGTCTTAGAAGGACAGGGCTTTAGATCCAGTTCTTTGGTAACATGCTCTATGAGACTTATACGAGAACCACTTTAGGCTTCTAATCGCTTGCGTTTCGCGCAGAGTTTATTGAATCTGAGCTGGTCTAGAAGACTAGGCTTGTCTCGGTGTCTAGGACAACGGAGTTTGCGATCGCCTTGTGATTGCAAAGCACGCCCTAGCAGTTGCACAACGCATCTGACTTCCTGCGCCTGCGCGTCAGAAGCCGGTTATACGCATTCGGAATATTGGTGGGGATTTTGCATTCACATTGAGGTTAATCATGAGGTATCGCGCTTTCGTTGCCGCATTCCTGGCATTATGTTTAGGCTTTTTAACTGCGTGTAGTGAGGCTCCAGATGCGGCGGACGGCCCACTCACCTACGAACAAATTCGTGGCACCGGGCTAGCCAACAAATGCCCTCAGCTTGGCGAAGTCAGCCGAGGAGCCATTCCCATTGAGGGTGATGGATCCTTCGTCATTCGCGAGCTTTGTCTAGAGCCAACATCCTACTTTGTTAAGGAAGAATCGACCAACAAGCGCCAAGACGCTCGCTTCATTGCGGGTAAGGCGCTCACTCGTCGCACATCAACCATTGACCAAGTGAGCGGCAAGCTCAAGGCTGAACCCGATGGGTCGATTACCTTCGTCGAAGAAGGTGGATTTGACTTCCAAGCCATCACCGTTCTCCTACCGGGCGGCGAACAGGTGCCCTTCCTGTTCACCATCAAAGGTCTAGTGGCCAAGAGCCAACCGGGCTTGGGTGCCATCAACACGTCCAGTGACTTGGAAGGCACCTTCCGAGTTCCGTCCTACCGTACGTCCAACTTCCTCGATCCAAAAGGTCGGGGTCTGACGACTGGGTATGACAATGCCGTTGCTTTGCCAGCTCGGGCAGACAGCGAAGAAATCCGTCGGGAAAATGTCAAGAGCTTTGAAACGGGCGAAGGTCACATTTCCCTGCAGGTCGCCAAGGTAGATGGCTACACGGGCGAAATTGCTGGAACGTTTGAGAGTGAGCAACCGTCGGATACCGATATGGGAACCGATGAAGCTCTAGATGTCAAAATCCGTGGCTTGTTCTACGCTCGGGTTGAACCATCGGAAGCTTAGGCTGCTGCGATCGCCTTCTGAATCGTGATGCGCTTTAGGGTGCTTCTTATCGATCAAAGAGCGATCGCCATCTAAACTATCGTGCAACAAAGAGGGGAGCAACACCCCTCTTTGTTGTTGGGACAGATTTAGGGATAATCAGCGGTCAACTTTTGCACTTCTTCGCTACACTTAGGGCTAATTCATACGGCAATGAACTAGTCTGCTGAAGTGAGCGTCGAGAATTGACGAATACTAGGAATTACTAGGAATCAGGATGTGGCTGTAGCTCCCCAACGGCCAAACTCCCCAAGGTTCCATCGTGATGCCCCTCGGTTCCAGTTTTGACAACACGGATCAAAAAAGACGATCTCTTCATTAAGATGGTTGGGTGCAACGTGGTTCGGGTCATTAGTCCTGTAGACGAGTTGTCATCCATGAATACATGTGGGCATGGTGAAGTGGAGGAATGAAAAAGCTATGGTGAGTCGAAGCGTTGGGAAGATGCGATCGCTGCTGCTAAGTGTGGGGCTCATGGTCGCTGGTGTGGGCGCAAGTGCGCCGGCGATCGCCGTTGAGTTTGAGCAGCAGAGCGTCCCGGCAGAGGACTTTATTTTGGTAGCTAGTCCGGTGGGAGAGAACCACCAACTGCTGCTGCTACGACAACTATCGAGTGAACGCGCCTGCTGGAGTGAGCAAGACGGCGTGGTTGATCTACTGCTCACCTCGTTTGACTTCAGCGGCATCTGCGGCCGCAGCACCGATAGCAACGGCTACTCTGTGCGGATGGCGGGTCAAGATCTAGGCATGGACTATAGCCTGCGATTGATGCGGTCGAGCGATAGTTTGGTGCTCATGGCGGTGCCCGATCGCGATCGCTCTGCCCCCAGTTTTGCCCTTGGACAAACCAACCGCATCACCACCGGTTTTGCCAAAATCTACCTGTATCCAAACTGGTATATTTCCCAACGAGCCTATAACGGGCAAACCCTAGGCCATTTCTACCTCACCCATGAGCAGGATCTGCGCTCCACCATCGCGGCTGCGCCTCAGCGAGAACTGTCGGCAACCCTGCCCCCGTCCGCAGAGCCCGTAGTCCGTCCAGACTTGTCTGCGCCAGACCTTGAGCCAGAAGCTGTGGAGCCAGAAGCTGTAGAGCCTGCCTTGGTGCCAGCTCCCGTCGCCGCTGCGCCGCCCGCTCCCGTTACAGCACCCACACAACCAGCCACCGGCGACTGGATTGAGTTTGGCCAAACCCCCACGCAACTGGGGGCAGCGCCGTCACCCCAGCCGCCCGCCCCTACGCCTCCTCCCCCGATCGCTCAAGGAGCACCGCCGGTGTTGCCGCCGCCTACACCGCTGGAACCCGTTCCCAACATGACGCCACCCTTGGGCAATACAACCCTAATGCCCAATGTAGCCGTAGCAGCCCCGTCGCCCCAAGCGGCAGTTCTGGGCTTTAACTACCGGGTGATTGTCAACACCACCTCGTCTCAGCAGGAAGCGCAGGTGCGATCGCTCGTCCCTGATGCATTCCGCACCAATCTCAACGGCCGCACCGTCATGCAGGCAGGTTTGTTTGAAGACCGAACGGCGGCGGATCAACTGCAGCGATCGCTCTCTAGCCAGGGTCTTTCTGCATCGGTGGTGCCCATCAACTAGCCCTGATCCCAAGAATCGAGAACAATAGTCAAGGGACAGCCAGTGGACTATGCTGATCAGTAACGATCTTTTTGGCAGATGTCCGCCATGGCTTCACCTTCTCATGCGTCCCAAGGGCGATCGCCCAATTATGCGATCGCTCAGTTGCCTGGCCTTAGCCCCGAGGACAGCCAAAAGCTCGTTGATCTTGGCATTGAAACCACCTTGCAGCTGGTGCGCCAAACCCAGACCCCGGATCAGCAACAGCAGCTCGCCAATCAGCTCCAAACCCATTTGCAGCATGTGAAAAAGTGGTCTGCCTTGGCGAACCTGGCCCGCGTAGCCAGCGTGGGCTGTCACTATTGCGGAATGTTGCTATACGCCGGAGTGGCAACGCCGGAGCAACTGGCGACTACGCCCCTACCGCGCCTGCATCGGCAATTGATGAAACTGCATATTTCCACGATGCAGAACAAAGATCTTTGCCCATCGCTTAACGACGTGATGGTGTGGATTCAGGATGCCCAGCAGCTCACCGGCCGCCGCTAGTCTGGATACCAAAACATGCCCTTAATGCCTTCAGGATCAGGCATGAAACCCAGCCCCCGATAGAAATCGATCACCTGGGGATCAGCAAACAGCGTAATGTTGCTGATATCTTCACTGCGCAGCTTTTTGATCACCTGCTTCATCAAGGCTTTACCCAGCCCCTTGCCTTGGTAATCTGGATGCACCACCACATCCCAAATGGTGGCATTGAAGGCGTGATCCGACGTGGCCCTAGAAAAGCCCACCAGCCGTCGCTGTGCGCCGCGCTGCTCCCACATGGATACCACTAAAAAGCTATGCTGAATGGCCTTTTTCACCTTGCGCAATGGACGGCGAGACCAGCCGACCGCATCACACAGCTCTTCAAGGTCATACAGATCTATCTCGCGATCTGTACTAAAGAAGATGCGAGGATTGGTGCTTGAAGTTCCGTTGAACTCAGGATAGTCATTGGTTGGTGCTGGCTTTGACGGGGTCGCGTCAGAGGTCGCAAACAAACTCTTCCAGAAACCCATGCAGGTATGGTTACGGTAGTAGAGGTCAACAATACTAGATAGTATATCCTTCGTACCCTGTCTCGACTCTGATAATCTGAGAATTAACTAGGATTCGTCTATGAAAATTGCACAAAGCTGAGAGTTTTGATAGGGTTTGATAGCTCTTAATGAGTCAAAATAGGCTAGAAAGTGTCTTTGGCTTTGTGTTTGTGTATTATTCTCAGGATTGACACATGCCGGCTGGAGAGCGTAGCTCCTGCACCAAGATTGGATGCTAGAGGTCTACCTCTCAGTATGTTGGGGTTTAGTCATGATGCAGCACAAACGGTTTCTAGCCCCCTGAACATCTACCTTTACAGCGACAACTATCGTGCAACCATTGCGCTCATCGCGCCTATAGAATTGCTGGTTCATCGCTAGCATCTTCGACCCTACTGCGCTGAGGATCTGCAATTGTCATGCTGATCACGCAGGTCTTGAGATGGAGTGATGGTTGTCTTGGAGTTGTAAGGGCACAGACTGATCAGGTGTATCCACAGAGAATGGCGATGGGGTCTCTGAAACAAGGGAAGAGCGATCGCTGGATGAGGTTAGATGATAGCCCCTGCAGGCCGTGGAGATAATCACCCCCTGCGAGAACGGTCTAGTGACACCCAGGCACCTAAAAACGGGCATTCTGGTTTTGACGACTTGGTCTTAGCAGAACGGCGCGATAGGGGAGTTGGGTCGCGATCGCCCCACGTTTAGGATCCTAGGATCTATGATTGTCCAATTTGACTCGGACTTTAACCTGAAAGACAGGTGTAATACCAAAACTATGGCTTCGGGTTTGAAACAATCAACGCTGGAATTGTTGAAACGGTTCAATCGTGCATTTCCACAATTCTATGAGCAGTTTGTTAGCAGCGAGATTCAGATTCAAAACCTGAAGCTGGCGTATCAACTCTATAAGAGTCGGCAGGTCGTGATTGACCTTAAGCCGGAGGGGACGAAGAGTGCCCTGCATTTCGCCTATCGCAACCAATCGTTTTTGCTCAGCGACATTTTTGGCGTCTTGGCGGCCTATGGGCTCACGATCCATAGCCTCAGCCTGTATGGGCAGATTTATCCGCCGATGCTGGTGTTCATTAAGCTGATTGTGTCGCGGGGCGGCAAGGTCTTAACGGACAAAACTGCCGATAATGTGCGGCGGGCCATTCGCGAGGCCCTGGCGGGGCGGTTTGAAGTCGAAGAAATGCTGGCGGTGGAATTCAATCTCGATGCCGGGCTAGAGCAGGTGGAAACCGAGTTCTATGTGGATCCGGTGTTTCACCTACCGGCACTGCTGATTGAGGCAGATAACCAACCGGGGTTGTTCTATAAGGTGATGTATGCCATCTGGCAGGAAGATCTGCTGGTGGTCAATGCCAACCTGTTGGTGTGGCGCGGGCGTACGCGGCTGATTCTCTATCTGCTCGGCCCCAATGAAAGTGTGATTCCAGAATATTTGGGTCAAAAAATTGCTGAGGGTGTGCGGCAACGCCTGTTGGGTAGCCGGTTCTAGTCTTACTGTTTGAGGATCGATTCCATGACGCCAACGGTGTTGATTACAGGAGCATCCCAGGGAACTGGGCGCGCCACGGCCCACCTGTTTGCCCAGCGTGGGTATAACCTGGTGCTGGCAGCGCGGCAGGCGGAACGGCTGGAGGCGATCGCTCAGGAGATTGCCCAGACGGGATGCCCAACCCTAGCGGTGCCGACGGATGTGGGCGATGCTGGCGCGGTGGATCGGCTGGTGCATCAGGCGCTGGAGCGTTTCGGCAGCGTCGATGTTTTGGTGAACAATGCCGGCATTTGCCTAACGGGCACCATGGAGCACACCAGCTTAGACGACTGGCAGCAAATTCTGAATACCAACCTGTGGGGCTATATTCACACCATCCATGGGCTGTTACCCCAGTTCATCGAGCGGCAGCAGGGAGCGATCGTCAATGTGGGTTCCTTTGGCGGCAAGATGCCCCTCACCCACATGACCGCCTACTGCACCAGTAAATATGCCGTGACCGGTCTGACAGATACCCTGCGCCTAGAACTGGCCCCCCAGGGAATTCATGTGGGGTTGGTGAATCCAGGGCTGATCAACAGTCAGTTTTTGGAGCGGGCCCAGTTTCGTGGTGCCTCTACGGCAGAGGCGGAGCAGCAGCGACAGCAAATGGCCCAGGCAATGACGCAAAGCTGGGCGAGTCGACCGGAGGATGTGGCCCAGGCCATTTGGGATGTGGTGACCAATCGCAAGACGGAGGTGGGGGTGGGGGCCACGGCGATCGCTACGGAAGCCTACCGACTTTTGCCCGGTCTGGTGCAGTGGGCCATGGCGCGCTTAGGTCGTCCTCAATCCACCTAAACGTTCAGGTTCAACGGTGAGTGATTGAGGGGAATGGGGGGCGATCGCCGATTCGACTTTGCTCTTCCTAAGTCTGCTTAACCCGAACTGAGGTTACTTAAATTAAACCCTGTCCCCTTAGGGCCACAATGAAATCTTTGAGAACTTCACCTGTTTGTGTCAACTTCTTAATGTTAATGCCTGTGCCTTTACAAGCAAGACATTGAATTTCATTAATCCCATCACTCTCCCACATATCTGTCATAGTAATAAGATTGTTGCTCAACGCAGGAGGATTAATATTGCCAGAGCCTCCACATTTTTCGCATGAACTGCACAAAGATTCCTTATTGAGGATTGTGTCTAAATTCATAGTAGTTTTGTGTTTAGTCGCACATAAATAGCTAAATATACTCTTATCTTAACATTAATACACATTGAAATGAGTATATGTTTGAAGTCCTTTGCAATTAGTTGGGCGATCGCCCCTCATCTACCCGATCGCTAGCACCAGCTCAAGGCATCATCTTCAGGGCGTCATCCAAAGTATGGCGAATCGCTTGGGCCGATTGGTGCAACGCATCCCGTTCCTCGTCCTTTAAGTCAAGCTCCAACACCCGCTCAATACCGCGACAACTGAGGAACGCCGGCACCCCCATGAAAATATCGTTGAGCCCATACTCCCCGGATAGGTAGGATGCCACGGGCAACAGGCGCGACTGGTTGCAGAGAATCGATTCCACCATGGTGTAAGCAGAGGAGGCGGGAGCAAAGTAGGCTCCCCCGGTTTGCATGAGGTTGACAATTTCTGCACCGCCGTTGCGGGTGCGTTCCACCAAGCGATGGATGGTGTCTGGATCCATGAGCTCAGTGATGGGAATACCGCTGACCGTGGAGAAGCGCGGCAAGGGCACCATCAAATCACCATGACCACCCAGCACCATGGCATGAACATCGGCGGTGGAGACGCCCAATTCCATGGCAATAAACGTTTGGAAACGAGAGGAGTCGAGAATGCCGGCCATGCCCATCACCCGATAGCTGGGGAAGCCGCTCACCTTCCAGGCTAGGTAGGTCATCACATCGAGGGGATTGGTGATGATCACAAGGACTGCATCCGGGGAGTGAGCGATCGCTTTTTGGGTGGTTTCGATGACAATCTGGGCATTGGTGCGCAGCAGATCATCGCGGGTCATGCCGGGGCGGCGGGGCAGCCCAGCGGTAATCACCACAATATTGGAATTGGCCGTATCGCGATAGTCATCGGTGCCAATAATTTGGCGATCGTGCCCTTCCAGCCCGCGGGCTTCCATCAAGTCCAACGCAATGCCCTTGGGGCGGCCCGCCTCAACATCTAGCAGAATTACATCCGCAAGATTCTTCTCGGCAATGCGCTGCGCGAGGGTACTGCCAACGTGCCCTGCGCCAATCACAGACACGCGGGTGGGAATACAGGTCACGGAAAGGTAAGAGGACATGGTCAAAAAAAATCGTCGCCTAATGACGACGATAACCGTAAATGTTCAGGTTTTCTGGAAATGTTATTCAAACTTTTCTAATTGATCGAGCCGTAGCCAAATATTGGGGGTGGGAACATGGCCAAACTGTACAAGGGCATAGTCATCACGAGTGTCCATGATCTCCCCTTTGGTTTCAAAAATATAAGGGGGCCAGCGGGTGTCACTAGCACTTGCCTCTAAGCTGCCGTCTAGCTTGTCGCGAAGCGCCCGAACCACATCACCTTTTTTGAGTGCCATAGTCTATGCCGTGTTCAGTCCTAGGGATAAAAAGAAGGGAAGACAACAGCGATCGCCCTCAGGGCTGATGATGGTGCCCAGGCTGCTGTTATCAACACCTTGGCTAGTGTATCAAACTCGGCCGCTGCCCAGCAGGCTACCAGCCTCAGATCCAGCTAGGAGACGAGGAACGCCACAGAAATTAAGCCGCCGATCAAGACAACAGCTCCCACACCCAGAATGATGTAGGTTCGTTTTTGGGTGTTATTGGGGGGCTCAGCAACGTAGACTTTAGGCTCTTTGGCAAAGTTATTAAGACGTCCGCCTTCTTCAGTTGTATAGGGCATAATTTCCTCCATATTTTGTTACCAACAGTAACAGAAATTGACGGCGGGTCAAAACATGCAACGCTTTCTTAATGAAGTTAGGGGCAGTGACCAGCCCCCTAGGATGACCCTCCAAGCATTAGCCGGAAACCAGGACTAGCTCGATGGTACGCCTGGTTACGGAGTGGTTTGCACACGGGCATCGGTGAAGGTGGGCACAAAGGGCACGCGTTCGGCATGGCCCCAAAAGGCTTCCAGATCATAAAATTCCCGTTCATCGGGCATGAAAATATGAACGATGACTTCGCCATAATCCATCAACACCCAATTGCCTTCGCCGCGCCCCTCGACGCGCAACGGCTGCCGCTGTAGATCGTCGGCAATGGTGTCTTCAATGCTATGGGAAATCGCCCGTACTTGAACATGGGAAAACCCTGTGATCATCACAAAGTAATCTGCCAGGTAGGAAACATCCTCAACATTCAGTAAAACAATATCGCCCCCTTTGCGATCGTCTGCAGCCTGGGCAATGCGATGGGCCAGATCGTAGCTGGAACCGGTGGGGGATGCTGCATCTGATGCGGAGCGTGATGCGGCGATGGATGGATGGGACGTGGGTTGAGAGTGATCAGTCATTCAGGATGTTCGTCCTCAGTAAAGGTTAAGAATTTTGGAAAATTTGAAAACACAAGGTCTGGCGGTCAAACTACAAGCCGCCCATGGATGTGTGAGCCTGCGTTCCAGTCAGTATAGGACAACTCTAGCGAGGAGAAGGCGCGATCGCTTCGGTTGATTCGACACCGAAGCGAGCTGCCTGGAACAGCCGCCGGTTGAGATGATGAGAGATTTCAAGGGTTGACGGTCAAAGCTGATTCGAGAGTTGGCGGCGTCCTCAGCTTCCGCAGAAACTGGCACGGCCGATAGGTGTCTAGATCACTATGATGCATTGATTCGAGATTTAGTCAAATGCTGGATTTAAAACCCGTGCAAGTCTGACGTTGATAAATGCTCGACTCACGCTAGAATAAAAAGCGCTGGAGAGGTGGCAGAGTGGTCGAATGCGCTCGACTTGAAATCGAGTGTACCGAAAGGTACCGTGGGTTCGAATCCCACCCTCTCCGTTGGTTTTAGGATCATTTTAGGATCTAGGGCTTGGAATCTAGATCTTGGGCAACTGAGCGATCGCGCCTGGGACTGCCGTTGCCAACCTTAGGGGTTTCTATATCCATTCTACAGGGTGTCTAGAGGGTGCGATCGCCTGCTTGATTCCAACAGAAGTAGGTCTCTAGGCAATGCTGGATGAGGAGATGGTGCTCGAAGGCGAGGTCTTGGGCGATCGCTTCTTCCAAGGGCACCCACCGCAATTCTTCCACCTCCCCCACCCCCACCTGGGCAGCCAACGGGGGTAGTTCGTCTACAAAAATCATCAGCGGAAAGCGCAGCGATACATTTTGTAAATACAGCGGCCGACTTTCAACCAAGTAGGGATGCTCCAAATCACCCACCACGCGATGATGGGCCATCAAGTAGGGTAGATTCAGCCCCGTTTCTTCATAGACTTCGCGGATCACCGCCTCGCTCGCCGTTTCATCAAAATCGAGATAGCCACCGGGCAATCCCCATTTGCCTTGCTCATTGGGCATGTCGATGCCGCGCTTGCCGAGGGGTACATAGAGCTGGCGACCGATGGCAAAGAGTAAGACCGGCACCACCGTGACACTGCGACTAATCCAGTAGGTTTTGCCCTCCACCACAATGGGTTGATTGGGGCGATTTTTAAAGACAAGCGGCTCTGACATCGACATAGTTACAGATAGATCTGAGAAATGCTGCTCCACACTGTAGCTCAGATGTCTCGACAATGGGCGATCGCCCTCCCT
>RECH01000293.1 GCA_007694125.1 Leptolyngbya sp. DLM2.Bin15
GTATCGTGACCAGACGTGACGCCCCACCCTAAGATCTGCGGCACGATCACACTCCATGGCTGCCAACCTTGCCAAGACCTTTCCACGCCAAAGTAACCTCGTTTCGACCGAGGTTTTCCTTGGCTGGCCGATCGGTTGGTGTGGACTAGTTACGCGCTAGCCACTTTTGCCCATTCAGGCGCTGTACCGTGTAGAACACCATGAGATCAAGCGTCACCCGCCGTTCATCAATCATGAACGACTCTAGGGTGCTGGGCTGAGACTGGGAATCAGCGGCACAGAAAAACTTGGCTGCCGAGATATCGGGCTTAGAAAAGCCAATGGAAAATTGTCGCTGACCCTTGTCCCAGTGGCCCAACACTTGCCAGCAGTCTGGGCTATCACCCAGCCCATTCACCGGCAGCTTTGCCTGAACAAACGATAGTTCGATGTCTTGAATGCCTTGATTACCTAGGGTTTCCTTGAGGTTGGGCATGAAGTGTTGCGTGATAAATTCCTCGAAGGGTTTGTCCTCTAGCTTGGGTGGCTTTTCCTTCTTGGCCTTAGCACCGTCTGATTTGGCTGGGGTAGTTTTAGTATCGTCTGACATAGCGTCGGTCACATGCAGTTCAACATTAGCTTACGGCTCAACCCCGTTTGATTCAAGATTGTGCCCCACAATTACAGGGTATCCTCAAGACTCCATGCTTGCCCAAGGGCGATCGCCCCTGTCAACGATTTCAGATCCGTTCAGCACCACGTTGTATGCCACATCTCTTGTCGATTTTAAAAGCATGGTTCCATGCCTTAACCCATCTCATTCGCCTACCGCTGCTGGATCGGCGGGTTTGGCTCTTATCGGCAGGACGCCTACTCTCCCAAGTGGGCAATGGCTTCACCCTGTTCTACGCTCCCATTTTCTTCGTCAACCAAGTGGGTCTCTCTGCCACCATGGTGGGGATCGGCATTGGCAGCGGCTCCATTGCGGGCATCGTGGGACGCATTGTCGGCGGATCGATGGCCGACTCTCCCCGCTGGGGGCGGCGCTCTACCCTGCTGTGGTCGGCGGCGGTGTCGGCCTTGGCTGATGTGGCCTTAGCGATCGCCGATGATTTTCCGGTCTTCCTCATCGGCAATTTACTGATGGGGGTCGGCATTGGCCTCTATTGGCCAGCGACAGAGGCCGTAGTGGCCGATATTGTCACCCCAGAGCAGCGCAACGAAGCCTTTGCCATTGTGCGTTTAGCCGATAGCCTGGGTCTGAGCTTGGGCGTGGTTTTTGGCGGCGCATTGATTGCCCTAACGGGTCTCTATCGATTGCTCTTTGTCATTGATGGCCTGTCCTATGTCATCTTTTTCGTCTTAATCTACGTGGCGATCGCCGAAACCTTAGGCAACACCGATCGGGGTCATTCCTTCTTTGCTGGCTGGGCCATTGCCCTGCGCGATCGCCCCCTGTGGGTTTATGCCAGCGTCAACATCCTGTTTACCACCTATCTCGCCCAAGTGCAGAGCACGCTGCCGGTCTACTTCAGCCGCTTTGTGTCCTTTGATGGCGTCCTAGGACTATCTGAAGCCATGATCAGCCTGCTGTTCACCTGGCACATTGTCCTCTCTGCCCTCTGCCAACTGCCCGTAGCCCGTGGACTGAAGCGCTTTGGTCTCATCTGGGCGCTGATTGGATCGGCCCTGTGTTGGGGACTTGGGTTTCTGTTGATTTGGTTCACCGGCATCACCACCACCTTCGCCCTGGGATGGGCCCTGGCTGGATTAGCCGTCATGGCGATCGCCACCGATGCCTACACGCCAGCCGGCTCCGCCCTCGTCGTCGCGATCGCCCCTGAAGCCTTGCGAGGGGTGTACCTATCGATCAACTCCCTCTGCTGGGCCGTGGGCTATTTCATTGGCCCGACCTTGGGAGGATGGGTGCTCGATCAAGACCGTTGGGTAATCGATGGATTTTGGCTGGGATCCGCCTTGAGCGTTCTGGGGGCGATCGCCATTCTGCTCTGGCTCGATCGCCTGCTCTCCCAAGCCCAGAAAACCTAGCTTGAATGTGATGGGTCGCTCCAACCGGATGAATCCTGATCTAGGCTAGGATCACAAGCGATCGCTGCCCCTTGATCTAGTTCACCGTCGCACAAGCCTCTAGCTTGCCGCACTTAGAACCTCAACGCGTGTATGTCCCATCTCCATCATCAACTAGTCCGACATGCCATCCTCATAGGGCTTGCAGGGCATCCTAAACCTATGTAGATGGTCTATCCCCTAAGCTCTGTTGTCTGAAAGAGAAGGTTATGAA
The DNA here is from genome assembly GCA_007694125.1 of Leptolyngbya sp. DLM2.Bin15. Lineage (GTDB taxonomy): Bacteria > Cyanobacteriota > Cyanobacteriia > RECH01 > RECH01 > RECH01. The sequence goes on from RECH01000293.1 coordinate 2,282, forward strand.
CACGACTCCCCTTGAGGTCTGGCTTGTGCAGGCCGTCCATGAAGCGATCGCGCCGACAGCATTAATCTCCACACTCATCCAGACCCTGGCAGAAGGCTACGGCCTCCATGCATCTATTTGGATTGCCGCCGCTGATGGATCGACAGGTATCCATGTTTGGGGCTATCGGCAAGGGGCAACAGGTGCATCTCCAGAACCCGAGCCACCCACCCTCTATCAAGGCCGCCATGCCGACTGGCCCCAGTGGTTGCCATCCCAGGTAGCCCCTTCCCTAGATCCAACCACAGGAGATGGCATCATTCCCATAGCACTTCAGGCTCCCCCCCAAACAGGGGAAGCCATCCTACCCCAGTTCATCCTCCGACTCCATCACCCAACAGCGCCCAGCCCAGCGCCAGACTCCGATCCTCCAACCCAGAGCTGGGCTGATGCGTCCCCTCAGACCCTAGCCACCTTCACCTGTCTAGCACGGCAAACCTATCTAGCCTACCTAGCCCTGCTCCACCGCCATCACATCGATCAGGCCCATCGCTGCATTGCCCTCGTCAGCGGTATTAATCAACTGCTCAACTCTAGTCTTGATCCCGACCAAGTGGTGGATCGAGTGATGGCAGAACTGGGGGTGGTGATGGGCAGCGATCGCGCCCTGCTGATTGATTTTCGCCAAGCATCCGCCGATCTCCTGTCGGTGTGGACGTCCCCCCATCAGTCCTGCGACCTGCCGCCCCTACGCCGAGAGAATTGGGAGCTGGCTCTAGACGCCCTAGAACAAGGCGGTGCATCCTACCTACACTTCATCGAGCCCAACCTAGAAGTAGAAGAGCTGTCAGACTGGATGAGCAAAGCCGGTGCCACCTCCCTGCTGCTCATTCCCGTATCGGTGCAAGAAGACCTCTTTGGCGCGATCGCTCTCTTGTCCCATTCTCCCCATCAGACCTATTCCGTAGACCAACTGCAGGCCCTACGCCAAGTGGCAAACCAGGTAGCGATCGCCCTCGTGCATACCCAAAACTACCTAGGCCTCTGCCACGCCCCCCCCAGCCCGCCCATGCCCGTAGAGGTGCAACCCCTCAGCGATCGTCAAGATCCCCTCACCCGGCTCATGACCCGCCCCTGCCTAGAGCAAGAGCTCAATCACTTCAGCAACCGCGCCATGTGGTTTGTGCGCCCTCCCTTCAGCCTCATCCTGTGTGACCTCGACTATTTCAAGCTCGTCAACGATGCCCATGGCTACGTCATCGGTGATGAAGTGCTGTACCAAGTGGCAGAACGCTTGCGCAGACAGCTTCGCCAGGGTACCCCAGCCTATCGCTACGGCGGTGAAGAGTTCGCTATTCTACTACCCGAAACCCAGCTTTCTGCGGCCATTGGCGTTGCCGAACGCCTACGCTGGGCCATTAGCGCCACACCGATTAAAACCTCCGTCGGTGCATTAACCGTCACAGCTAGTTTTGGCGTTGCCCAGCAGCAGCCCGCCCGCGATCGCCATGCCATGGACGTTTTGGAACGAGCTACCCAAGCGATCGCCGAAGCCAAATATCAAGGACGCAACTGCGTTATCGGCAATCAACTACATCAATCGGATACATCCCTCTGACCCCCTGCCCATCCTGGATGCATCATCGTAATCCAAGCGAGGAAGCTGTGCATTTCATCATCGCAATTGGGTACTCTAGTCAGAACAGTCGTTGGATCATTAGATCCCTGGCAAAAACGGCTGTTCCATCTCAAACCTTGCTTGAATGTTCATTGCTGTAGTGGTCTCCCATCAGAGTTCCCTGTAGCAATTCAGACTCCATCTTCCGCTTATAGACGTTTCTAACAATATCCCTATGGTAATCAGCAAGGACGATCGCTCCGCCGACTGCTCCACCTCCGACGTAATAGAGCGGATCATGCTCCTCAACGTCCCCATCGACAACCTATCGATGGACGAGTTGCTGCCGAAGTTAAAACAGGGTGGAGTTGTGGTAACGCCCAATGTAGACCACGTCGTCAAGCTTCAGCGCGATCACGACTTTTGCGACGTGTATAGTGCTGCCAACTACCGCACCTGCGATAGCCAAACCTTGTTCTATGTTTCCCGCTTCCTCGGCACACCGGTTAAAGAACGTATTTCTGGCTCCGACCTCTTCCCAGCCTTCTACAACCATTACAAAGATGACGAAGAGGTAACCATCTTCCTCCTAGGAGCCGCCGAGGGAGTGGCTGCCACAGCACAGCAAAACATCAATGCCAAGGCCGGCCGTGAAGTCGTCGTAGCTGCCCATTCTCCTAGCTTTGGGTTTGAGAAAAAAGAAGACGAGTGCCAGCAGATCATTCAACTCGTGAACGAGTCTGGCGCAACGGTTCTAGCCGTGGGTGTGGGTGCACCCAAGCAGGAAAAGTGGATCCACAAATATAAAGATCAAATGCCCAACGTCAAGCTATTTTTGGCGATCGGGGCCACGATCGACTTCGAAGCTGGCAAAACTGCCCGCGCCCCAGCTTGGATTAGCAACTTGGGGATTGAGTGGATCTATCGCCTGGTTTCTGAACCCAAGCGTCTGTGGAAACGCTACCTTGTGGATGACTTGGTGCCGTTTGGCTGGTTGATTCTCAAGCAAAAACTCCATCTCTATAAAGCTCCACACACCATCAAGCTGTAGGCCTCCTAAGCAAAGGACTCTTCTCCATTGATCAAGGTTGGATCGTTGCAGAAGAGTCCTAAAACTTCCCCACCGAGGATGCGTTCGACTGGCGTGCAGTTACCCTGAGCTAGTCGAAGGAGCGGACATGGGGGGCGATCGCTCAACCTAAACAGTCACATCTCCGCTGTAGCGTGCTGTTAGGCATAGCCGCACTGTTCCGCAATACTTGGATGGGTTACACTGCCGCACCCTGCTAGATGGGATAGCTACCCTATGATTGCCAAAATAGAGTCATCTGAGCGTATTTTTTGTCGCAAGAATTAAGTCACACAGGTTGCCCGACAATAGTTATCTGAAGGCTTGATATCTAAGTTTAGTTAGATTATTGTTGTGTTGCTGCTCATCCAACAAGATGCCGAAATCTACTAGAACCTACTGGAATCCCTTGACTCCAGAAAACCGAGGGCAATGGCAACCGATCCAAGGATTGGAAAACCTAGCGGAAGAACTTACTCTCAGCATTGATGAAGAGACAGGCGAATATACCCGTTTAACCAGATTTCATCCCGGCGCTGATACAGCGAAGGCCGGCAGCAAGTCCCATGACTATCCTGAAGAGATCTTTGTGGTAAGTGGCCGCCTCTATGACCAAGCCTTTGATATGTGGTTAGAAAGTGGGCATTATGCTAGCAGACCCCCTGGAGAGGTGCATGGCCCCTTCAAAACGGATATTGGATGTGTTGTCCTTGAAGTTTCCTTTCCTCACCGAGTCCATACATAGGATAAGAGCAGATAGTACAGGGCATCATCCTTGAGCAGACGATCGCTCTAGAATCAAGCAGCTTGGCAATGCCACCACTCCAGCAGCACTGCTCGACACTGTAGGCAGATCAGATCGTCCAGCAATTCGGCAAGTCCAGCGCGATCGATGCCGTAGCTTTTACCAACTTGAGGCGCTGTTTCGCCTTGAAGGTGGGCCACAAAACTGTAAAGGACTTGATTGGAAAAGGAGCTATTCACCGCCCAGCCCGTAGAGGTCAGGGGTTGAAGCTGGGCGATCGCCTCTGGCGTTACCCCTAATTCTCGCCTCAGAATATCGGCCGCCACGGTTGGGCGATCGCTTCCCTGGAGACAGCGGCCACCAGGAAAATCCCAAGTTTCCGCGCCAAAGCCAGGACGATACATCGGTGGAGGCAGCAAGATCCGATCGCCTTGTATGGGCAGCACAATCAGCGAGTCGGCTTTCTCGATACGCCAGTAATCAAGTAGGCGATCGCCCGCCTGGATATGTTCGCCAATTAAGTGAAACCATGGCGTAGATAAGTCCGCAAAGCGATCGCCCACCTGCCACTCGGAATCAGTCATTTCGACTCATTCAGGTGTTGTTTCAACTGGCTGATGGTATTGGGACTAAGAATGGCCTTCACCACCACCCGCTGAGACTCATCCTTGAGGGTCAGAACAGTCTTATCTAGATCGTGGGTGACACCAGTTTGGGGGAACTTGAGTTCAATCACCTGATAGACAACCTCCGGTAGCGCCACCTGGATCACCACCTCATTCTGGGTTTTGGGATAGATATAGAGTTCTTGCCGTAGATTATCTAACTCTAGGCGCTGGGGCGTGATATTGCGCTCGCCTTCCACCTCAGACTTTTGCCAATACAGCGTAATACCTCGCACCTGGGGATGCATCACCCGAAAGGTTTCATCAAACCGCTGGGGTTCCCAGTTGAGGTTATGAAGATCGTGGGTGGGCTGGATCAGTCGTTGTTTCCAAGAAATATCTTGATCATGCAAATCGGCCCACCAATCGCTAATTTCTGCAAAATGGTTGGCATTGTCGGGATTGCTGCTGCCCAGTTGCCAAATAGTTTTTGCCTGCATCGCTCTGAACCTATGATGAACTCTCAACCTACGGTGAACATGAGACACCAATAGTGTCTCTGGATTCAGAATAGGCTGGCCTGGAGGCAAGATGCTAGATTTTTAAGATTTCCGCTAGAAGTTGTGGTGAGAGATGGCTAGGCATCCCCCACCCACAGGCGGCGATCGCTGCTTAGGTGAGGACGACCGATTGGGAGGCGATCGCTCCACTGACGGCGATCGCTTCTTGGCGAGCCCAGTGGTCGGCTTCCAGGATGTCGTCTAGGGTGGGCGTGGCTAGGTTGTGGGCTTGATGGCGATCGCACACCGCTTCAATCACCCTGGGAATGTCGAGGAACTGGATCTGCTCGTCGATAAACAGCGCCACGGCCTGCTCATTGGCGGCATTGAGCACGGCGGGCATAGAGCCACCAGCTCGACCAGCGGCATAGGCTAGCTGCATACAGGGATATTTCTGATGATCCGGCTCTCGGAAGGTCAGGTCGCCAGCTTTCACCAAATCCAGCGGTTTCCAATCGGTATACAAGCGCTCGGGCCAGGAGAGCGCATAGAGCAGAGGTAAGCGCATGTCGGGCCAACCAAGCTGGGCCAGCATGGAGGTATCCTGCACTTCAATGAGGGAGTGAATGATGCTTTGGGGATGGATGACGATGTCGATGTGGTCATAGTCGATTCCAAATAGGTAGTGGGCTTCAATCACCTCTAAACCCTTGTTCATCAAGGTAGCGGAGTCGATGGTGATTTTGGGGCCCATAGACCAGTTGGGATGCTTGAGCGCATCAGCGACCTCCACCGTAGGCAGTCGATCCACAGGCCAATCGCGGAACGCACCGCCGGATGCCGTCAAGACAATGCGCCGTAGTCCACCAGCGGGGACACCCTGCAAACATTGGAAGATGGCGGAATGTTCAGAATCCGCAGGCAGCAGCTTAACGCCGTGCTTCTTCACCAAGGGCAACACCACAGGGCCACCCGCAATCAACGTTTCCTTATTGGCCAAGGCAATGTCTTTGCCCGCTTCGATGGCCGCCAAGGTGGGCAACAGACCCGCACAGCCGACAATGCCCGTAACCACCGCCTCCGCATCGCCGTAGCGAGCCACTTCCACCACACCTTCCTCGCCCGCCAAAATAATCGGCTGAGGATCAAGGTCAGCGATCGCTGCTTGGAGTTCGGGCAACTTTTCAGCGGCACAGATGGCCACAATTTCGGGCTTAAATTGGCGCACTTGGGCGGCCAGCATCTCCACATTGCGCCGGGCAGCGAGCCCCACAATCCGAAATTGCTCTGGATACTGATGCACAATATCCAGGGTTTGTGTCCCAATTGACCCGGTGGATCCAAGCAGGGTAATAGCTTTCACAATATCTTAATCTTATGGATGAGCGGCCTCTCCACTATAAAATGTCGCGGATACCTTGAGTGCAAGGAATTTTTTAAGGATTGGCAAGGATTGGCAAGGATTGGCATCAATCTCCTCGTCCCAGGATGCATCCATCATCCCAAGAACTCCGCTGGCTGAGCGAAGTCGTTCATCCCAAGGACTACGCTGGCTGAGCGAAGTCGTTCATCCCTAAGGACTACGCTGGCTGAGCGAAGTCGTTCATACCAAGGACTACGCTGGCTGAGCGAAGTCGAAGCCAGACTCCCACCCGCATTCCCTTCGGCTTCGCTCAGGGAACGCTAATAGCCCAAGAACTACGCTGGCTGAGCGAAAAGGACTACGCTGGCTGAGCGAAGTCGTTCGTGAAACGTCTCCCGAAGGGAGAAAGACAGACCCCCACCCGCATTCCCTTCGGCTTCGCTCAGGGAACGCTAATATCCCAGGAACTACGCTGGCTGAGCGAAGTCGTTCATCTCAAGAACTCCGCTGGCTGAGCGAAGTCGTTCATCCCAAGGACTACGCTGGCTGAGCGAAAAGGACTACGCTGGCTGAGCGAAGTCGAAGCCAGACCCCCATCCTTGTTCCCTAGCCCCTCTAGGGCGACTACGCCAACGGCTTCGCTCAGGGAACGCTAGGTGCCCAGGAACTACAACGAACAACGGCTGCAATCTCCCAAAGATCGCCCCGTCGCTTCTACCATAGAGATATAGGCGTTTCTCACGGATGACACCTGGTATGACCCGCAATGCTGACCCGTTTAACGAGCACGACCTCCAACGACTGCAGCTTTTCATCTACTTCATTCCAGTCCTAGGCTTCTTCCCGGCCCTATGGGCGCTCTACCGTCAACAGGGCGATCGCCGCCAGCAGATTGCCAGTCGTCTTTCCGTAGTACTCGCCCTAGGCTGGGTGCTCAGTTATGCCTTGCTGGGAGCCGGTGCCCAGAGCTCTGCCAACCTCTCCTTCTCGCTGCTGTTAGCCAATAGCGTGATCACCTCCGGCTACTTCCTCACCAGTTTTTTGCTGATGCTGCGGGTGTGGCAACGTAAACCTTTATGGCTGCCCGGCGTCAGTGATATTGGCGATCGCTTGCCTTAATGGGCTGAACAGGATTCAATAGCGATGGCAGTCTCATTCACCGCAGTTAGCCCTACTAGCCCAGCTTTGTAGGCGGAATAGGTCGCTGACCGGTGGTAGTTTCTGAATGCATTCAATGTCCTGGATCCAACCTATGGATATTTTCAATAAACTTGCGTAAGCTGTAGCATTAGATTCTCGATCGAGGACATCGTGTCTCCACAGAAAACCTCTCATTCATCTCAGTGGTCTAAAAAGACTCCGACGCGATCGCCCAAATCTCGGCGATGGCGATGGTTGTGGATGGCGGCTGGGTTAGCGGGTGTCGCGGTCGTTTCAGCGACAGCCGGAGCCTTCTTGGCGGCCACCTTAGCCAGTACCCCCCTCCTCCAAAGTCAACTCAGCCCAGAAGATGCCGATGCCTTTGACCAAGACGGCATTTCCAGCGGCGAAACCTTTCAATTGCCCAAGCTCACCCGTCCGGTCAACATTCTCGTGTTGGGTGTGAAAGTCCTTAGTTCCGACGTCGAGAATCCACCGCCAGAGTTGCGCAACCTGGGCTATCACGCCTTAGTCAACTCCTTTGACGGTCTGTCAGACACTATGATGCTGGTGCGGTTTGACCCTAGAGATGGCACCGTCACGGTGCTGTCCCTACCCCGCGATACCCGTACCTTTGTGGAAGGCGTAGGGGTGACCAAGCTGAATGATGCCAACGCCTATGGCGGCCCAGCCCTAGCGGCTCGCTCCGTCAGCTACCTCTTGGGCGACATTAGTATCGATCGCTACGTGCGCATCAACGTTCAGGGCGTGGAAAAGCTGATTGATGCCCTCGGCGGTGTGACAGTCTATGTGCCCCAGGATATGCGCTATCAAGACGATAGTCAGCACCTATACATCAACCTCAAGGAAGGGGAACAGCACCTTGATGGCGAGCAGGCCATGCAGTTTCTCAGGTTTCGCTACGACCAGTATGGAGATATTGGTCGCGTGCAGCGACAGCAAGCCTTTATGGGTGCCTTGATCGAGCAAACCCTCAGTCCAGTAACCCTAGCTCGGATGCCGAGAATCTTGTCGGTCATTCAAGACAATATTGATACCAATCTCACCGTAGAAGAGACGGTGGCGCTGGTCGGCTTTGCAAGCACCACAGCGCGGTCAGACGTGCAAATGCTGATGCTGCCTGGCAATTTTAGTTTGGCCAGTGAATTTGAGCTGAGCTACTGGCTGCCCAACTACAACGCCATTGATGCCATGGTGGATCAATATTTTGTGCGAGGGCGAGCGCCAGATCTCGTAGAACCACGTCGCCTGCGCATTGCCATCCAAGATACAACGGGGCGATCGCGTAGCGCCAGCCGCCTGCTTGAAAGGCTATACGATGCTGGCTATGCCAATGCTTATCTGGAAGCCCGCTCCACAGAGCCCCTCGAAACCACCCGAATCATCGTCCAGCAGGGCGATACTCAAAGCGCCGAAGAACTGCAGCGGGTGCTGGGCTTTGGCGATGTACGGGTGGAAAGCACCGGGGTACTGGATTCTGATATTACGATTCGGGTTGGCGAGGATTGGTTGGAAAGCAATCGCCCTGCCCCTAACTGAGCCCCCGGTTTTGAACGCTACCTCAAAAGGCATAGGAGAGCCCAGCCCCCAACGGTCTGCCGCAAAACCTGGCACAATAGACAACAGATGTATTACGTTGGTCTGCCATGCACGCGCTTTCGATTCCCACCTGGATTATTCATGTTTCTAGTGTGATTGAGTGGATCGTCGCCATTTGGCTCATTTGGGTCTACAGCGGCATTAGCCAAAATCCAGCTTGGCGCTATCTGGCGATCGCCATGTTGCCTTTGTTGGTGAGCGCCATGTGTGCCTGTACCTGGCACTTTTTTGATAATCCGCTGAATCTCGAATGGCTGGTGACGCTGCAAGCAGCCATGACGGTGGTGGGTAATTCAACGGTCTGCGCTGCGGCTTGGTGGATCTGGCGATCGGCAAAGCTGACCACGCCGCCTAATCCGTAATACGTGGGAAGACGTATCGATTGGCAAGCATTCCGACGTCGCTCAATGCTCCAACCCTTAGGAGAAGAGGGTTGAGCGGAGTCGAAACCCGGCAACTTATCTTCACTAATGGAGTCCACCTACTTAGCACCGTGATCAGTTCGGTAAAGTTTTCTGATAGCCTCATCCTCGTTGGAGAGAGGCGAGGATGACTCTGCGGAATCCTGAGGATCATAGCCCCTAGCTTCCAAAGCATCCGTCAGATCGCGAGCTAGATACAGCATTCGGATCAGCAAAGGCACTAAGAGACGAACAGGATGGCGATCGCATCCTCGGGCTTGCTGTGCTTCTTGAATAGCCTGGAGTTGTTCTAGTAAGACGGGGATAAACCGAATAGCAATAGCAATCACTAAGCTAACCTGGGCTGGATTAATGCCAAGATGGCGCAGCGGCGACAGCCAGCGTTCCAGCAGCGCTAACATATCTGAAACCTTAGTCGTACTGCTAACCACAATCGCCAAACCCACCAATGCCAGAAGCCGGAGGGCGATCGCTAGTCCTATTTGCCAACTCGTTAAAACTCCATGCAGCGCCACAATCACCAAAACGATCATAACCAGCGGCCGCAGTTGTTGCCAGATGCTTCGTCCTGGCAGATGAGCGATCGCCATCAAGGTGATCACCAGCCCCACAACTCCAAGTAAGATGAGCCAGTCCTGCACAAAAAATAGGCCCATACCGGCAATCCCTAGACCCAAAACCTTTACCCCTGCGGGTAAGGCATGGATAGGCGATCGCCTGGGCACATAGAGACCTAGAGCCATGCCATCTGCTCCACATAGGCTGGAAGGGCGATCGCGGGCGGTGCATCCATCACAAGTCGCCCGTTGTCAAACAGCAGGATGCGATCGAAGTCTTGGAGGAGATCGAGGTCATGGGAAACCACGACGATCGGCTGGGGCAGACTCCATAGAATACGGCGGATCTGATTGCGATTGCGTAGATCGAGCAAAGTGGTGGGTTCATCAAAAACTAAATAACTAGGCTGAATAATTAACACCGCAGCGATCGCCAACAGTTGCTTCTGTCCACCGCTCAGCAAATGGGCTGGATGGTCGCGCCAGTCCTTCAATCCATACTGAATCAGCATGGCATCCACCCGCTGCTGAATCTCGGCGCGCTTCATCTTCAGATTCGTCAAACCGAAGGCCAGGTCTTCCGCCACGGTGGGCAAAATAATTTGATGATCGGGATTTTGGAACACAAACCCCACCCGCCGCCGCACCGCCTTGGCCTGATGGCGCGTATCCAGACCATCCACCCGCACCCAGCCTGCATCTGGCACAATCAACCCATTCAGCAAGCGAGCAAAGGTGCTCTTGCCCGAACCATTGCTGCCAATCACACCAATGCGCGGCTCCGTCAGCGTGACGGTAATGTCGTGCAACACTCGGCGATCGCCAAATGCATGGCTCACCCCGCATAGCTCAATCACCCAACCCTCCCATCCCAACCCCTAACCAATGCCTCAACTACTCTATGCTATCGGGCAATGGGTCAAGCGCGATCGCCCCTGGGTTGAGGTGATCGATTGAGGTTGGCCCGAGATCGTTTCCAGCAGACGGCGATCGCATCCATGCTTTACAATAAAATACTTGACGATATTGAACTTCGACAAAACGCCCCTATGAATTCTCTGCTCAATACCCAAGACCTCAAGCGAGATCTTGAAACCTTGTCGCTACGCCTGGGTAAAACCCAGGACTATCTTTGACGTCCCTGCTCTGACGGCCAAAATTCACGATCTAGAGCAGATCGCCTCCCAGCCAGACTTCTGGGATGACCAAACCCGCGCCCAGAAAACGCTGCAAGAATTAAACGACTGTAAGTCTCATCTCGATCAGCTCGACCAATGGCGATCGCAGCTAGAGGATGCCCAAGCTGTCCTAGAGTTGCTGAGCGTGGAGCCCGACGATGCCCTGCTCGAAGAAGCCTGCGCCACCGCTCAAGTCTTGCAAAAAGCGCTCGATCAGTGGGAACTCCAGCAGCTTTTATCTGGAGAATACGACCAAAACGGTGCTGTCTTGAGTATCAACGCCGGTGCTGGTGGCACCGATGCTCAAGATTGGGCAGAAATGCTGCTGCGGATGTACACCCGCTGGGCAGAGCAGCATGGCTATAAGGTGCAGTTAGCAGAATTATCTGAAGGGGATGAGGCGGGCATCAAGTCAGTCACCCTAGAAGTTGAAGGACGCTACGCCTACGGATACTTAAAGGCGGAGAAAGGCACCCATCGCCTAGTACGGATTTCACCGTTCAATGCCAACGATAAGCGCCAAACCAGTTTTGCGGGTGTGGAGGTGATGCCGATGTTGGATGAATCGGTGACCCTCGATATTCCTGAGAAGGATTTGGAAATCACCACCACTCGTTCTGGCGGTAAGGGTGGTCAAAACGTCAACAAAGTAGAAACGGCAGTGCGGATTGTCCATATTCCCAGTGGTTTAGCCGTTCGCTGCACCCAAGAGCGATCGCAACTTCAGAATAAGGAAAAAGCCCTGGCATTGCTAACAGCCAGACTCTTGGTGATTGCCCAAGAACAACGCGCTAAGGAAATCTCTGATATTCGTGGCGACATGGTGGAAGCGGCCTGGGGCAATCAAATTCGCAACTATGTGTTCCATCCGTACCAAATGGTAAAAGATGTGCGCACCAATGTGGAAACGACTGCCATCGATGATGTGATGAACGGCGACTTAGATCCGTTTATCGAAGCCTATCTGCGCCAAGAAAATCAGATGGTGGAAGCATCTAGCTCTGTCTAGTCAATCTCATAGACGCCAGCCGACCTGAATTTACTTGGTTTGGCTGGCATCATGTTTATCATAAACTTGCTCAAAAAAATTTTCTGGGTCAGAAGAAATAATAGTTAGCTAGCTTCGTTTCAATTGGTGAGAGTATGCTTAAGGAGTAGCTCGTTGAACTTTCATGACTCACGGTAGCCTACAAAGGCGCGCTGAGAATAAAAAGCTTTTCAGGAGTTCTCTCCATGGCAAATCATGTGTTCTCGATAGTATATTCAATCGTTCTGTTTGGCATTATTATCCATGCTGTCCGTCAAATGTCAAGGGCAGGAGCAAGCCACAATTGGTTCACAACCAATGGGCAAGTTGTTCATTCATCAGTGCATCAAGAGTCTGACAGTCCTTATTCTGTTCCGGTTGTGAAGTATAAGTACAGAGTAGAAGGGCAAGAGTATGAATCTTCTCGGATTCGGTTTACTTGGACTGGGGAAAGCACCTATCCTTTGACAGCATCAAAAGTCGTTAACAAATATCCAGTTTCAAAAACGGTAAGAGTTTATTACAATCCCAAAAAACCATCGGTTGCTGTACTGATTCCAGGTGTAGTATCTAGAGATTATATCTCTGCGTTAATTGGATTGCTTGTGAGCTGGATGATTCTTTCTCCTTCAATTGCGGGAAAACCGACAAACTCTCAACCATTAGAAAATAGCCCTGATAATAGTAGTTGGATTGACAGACCCTGATAGCAAGCTAACAAGTCGATGAAACGGGGGTAGTGCGATCGCTGATCTTGTAGGGTGCGTTCCCTACTGTAACTCCTGCTATCCCACCGATAGATTTTTGGGGAACGCACCATGCTCATAACTTAACATCCTTCAAGTAAATAGCTACAGCCTA
>RECH01000372.1 GCA_007694125.1 Leptolyngbya sp. DLM2.Bin15
GAATATCGGGTAAGGTTTCACTGCGGATCAGCAGCGTGGTTTCACCTGTGAGGGGCAAAACTAGGGACAATAGTATGGGAGCATCGGGATCATCATCAGGAACTTTTAGCTCAATCTGACCGCGATCGCCATCGGCTTGATCAATTAAGCTACAGGGTGCCGTCAGGGTGAACCGCAAAGGTACGGTCGTGCCAGCTTGACCGCGCAGGGTGAGCTGACCATAGCGCTGAACTTGCTGGATCCTGGGTCGCAAACTCAGTTGAGCGATCGCCAGCAGTCCATCCAGTTCCAGGGTCGCTGTGTCCTCAGGCTGAATACTGCGGGACGGCTGTACCAGAAGCTCTAGATAGAGATGGGGGAAATAGGATTCCCAGGCTGGATCTGCCTGCAGGGGTTCCAGCACCGATCGCAGGGCCGCGACCAGATCGTCTCCCGTGAGTAGATTATTGGTAGAGAGCGATCGCAGCGATAGCCCCACGGTTAAGCCCAAGCGCTGCAAAATACCCCAGCCGTAGGGATCTGCCTTGGGGACCGTAGACTCTAGGAACCCTGGTAGATCCACCGGCTGCATGGGCGGACTGGTTTGCACATCCAGGGTATAGCTCTTTTGCAACTGCTTGAGAACTTCTGTGAGCAGCGGGTGCAGCGCCTCGGCTTGGGTGCGTTCAGGATTCGTCAATCCTTCCCACTTGGGCCAAAGCAGCCGCGATTCTCGCCAGGAATACCACGGCCCTTGCTCGATCTCCGATCGCTGTTGGGCTTTGGCTTCTGCCGTGCGGCGGCGCAACACCATACTGGGATACCAAGCCTCCCAAGCGCTGGGGTTGAGAGTATCTTCTGGGGTGAGCAGTAAGTCATCTGCAGGCAGCATCTGCACATCCTGCACGGGCTTCAGCGCCTGGGCAAACTGCTCGGCATCGTCGCCCCGCAACACCACGTCGGTATTGGCATCGACATCCAGTTGCAGCAGGTCGTAGCCTGCATTCAGGTCTAAGGGATAGTCACGCTGATCGCTCGGCCCTTGGTTCCAGCGGAAGCGCACCAGGCGCAGATGGGCGGGATGTTGGGTAAAGCCAATGGCCGCGGCTAGATCCATGGACGGCGACAACGGCAGGGTGGGCGGCATGGGCACATGGGCGGTGCCTGTAGTCGCCCGCATATCCTCCGGCGGCAAGACCGGCAAGCGCAGGGGTTTGGGAATCCATTCCAGTTCCGATGGCTGTCGTTCCTCCGCACCATCAGACGTTTCCACCCGCAGCAACAGCTCCACCGGAGCCAGCGCCGACGGCACGCCATTGGCCGACTCCGTTTGCAGATACACCCGCCAAGACAGGGGTTCCCACTGGGGTGCATCCCCAGCCGGGAAGATGCCCTTTGCCTGCAGCTCTGCAAGCGATATCCTTGCCTGGCGACGGTTTTGTGGCCCCCGAGGCGTCAGTTCTAGACGGATATCTGTGGGTAGCGGTCGGGCATTGCTGGTGGGCAAGGTTTTGGTACGGGGCCCCTGAATGGAGTTGTCTAGCCCATAGCTGCCGATGGGCAATAGGGTTTCCCGTCGGAAAATCAGCCGGTAGATGGCAATGGGCACCAAGGGCGCATCCCGCAGGGGGGATGGATCTTGCCAGGTGATCACAATCCCGAGGGCGTCTGAATCGTCCGTATCCGAATCACGGGATGTGTCTGGCAGAACTGGCCGCAGGAGGTTGGGCGCAACGGGGTGTTGGGGGGCGATCGCATCTAGCAACGGCTGATTTTGCTGCCCCGGCGTCGTGACCACCACGGTTTGATTGGCCCGTTCCAGGGTATAGCGCACCTGCAGTTGAGCATTCACCGGCACCTGGGGCGGCTCGTTGGGATAGCGGGTGGCCACTAGGGTGAGGGGCCGGCCACGATGACCGGCAATGTCCACCGGCGTGATCGTATAGATATAACTGCGACCGGTGATGGGCAAGTTGGCCTGATCCTCCAAGGTCTCAGCATTGAAGTGATCCACCACCTGGAAACGCGGCTGTAGGTGCTTGAGGATGCCGCTGCTGCCGTCATAGTGCAGTACCTCCGCTCCCTTCACGGTGTAGACGGCCTCGCGATCGCTGCCATCCAGGGAACGGCGCTGCACATGGTAATGCACCAAATGCTGCTCGGGCTCGGCTTGGCAATCGGTACAGGCCTGATCTGGGCGATCGGGCCAAACGAGATCCCAAGCCAAGGCAATGGTATTGGCATCGGTGAACTGCTCCACCCGCTGAAACTGGGGTGGATTGCTTTCAAAGTTGGTGCTGGCCACGTTAAAGGTGCGCACCTGTCGAGCATGGTCGAGATCCGGCTCCTCTTGGTCTGGCCCAAGGCGCTGGTAAATCTTGGGCCAGCCATTTTCCGCTGGAGCATCCTCCACTGGATCAGCAGCATGGGTAACCGGGGCCGCATCCGTCAACCACTGAGGCGGCTCACCCTGATAGCGGAACACCAGTCCCATTTGGAAGCCAATCATGGCGCTGGTATCCGTGGCGGTGCCAGCCGCATAGTCTCGTAGATCACTGACCATGTCTTGCACCACCAAACCCCGCAGTTGATGGGCCTGTTGGTTGAGGTCAGCGATCGCGTCGGGCTTGCCACGGTCGTTGTAGACCGTAGTGTTGGGCTGGAAGGCCGCTTCTAGGGCCTGGTCATAGTCTGAATTGGGATCGCGCTTGAAGAAGGGCGACGCGCGGAACTGCTCTAGGGCACCCCGCACCGCTGACTCATAGGAATCTTCGGTGGGATGATGCACGCGCTCATCAGTGACGCGTTGATCATGGGCGCGATCGCTCAAGGGATCGGGATCGCCCAACGGCACGGCATTGAGTAGATCATTATCATCCACAATGAAGGCAAAGGTCAGATAATCCCGCAGGGTCTGGGTGTTCGGCTCCGTTGTTTCCGCATCCTCTGAGCTCGATTCCTCGGTGGCTGGATCAATCGATTCCTCGGTAGCTGGATCAATCGATTCCTCGGTAGCTGGATCAATCGGTTCCTCGGTAGCTGGATCAAAGCGGGTTCCTGAAATCACCACCGCATCCCAGTTGACTCGCCAAT
>RECH01000348.1 GCA_007694125.1 Leptolyngbya sp. DLM2.Bin15
AGCGCTAGACTCACCACGCGGGTGGGGCGACTCATCCGCCGTTTGGCCCATCGAGTCAGCCGGTGCCCTAGTGGGTTCATGGTCATGGGGATACTCCTAATTGATGATCGGTTCTAACCGAATGTCACTGACTTGAGGTTTTCGGCAACCCGCTGATTTCAGTGTCATACCGCTCTACCCGCTACCTAGTCCTGGCCAGGCTGAACCTATGCACCCTAGCCCACTCCAAAGTCATCATAAGTCGCCTTTTACACAAGGCACGGATGTTCCCTAGGTTAACCGTAGATTGGCAGAGAGGTATATGGACTAGGGAAACGATCCCCAAGGCGTCTGTCCCCTGCTCCCCCCTGGAAGATTCCCTACCACCCATTACCAATCCCAATCGCCAGTGACCCAAAATGCCGAACAGGCGATCGCCCCTAGTCACTCATACTCAGAGAGCGATCGCTGGATATACTAAACCTAAGGCCCACCTCCATCCTCCAGCCCTGATGAGTCCAACCCATGACGGCACTAAACCTCCCGCTCACCGTTGATCTGAAACACGTTCATCTCACCGACGAACAGTTTTATCAACTCTGCATCAACAACCCCGAACTCAGCATCGAGCGCAGTGCTGAAGGAATCTTAGTTGTGATGCCGCTAGTTGGGGGAGACGATAGCAACCGACAGGTCGAGTTTGGGACTGACCTTGGTCTTTGGAATCGCCAGACTCAACTGGGTACAGTCTTCAGTTCGTCAACCGTTTTTCGGCTCCCGAATGGCGGCAGCCGATCGCCCGATGCGGCTTGGATCGAGCTATCCCGCTGGCGATCGCTCACCCCTGAACAGCGGCAGAAATTTCCACCGATCGCTCCCGATTTTGTCATGGAATTGCGCTCGCGCACCGATGACTTAGCCATGCTTCAGGATAAGATGCTGGAATACTTAGATAGCGGTGTGCGCTTGGGCTGGTTGTTCAATCCCCAAGATCAGCAGGTTGAAATTTATCGAATCGGACAGGACAAGGAAATCCGCCCATTGCCTACTCAGCTTAATGGAGAAGAAGTGTTGCCTGGGTTTATCTTATCGGTTGAGGTATTTAGAGAATAGGAGCGATCGCCCCTATTCACTCATACTCAGAGAGCGATCGCTTCGCCGCCCCCTTGGCAAAGGGGCTATAGACATTCGGGTACGATCAAGACCTTGGATGAACGCGAGTTCGACCGTTCAACAGCCTAGTACTCCAAGGCGGACGTAAGCCGCCTAGTGGCTAAGGTGGGAACCCTTGTGTGTCCTGAATTCCTTTTCGTTTTTCTGTCTTCGTTCTTCTATCTTGCGGTACTAGCGTCATGGCATCATGGCCAAACATGCCCAGACATACGTAGGTGAGCAAGTGGAGCCCATGCAACGACAGATTCCCATGGTGGCGATCGCGGGTACCCAGAGCGGCGTTGGGAAAACCTCCGTGGCGATCGGGCTGATGCGGGCTTGGCAGCGGCGAGGATTACGGGTGCAGCCCTTCAAAGTGGGGCCAGATTTCATCGATCCGGGGCACCATCGCCTGGCCACGGGGCGCATATCCTACAACCTGGATGGCTGGATGCTGTCGCCGTTGGTCAACCGTCAGACCGTTTACCATGCCTGTCAGGATGCTGATGTGGCAGTGATGGAAGGCGTGATGGGGCTGTTTGATGGCTATGGCGATACGGAGGAGGGCAGCACAGCTCAGATGGCCAAATGGCTGAAGGCTCCGGTGCTGTTGGTGATGGATGCCAGGGCGATCGCTCGTAGTGCAGCGGCGTTGGTGCAGGGCTATGCCAGCTTTGACCCCGATGTGACCGTTGCGGGAGTCATTTGCAACCGCATTGGCAGTGCTTCCCACCTGGATCGCATCCAGAGAGCGATCGCTCCCCTGGGTATTCCAGTCCTAGGCGGCATTCCTCGCCAGGCATCGGTGGAAATTCAGCGGCGGCATTTGGGGCTATGGCTGGCCCAAGAAGATCACCTAGCCGAGACCTATATTGATCAGTTGGCCGACTTGGTGGAAACCCATCTCGATCTTGATCAGCTTCTTGACCTAGGCCGCCAAGCCGCGCCCGTCTGCGGCACACCGATGCCTCAGACGCCATCCGCCTCGCCTGTACGCCTAGGCATTGCCCAGGATGAAGCCTTTTGCTTTTACTACGCCGCCAATCTAGAACGATTGCAGCAGGCGGGAGCCGAACTGGTCTATTTTTCACCCCTGAGCGATCGCTTGCCCGACAACTTGGATGGCCTCTATCTAGGGGGCGGCTATCCCGAACTCCATGCCGAACGCCTGGCCAATCGGGACGATCTGCGATCGCAGCTCCACGAATTCGCCCAGGCAGGACGGCCGATCTATGCCGAATGTGGAGGACTGATGTATCTATCCCAGGGCCTGATCACCCCGGAAGGACGGCATCCCTGGGCGGGTCTCTTGCCCTTTTGGGTGCAGATGGGTCGCCGACCCACCCTGGGCTATACTGACGTGACCGTGGTGGCCACCGATACCCTATTCCCCACCGGCAGTCACCTACGCGGACATCGATTTCACTATTCTGAGCAGGTGTGGGATACCGCCGATCCCGAAGCGATCGCCCCCACCGCGCCCTACCAACTCCGCCGCTGGAACCAGCCGCCCCAGGCAGAAGGATATTGCCAAGGATCGGTATTGGCCAGCTACGTGCATCTCCATTTTGATAGCCATCCAGCCCTTGCCCCAGCCTTGGTTCAGGCTTGTCGAAGGGGGCGATCGCCTTCATCGGTAACGATTTGAGCCGTCTTCCGCCTCATCTAAATCCACAGCCAGATCCACAGAGCGGCACTACCGTAGGCGATGAAAGAGTATGTCACAATGGAGGTTCATGTGTCAGTTGTCCGGAAGGAACCCTAGCGCCTGTGATTGAGGTTGAAGTCCACCAGCAATTGCGTGCCTTCCTGCGCCAGCAGGGAGAATCATGCTGGCCCCATCATCTAACCATGGCGCGGCTCGTAGCGCGGGCCCTGCGGCTAGGGCGGAGTTCGCTGATTCAAACCGGCGCACCGTCGGGCTACCATGGTCGCTATCGCATCAGCTACCTACTGCCGGCCTTAATGTGGACGGAAGGGCTGGTGTTAGTAGTACCAGCGGCGGTGCAGTCTCGCTTGCTGAAAGTTGATATCCCTCGATTGCAGCAGTGGATATCCACCACGAAGCCGATCCAAGTGGGCAGTCGCTGGCCGTCAGACACCTTTCAGGGGCTGCTGATTACCACGCCCGAGGCCTGGTTGAGCGATCGCCTCCAGCACAGCGGCCATTTTCCTGACCATATTCCTACCTTAATTGACGGCATTGATGACCTAGAAGCTTGGGTGCAAAACCAGCTCACCGCCAAGGTGATGCCCAATCACTGGGATGCCTTGATGCGCGCCTGCCCAACCCAGATTGATCTAATTCGTGATGTCCGAATTTATCTAACGCGATCGCTCTTCCAGCATCCCGAAAATCCCTACAACTGCTATCGCCTAGAAGATCAAGAGCAAGATGCTTTATTTGATCTATGGCGCGTTTTCCAAGGAAAGGAACTGCTGGATCAATTGCCAGAGGTTTGGCAAGCCTTTTGGGAACAGTTTTCCTGTTCGCCCCACCTGCTTTGGGCCAGGCTCGATCGGGCCCAAGGAAAATTCTCGCTAAACTGTCGTCCATTGGAGTTGGCCGATCAGTTAGATCTCATGTGGCAACTCCAGCCGGTGATCCTCATGGGCGGAGCCGTGGAGCTGGATGCCCAAGCGGTCATCTATCGCCAGCGCCTAGGGTTGGGGGATATGACCTGCGTAAAATTCGCCCCCGATCGCCAGCAGGAAAGCATTCAGCTTTACGTACCCGATCGCCTACCGTTTCCCAATACGCCAGAATTTCAGCCCGCCATGATGCTGGAAATCCGTCATTTGCTGATGATCAGCGCTGAACGACCGGGATTAACCGTGCTTTTGGTTGATGACACGCCCCTTAAGGCACAAGTCGCCTCCGTTTTGGCAGCGGAGTATGGATCACGGGTGCAGATGGAGCGAACCTGCTTGGATGACAACGGCATTTTGGTGAGCGGCTGGCAGTTTTGGCAAACCCACCAGGCCGTCTTTCCGGCTCCCCAGCTCTTGGTGATGGCGACCCTGCCGATTCCGTCCCTGGAAAATCCCTTAGTGGCTGGACGAGTCGCCGCCTACAAGAAAAATCGCCAAGATTGGTTTCGCCTCTATCTCCTGCCCGAAGCCCTGAGCACCCTGCAGCGAGCGATCGCCCCCGTGCGGGAAACGCAAGGCGTGGTGGCATTGCTGGATAACCGCGTCAATCATCGCAGCTATGGGCAACAGGTGTTAGAAGCCCTCAGCCCCATGGCGCGGCTGAGCTATGTTGATACTAGCTTATTTCCCCACGTCGATTACCGCTAAGGGGCTGAGCCAAGCATACGATTTAGGCGCTGCTGGGCCTGATGGAGAGCTTCTTCCGGCGACTTGGACTGTAGCATCACGGCTTCGATCGCTCTCCCCAGTTGATCCGACAGACGATTGTAGTTGGCAAAAATCGGCCGCGATCGCCCCTGCTCAGCCTGATCGAGAAAAATCTGTAGGGCAGGTTGGTCTTGCACCACAGCTTGGTAAGCCTGACTCTGCCGCGATCGCAGATTGACGGGTAAATAACCGGTACCGATGGCCCACTGGGTTTGGGCGGCTTCACTGACGAGGAATTCGGCGACCTGTAGCGCTGCCTGTTCTCGCTCAGGATGGGTACGAAAGATGAATAAATTCTCGCCGCCAATCGCGGTGGCGGGCTGCCGATCCATGGGAATAGGCATCACGGCAAAATCTACCCCCGTTGACCGCAGTTCTCGCAAGGTCCACGGCCCGGTAAGCTGCATTGCTACTTTACCTGCCAGAAAATCCGTTAGCTCATAGCCACGCTCGGGCTGGGAGAGCAGGGCAGAGCCGTCTGCCACCATATCTTGCCACAGGTGCAGGGCAGCGATCGCCTCTGGGGTAACGAGATGAATCTGGCCGTGATCCAGCAGATCCCCGGCTGCACTCCAAAGAAACGATAGCCACATAAACACCGTCCATTCACCCTTACCCAACGGCAAGATAATGCCATGGCGGGGCGGATGGGCCTCCCTATCTGTCAACAGCTGAGCAACCTGGCGCAACTCATCCCAGGTGTGCGGCACCTGGGTAATACCGGCTTCTGCAAATAAGCTAGGACGATAAAAGATCCCTACATTATTTACCCCAAAGGGCACCGACCAGAGATGATCTTCAAGGGCGATCGCTTCGTATAAGCTGGGATCTAAGTCATCCAGCAGCTTGGTTTGCGCATACCAATCATCCAGGGGACGAATAGCGTCCAGTTCGATCAACTGCCCCGTCAGCATGGGCGCATACCACAGTAAATCCGGGGGAGACTGCCCCAGCACGGCGGTGAGAATTTTGGGAATCTGCTGATCACCCTGCCCCACATAGAGCGCCTCTAGCTCAATCTGATCATGGCTTTGGTTAAACTGTGCCACCAGGTCATCTAAGACGTCGCGGTTAGCCGGTGGATTGACGCCATGCCAAAGGGTGAGGTGTTGTATACCATCGCTGTCCCTAGCCTGCAGCGGCTGACATCCTGCCAGGCCCCAGAGCAGCAGAATGAGTAAGATAGAGAGCGATCGCCGCCATAGCGATCGCCGCCATACATGCTGTTGCATACTGGACATAACTTGGTATAGCCATGAAGGGGATGCGGCCCATTATAAAGAGAAGACAGTCCTGAAATAGGTGTGAGAGAATAGGCCTGCAGGACTGAACCAATCGCTACCATAGCTAGGTATACCGAGGTTCATCAGGTCAACGGGATCACGATGTCGCATTTCAACTCCTAAATCATGAATCGATTGACGCTGGAATGGGTGGAGCATGAGCAACGCAAATCGTTTACGGTGACCGATCAAATGCTCACCAAACAGGTGGGTAGGGTCAGGCTAGGGCGGGATCCATCTCGCTGTGATCTGGTGTTGTCCCATCCCACGGTCTCAGGTCTGCATGTCGAACTCTTCTATGATCCCCTCCGTTCAGCCTTCTACGTCCATAGCCTCCGCCCCAGCAATCCTCCCCTGCTCAACCATCGTCCGGTTCTAGAGGAGGAGCAGCCGTTAACGGAGGGCGATCGCCTCTGCCTAGGCCTGGTTGAGATTCACATTGGAACCATCGTCTTAGAGACCGTCGCCCCCACCATCGTCACCACCCCGGTAGTCGAGCATTCCGGTGACACGACGTTGCCCCTCAAGCCGTCTAAACCCACGGCACCCTCTGCCTACGGGCTCAAATGCCCCCGCTGTGGTCAAGTCTCGTCCTATGACTATCTCAAGTCTGGCTGTCCATGGTGTGGCGCATCCCTGGCCGCTGCCAACAGCGTGCTCATGGAACGAACCTAGTGCTAGCGGAAGATTATTATCCTGGGCTTAAGGTACCAACGTTCCCTTCGACTTCGCTCAGGGAACGACAGGCTGGGCTTCGACTTCGCTCAGCCAGCGTAATTCTTAGACTTCGCTCAGCCAGCGTAGTTCTTGGACTATTGTTTATCCTGGGCTGATGGATGCCTCCTGGTCATAGCCCTCCCAGGGCGATCGCCTTTTCATCTATTCGTTGCATTCGTTTACATAAAATCCTGCTTGTGCTGGGCAAATGTCCTAAAAGGGAAAGCGATCGCCCCATCCATAACCGGAAAGTCCCAGATTTAGAACCCTGCGGCTTGCCTGCACCTCAGGCTGGAGACGCCGGAATGCCGTGGCAAGGGAGTATGTCTATGGACAATACATAAAGAAATATTTCTTTTTGTTACAAATCCGTGATAAATTGAGGGTGTCGTTAAAAAAGCATCTGTCTTAAGAGAGTAGATTCTTAGACATTGTGCTGAGACAATAGTGCTATCCCCCGAATTCTAACCCTGTCATGACAGCTATTTTTAGGGCGGTTGGGGGCGATTTTAGGTTCATTCATAGCTATGAATGTCTGAAATCATGCCTTTCGAGATTATGAAACCGTAGTTTAAGGCGAGGTACCTTATGCCCTTTACCATTGAATCAGCTCGCGGTATTTTTCCCGGCACCCTTTCTGCCGATGCCGTGCCAGCTACAATTGCTCGGTTTACGCAACTGAATGCCGAAGATCAATTAGCGCTGATTTGGTTTGCCTACCTAGAAATGGGAAAATCTATCACCATCGCGGCTCCTGGCGCAGCCAACATGCAGTTTGCTGAAAATACGTTGAACGAAATTCGGCAAATGTCCTTCCAAGAACAGTCCCAAGCCATGTGTGACTTGGCTAACCGGGCTGACACCCCCATCTGCCGCACCTACTCCATGTGGTCATCGAACATCAAGCTTGGCTTCTGGTACCAGCTCGGACAGTGGATGGATGAAGGCCTCGTCGCTCCCATTCCTGAAGGTTATCAGCTCTCCGCCAACGCCGCTGCTGTCCTGCAAGCCATCCGTAACCTAGAGTCTGGTCAACAAATCACCGTGCTGCGCAACTCGGTCGTAGACATGGGCTTTGATCCCAAAAAGCTCGGTTCCTACCAGAGCGTGGCAGAGCCAATCGTGCCTCCTGTTGTGGCCGACAAGCGGACGACCGTCACCATTGAGGGGATTGATAACCCCACTGTGCTCAGCTACATGAACAACATGAATGCCAACGACTTTGATGCGTTGATTCAATTGTTCACCGATGATGGTGCGCTCCAGCCTCCCTTCCAACGCCCGATTGTAGGTCGCGATGCGGTCTTGAAGTTCTTCCGGGAAGACTGCCAAAACCTCAAGCTGATGCCCGAACGAGGTGTATTGGAACCCGCTGATGAAGGCTATACCCAAATTAAAGTGACGGGTAAAGTACAAACCCCTTGGTTTGGTGCAGCCGTGGGTATGAACATGGCTTGGCGCTTCTTGCTCAACCCTGAGAACAAGATTTACTTTGTGGCTATTGACCTCTTGGCGTCGCCCAAAGAACTGTTAAATCTTTCCCGTTAATATCAGCTCAGATTATTAACCCTGTGCTAACTCTGCCTCCATTCCCTCATCGATTGATGGGAATGGGGGTGCTTTCAAGTGATTTAACTATATTTCCTGCATGGCGTCTTCCCCTGAGTCAATGGCTCACCGCCCCCTCTCTGGAGCAGGGAGTTGGCTGGGCGTTGGATGGGCGATCGCTCTTTTCCTCATTTGGATAGGAAGCCTGCTGGGGCTCCTGTATTTACCTATCGATCAGCTCCCTTGGCTGGTTGTCCTGGTTGTGATCCTAGGGCGTACAATTCTCCAGACCGGTTTATTTATCGTTGCCCACGATGCAATGCATCTCAGTCTTTTGCCCCAACATCCCCGGCTCAATCATGCCATGGGTCATATTGCGGTGGGTCTGTATGCATTTTTATCCTATCAACACTGCCGCCAGCAGCACCAAGATCATCACCGCCATCCTGCCCAACCTGGCGACCCAGATTTTCACGACGGGGTGCACTGCCATCCGGTGGCTTGGTATCTCAAGTTTATGGGGGAATACCTATCGGGCTACCGCTTGGTGCAGCTCGTCTTCTGCTGGGTAGGCGTATTGGGTATCTTGGTGTATGGCTGTCAGGTGTCGCCGACGAATGCGATCGCCTTTTGGGTGGCCCCACTTGTACTCAGCTCCCTCCAGCTTTTTATCTTTGGGACATATCTACCCCATCGGCATCGACCTCAGGAAACCCCTAATCGCCATCGCGCCGTGAGTAGCGACTACCCGGTTTGGCTGTCGTTTCTCACCTGCTATCACTTGGGCTACCACTGGGAGCACCATGAGTATCCCCATCTGCCTTGGTACCGCCTGCCGGCTGCCCGCCGGTAATGGCAATCAAGAAACGGCCCTCTTAAGCATCCTCGGCTGATGGTCACAGCATACCTGAACATCTCAGTTGCGACCAACGTTGCGACCAACCTAAGGACAACGAAGATTCGGCTTTAACAAATAAGTATTTGTACTTACCTGCTTTCCGTGACCTAGGTTTAGGTTTGACGGGACATGTTGTCCTGCCGTGAAAGCCACTGTAAGTATTAGATTATTTCAAATTTTTGCTCTAAATTGGGTAGATTTCATTGAATAATCGCGGCAAAATAGAAAGACTGATGATAATGATAAGGTTTCAGAATGCAAGGACTAGATACAGACTGGACAACTGAGGAGAAGGCGATCGCTCAAAAAGCATTTCAATCAGCCTATGAACGAGAAATTAGCGCCCTCGTCAGCGATGTTAAGACTAAGATGCACAGCATTTCAGGGCTAGACGACCTTTGGCAGGTTCATGACTACCTGAGTGCGCGGCGACATGATATCGATGGCAAGTACGATTATCGATATTCAGTCCTCATCTTTGTGTTCTCCCAGCTCGTGCGGGAAGGGTGGCTGCATCTAGACGATCTGGATGGCCTCGATCCCAGCAAGTTGAAGAAGGTCACTGCCCTATCGCGTATGTAAGGGCGGAGCTCAGGCGGCTGTTACGCAGCCCAGACGGCACGACGTCGGCCTCGCTCAGTCCCTAAGTAGACCATACTTGGGACTCAGTGAGGCCGACGTTGACAGCACCATTGCCCCGCAAGCTATGACTGGAAGCTATGGGTAGAGGGCTGGTGTTCATCAGAGTGCATCTAAGCCATCACCTTGGCACAGGCAACCCCACTGTTCTTGTACCGATAGTGCTCAAGATTGGTCATGATAACGGAATGAGACCCTTGATTCTTAAGGGTTCTAGCGGTATGCAGCATTACATCTTGAGCACTACCCTTTAATCAATTCGGTTGAGGCATCAAATTCCAGCGCTTCGGTGGCTAAGGTCGCGGCGATACAAACCAAACCCACCTACGCGGGTTCAAAGTACCCTAATGTCTGGATGCCCTAACCCGTCTGACTCCTGCCATACATCCAAAGCTACGGCTAACGACTTACTAAGACGAAAGCCGGAAGCCGTTATTCGGGTTAACGGTCAAAGTGGAACCACACACCATACTACTTGCCATACTGGCTGGAAGATAGCCACTCATCTGCAAGCCTAGACTACCTTGGCACTGATCTTCACTCAACGTGATTTCCCGAGTTTCGCCAGGTGCTAGAGCATCGCCCAAAATATTAATCCCGCCAAGGGTAACAGCTTCTAGGTTAACACTACCGTTATTGACTACATTAAACTTAGTCGTAAATCTGATGTAGTTAATGACGCAGACGGTACGATACTCTGCATGGGGACCGCAGCCCGCTCCAGTGTGTGTCCAGCTAGGGTCAAAAATATTGGTACGGTGCCCCCGATCAGCCACACCATCATCAACAATTAAATCCAGCACCACTTGTTGCCCCGTGCTCGGCCCATAGGCAATATTCTCCCCGCTAGATACATTAAGCGCTCCGGTGCGGTCTATCCGTTGTGCAGCAGTACTGCCATCAGAGCCATCGTGCCCCATCCTACCATTAGCCTGATCTTGAGCATGGGCTTTAGCAGCCTGGGCAACATTAGGTGAGGCCTCTAGAGTAGAAACCGCCGCCTGTTGACGCAAAAAATCAATGGCCTCTTGAACAGCTGGCTTCCCTTCCTGCGTTTGAAGATGACAGTTAGGGCCACAACCATTCAAAATGCTACCCTCGTCATCCATATTGGCTAGGCGTTCCTCCAACAGCGGGATCAAGCTGGCTGGATCTTGGCGAACTTGGTTTTGTGCGGTAATGATGTCTTGCTCAATCTGCGCCCAATTGTAGGCTTCTTGAGCGTAAGCTGAGGAACCCAGGGTAAACCAAGGTTGATTTGCGGCGGAGGGCATATTGAAACGATGTGCCCCCTGGGAGGTGACTGCACCAGCTAGAACCAGAACAGAAAGCGAAACGCCGCGACGTACCCAGCGGCGAATAAAAACTGAATTATTTTGCATGATTCTTGTGACCTACGGTAGAATGCGTATTTTTTGCACCTCTGTGTATACTATATGACCTGCGATTAAGCTTGTCAAGTAGGTTACATTAAGTCTTAAATGGCTGCATTAGTAGTTGTAAATCTGTAATTTTACAGTTTTCCAGACCCGCCATAAGGATAAAATAATAAAAAAATCAGTGATTTCCCTGATGCCCAAGTAAATTTACCTTCGAATGACATGGAGAAACAGGATGGTAAAACCGCCGCTGCCAAATGGTATATCCCGGCCCATCATGATCTCTTTGCCCCAGTCCACCTCACTGTGCTCGACGATGACCTGTATAGTCATCAGCTATGGCGATACATCCTAACTATTCTTGAATTTATAATTGCTGGGAGAATGATATAACGGGTATGCTAGTTTGCGGTTGGGGATAGAAGATAGGCAGACCTAGGGGCATCAAAATCTAGTCCTACGTCGTCACCACCTCCTATCTCTAGTGCCTGAGCTAGCCCCACCCGCAGTCCCGCGATCCACCCACTAGGGTTGGACAGAAGGCGACCTATAACGCCAAGGGCGATCGCTTGTTGATTCACCAGCATATCCGTAAGTTCCCATGAGTGATCCGCCTCTCCGTTTGCAACTAAGTTGGGAAGACCCGGCCACGGGGGAACTGCGAACTCCTGTGCTGTCGTTACCGATCGCCCTCGGGCGAGACTTTGCCCACATGCCAGCCCAGTTCGACGGGCAGCGGGTGTCGCGTATGGTGCTGGACAGTGGCCAGGTGTCGCGCTTCCACGCCTTACTGCGGCAAGCGGGGGATGACGTGGTGGTAGACGATCAGCGCAGTAGTAATGGCACCTTCGTGAATGGCGATCGCCAAGCCTCTGCCGTTCTCAGCGAGGGCGATCGCCTGCTGATTGGCCCCTACACGCTGACCTTAACCTGGTCGATCGACGGACAGACCGGGCCGTCCGAGTCCGAGACCCCAACAGACTCCACCATTCTGTTTCCCGAGGCTAGCGCGCCCACATCAGGAGCCTCCTTTCCACCACCGCTCTTTCAACAGCCCCACGTATCGCTACGGGATCTCATGGATACAGGGCTACCCATCCGCGAATTTGACTATGTGGCCCTCGGGGCAGGGCTCGGTAGCTTTGTCTGGGTAGATCTGCTACGCCTAGGCGGAGTGCCCGCTCAGCAGATTCTGGCCATTGGCATGGAGCCAGTACCCTACGCCCGCTATCAACGTCTTTGCCTCAATTCCCAAATTCCACCCCATGAACGGCTGCGCTCTAACTCAGACTCCTGCCCAGATAATATCTGGGGTTGGCCGAGCTACGCCCTGCGGGAAGCCTGGGATGATCTGAGTCGCGGCAAACTAGCCCCTGCCCTGCGGTACCTGTGGCAGGTCTTTGCCGAACCGACGCTGGCTGAAACCTACACGCCGCGATCGGGGCGGGTGTTTGCCTCCATCGATCGCGAAGCTGCGCGCATTGGCTGGAACCATTGTTTTGACTATGGACGGATTCGCTCCATTCGCCAAACCACAGATGGACGGTATGCGATCGCCTATTCCCGTTCCACCGCCGACCGCCGCGACCATGCCTTTGTAGTCGCCCGCTACCTGCATCTAGCAACCGGCTACCCTGCCATTCAGTTTTTGCCCGACCTACAGGCCTATCGAGCTGCCACCCATGACTTTAAAACCGTAGTGAATGCCTACGAAGACCATGACCATGTCTATCAACACCTGGAAACCTTCGGCGGCACCGTGATGATTCGGGGGCGGGGAATTGTGGCATCGCGGGTAGTGCAGCGCATTTACGAAGCCCGTCAGACCAACCCCCAGATCTATCTGCTCCATCTGATGCGATCGCCCAAACCTAGTGGACATAGATTTCGGGCTGCCCAGCGACAGGTGAAAAATCACTACGAACTGCAGCCCTTTAATTGGCCCAAAGCCTGCTGGGGCGGCGACCTGCGGGTGATGCTAGAGCAGGCTAGCCCTTCAGAACGTCAACGGCTGCTGGCCGATTGGGGCGGCACCACCACCGCCGATCGCCGTGACTGGCAGCAGATTGTCCAAGAGGGATTGCGCCAAGGCTGGTACAAAATTGAGTTCGGCGAGGTGGAGCGGGTGGAGCCAAGCACTGGCCAGGGCACCCTGACCCACATTCGCGATCGCGACTTTAAAGGCACCCGCCAACTGCAAGCCGATTTTATTATTGATGCCACAGGTCTCGATGCCCAGGTGTCCGCCAATCCACTGTTGGATGATCTGGTCACCTGCTATGGCTTACCCTTAAATCCCCTAGGACGCCTAGCCGTATCGAAGGATTTTGAACTGCCTGACCTGCGATCAGGGCAAGGGCGGGTCTATGCGGCAGGGGCGATGACCTTAGGCGGCCCCTATGCAGCGGTGGATAGCTTTTTGGGACTTCAGTATGCGGCGCTGCGATCGGTGGATAGCTTAGCTGCAGCCAAGGCACCAGGTCTGCATCGTCTTTCAGGGGTGCGATCGCTCTTGCAATGGATGAAGTGGGTGATGAATATTGCCCCTTGAAGGAGTTTCCCAGAGGTCGAAGCAGGCTAAGAAACAATACATTTTTGTACAATACGGCTGATTGCTTGATATTTATCCTTCCTAACTGGGAATATCTATATATAGAGAATCTCAGAGATCGGTTGCCGGCAGAGGCAAACATGAGCACACCCAGTCAGCCAGAATTACCCGATCGAGTCTATGCGGAGGCCGTGGTGCGATCGCGCACCGGATCCTCCCTACTCGATACGGACACTCCCATCACCAGCGACACGGTCGATCGCTTCCTCGCCAGTAGGGCAGATATAGACACGGCAGTCCAGCGGCTGCAAGCAGCAGGCTTCGATATTATCGATCGAGGGCCGTTTTCCGTCACCGTCGCAGCCCCTCCAGCGGTATACGAGCGGGCCTTTTGTACCTGCCTAGAGGCGATCGAGCGTCCGGTGCTCAAAGAGCAGGGCCGCGTCGCCACCTCCAGTTTCGTCAATGCGGCAGATGATTCAGCCTTTGGCCGCATCGACCTGTCGAATACCCACTTTGATGCCCTGCTCAGTGGCGTGGCCATCAATGAACCGGTCTACTACTACAACGCACCACCACCCTCCCCAACGCCGCCCCCCACCGAGACCGAATACCTCTCAGTTCCCAATGGCTTGGCCGAAGGGTTAAACGCCACCATGGCCCATCAACAGGGTATTACCGGCAAAGGGGTGAAGGTGGTGATTGTGGATACGGGTTGGTATGCCCATCCCTACTTCGCAAAGCACAACTACACCGTCAACGTCCACCTTGCTCCCGGCTCCACCGATACTTACAGTGACTCCATCGGCCATGGCACCGGCATAGCAGCAAACCTGCTGGCGATCGCCCCTGAAGCTGACCTGACGGTGGTCAAGGCCGATGTCGCCATCCTAGGCAACCTCAAAAATGTCAACTCTATCAGCGCCCTCCGCACCGCCATCAACCTCAGACCCGCCATTATCTCCTGTAGCTGGGCTTCAGATCAGCGATCGCCCCGCTTGTCGCCTTATAACCGTGTCCTAGCTGCCACGGTTGCCTACGCCGTCCGCCAAGGCATTACTGTTGTGTTTTCGGCGGGCAACGGTCATATGGGCTTTCCCTCCCAGCATCCTGATGTCCTTGCCGTCGGCGGTGTCTATCGCCATCTCCAAGGCTCCCTCAAAGGCACCTTAGAGGCCAGTAACTACGCCAGCGGTTTTGTTAGCCCGGTCTATCCCGGCCGGCGGGTTCCCGATA
>RECH01000250.1 GCA_007694125.1 Leptolyngbya sp. DLM2.Bin15
AATTGACCAGGGAACTACTATGATGCCTCAGTCATGATGCCTCAGTCATGATGCCTCAGTCATGATGCCAGCGATCGCCCCTAGCGACTGGGTAAGCGATCGCGCAAATAATGGCGATACAAGTAGCAGCGGGGCACCACTTCATTGCCCTGTAAATGCACCAAGCCGATGCTGTGCAGCTTAAAAGCCTGGGTTGCATCGAGCCGCACCGGCCCATCCGCCGCCACCACCCGCGTCATGGCAGCGAGAAGGTCAGGATTCTGCTCCAAGTTCCACAAATGCCGGCGCAGGTGATCCCCATAGAGCCCTGATTCCGTCGTCCCTTGCTCCAGAAGCTGCGCTAGGGTAATGTCTCGCCGGGCCAAGTGGTAGAGCGCTAGACGCACCAAGTAGGGATGCCCGCTAATGAGCGCCATCAGCTGATCCACATCGCCCATGTCCCACGCGAGGCCATGGAGTTTGGCGAGGCTATAGATTTGATCACTGCTAAATTCCGGCAGGGCGACGGGGGTGCCAACATTAAAGGGAGACTGGTTGATGTCCATAGGAACATAGACTTCCGTGGCATGCACCACCACTAGGCGCAGCTTCTGCCAAATATCACGACTTTTGGCATCTTCATGCCAGGCCCGCAGCAACACGAAAAAGTCGGCGGCAATCTCGGGATGCTGAAAGATGTAGTCCACTTCATCCAGCCCAATCACCAAGGGAGCATCCAACTGGCTGAGCAGATATTCCTCAAAGTAGGCGGTGCAGTTATCTTTGCTGCCAAAAATATCGTCCCAGTAATCCGCCAGGCGGTTGGGCAACTGCAGCCGCCGGCCCACACTGGCACAAAACCATTTGAGAAATTGATCTAAATCCCGCAACGCTCGATCATCGGCTAACTGCAAGCTCAATGGCACGGTGTGGTAGCCCTGCTGCTGGGCATAGTGCAACACCCGCGTCATCAACGATGTTTTGCCCATTTGACGTGGGGCCTTGATGCGCAGGAGCGCCCCCGGCTGGCTGATGGCTTCCTGGCAACGCACCTCCACGGGGGGGCGTTCGGTATAGAAAACCGAGGCTAGGTTCACCTGGCCCTCAGGCATTTCAGGCACAGCGATCGCGGGCAGGTGAATCACCCCGCTCCAAGGCTGGTCATCGGTGGTCGCTTCCTCCAGCGATCGCCCCTCCGACAGCAGCGCCAACATATCCTGCACGAGGCTAGGCGTGTCGGCATCGGAATGCCATTCCCAATGCTGGATGCGATCGAGGTAGCCCTGCAAGTTAATGAAGCCACTCAGGTTATAGTCCAGCAGGGCATGGCTAGGAAAGTTCACCCGAATGGGCACAATCTGCGGCTTGCGATTGCTGTTGTAGCCGCGCAGCTCCTTGGCACGGCGCACCTCTTCAATGATCATTTCACTGCCCGCCGACTGGGCAGACAGAAGCAGGACGAAGTAGTCGCACTGGTTCAGCTCTGTTTCCAAGCGCTGGGCCCAGTGGTCGGAGAAATGGGTGCTCTCCCCAGCCATGAAGGCAGAATGCCCCGCCGCTGACATGGCCGCATAAAGGGTATGGGCAAGCCTGAGATCCGGCGATTGATCGCGGTAGGACACATAGACCCGCTGCCGCAAACTGACGGAGGGAGTGGGCGGGGCAATGTGGTAGATAGGTACAGCCGACTGGATGCCCTTGAGGGAACGTAATCCCAGATAGGTGACGGGCGATCGCACCTGATTACGCACGGCATCGTAGACCGATTGGGAAAAGCTAATGCCGCCGGCTAGGGCTTCTTTCTGCAGACGGGCGGCCATGTTCACCCCATTGCCCATCACATCCGTGCCGCTAAAGATCACCTCACCGAGATGGATGCCAATGCGATGCTTCAAAATATCCTCGGGTGGGCAACCCACCGCATGGTCTATAAAACGCTGCTGAATCTCGATGGCGCACTGCACCGCCTGCTCAGCATTTTCAAAATAGACCAGTAGACCATCCCCCAGCGACTTGAGAATTTTTCCGTCCCACTGCTGGCAGACCTGCTGCATCACCCCATAGTCTCGATGGATCAGGGTAAACGCATGGGCTTCGTTGTGCGCCATCTTAGCGGTGAAGGATTCCACATCCGTAAACATAATTGCCGCCAAGGCTCGTTGTCCAGAGAGCAAAGGCGGGAGGGTAATGTTTTGGATGGGCTGGTCGTCAAGATCCATGATGAAATGAATCGCAGAGGAAGATGGCTGGTCTCACGGCAGAGCGATCGCTCAAGGGTTGGCTTATGGGAAGGGCCTATAGAAGGAATGGTATACCCATCAAGCACCTGTGCACCCTAGCTCACGTGCAGACGTTTGTTGTTTACAACCTGGGTCATTCCCTCTTGGATCATTCCATCCATGGCCCCGCTAGCAACCTAATCTTAGACGGCAACAGCCTTCAGCGTAACCATCTTGTATCGCAGACGAGGGTAGACCTTGGTATGAACCGAGCATACCCCAGACATGCCTAGACCATGACCGCAGCCGGGCCGCTTCTAGGCCCATGGCCTGCGATCGCATCCTCACACCAGCATCTTCTAACGTCAATCCTCGCCAGCCAAGAGGGTTCGCAGGGTCAACACCTGCGGCGGGGTTGAATCTGGAGGATAGAGGAAGCTCACCTCCACAGAGCGGCGATCGCCCGGGGGCAGGGTCAGGGTCACCAAGGGTTCACTTTGATCGCCCCGCCGCTGCACCAGGTGGAAAAAGCGCGATTGGGGACGCCCATCGTCATCGACATAGCTGACCTGTACGGTGCCGCGAAAGAAGGTCTGGGTGGGCAAGGGATCAAAAAAGCGCAGCCCATCTTGAGTAAGCACGTCTTCTTTGATCGGCGTTTGCAGGCTTAAGGTGACGGTTTGGGCCACCGCCGATGGGTTATGGAGCGGCATGAACAGGTTGTACTGAATGCCATAGTTGCCGTGGGCCTGGTAGGCCGTATCGGGATAGCGCACCAGCATCGGCGCAGTCTGCACTTGCCCTGTTCCCAAGCGTCCTGCCACCAAGGTACTCAGCCCATAGGACACCGCCTCGCCTGGCTCAGGAATCGTCAGGTTGGCGCTCTCCGGCGTATCAGACACAAAGGCATCCCATTGGGAGCCCTGGGCCACCCCCGCCACTCGTCCGTAGATGATCTGTCCTGGGGCACCCAGCGGCGTGGGGGGGCGATCGCGTCCACCGGCCAAGTCGCCCGTTTCCAGCAGCGCCACCCAGTCCTCTAGGGAAGGTGCTTGCTCCTGCACCCTGGGCATCTCGGCATCTGGGTCACCCATCTGATCCGCATCCGCATCCGTCTCAACCAGCACATCGGCATAGTGGGCCAGACTCGCTAGATAAATCGGCTGATCACTCCTGAGCCGCATCAGGGTCGATCGCCCGTTCAGCGGTGGATCTAGTTCAGCCACGGGAATCGGTTCATTCAACAACAGGCGATATTGCCCTGGCGGAATGGTCACCTGTGCCGGAAACCGCTCCTCCTGCCGTCGATTGCGCAGCACATCAGACATCACCCGACTGCCTGGCCCCGCAAACACATCCCCCCGAGCATTGTCCTCTAGGGGCGGCAGGGGAAAGAAGGGGGCATCGGGCTGACTTAGATAACTAGCTCCGTGCAGAATGCTGATGGTGGCGTCGTCGTCGCCAGGGTTATAGGCCACAATGCCGATATACAGGCTAGTGAGATCCTCTGGATCAACCGCCCGATAGACATGGTGGGCAAAAATATCGAAGCGTCCCTGAAAGGCAAAGTCGAGATGGGCGCTGGGATCGGCCATGCCCATGGGAGGAAAGGTGGAGAGCAAAATACCCTCCATTTGTACGAGTTCTGGACTGTTGCTGTTGAATACCGGCACAGAGTCGAGTTGCCCCGGCAGCGATCGCACCGATTGGGGCACCACAATCTCTTGGGGCTCGGGGGGAGCCGGTAGGTCAGCTAGCGTGAGAGTCGAGAGCAACATCCACATAACGGCGATTAGGTAACAGGTCTAGACTCTGTAAATACCTTGATTCGTCAGGGAAGTCAACCAAGGGCTGGCTATGACAGACTCGGTGCAAAATCTTTTGAAAGTCGTTCAAGATGACCCAACGGTTCGCCTCTGTCAAAATGGGCACATGGATGAAAAGGCATGGCAGATTGAGGTGCTGGTCTCGAACGTAGCGCAGCATGGCGTAGTACAAATAGTTGCAAACAAATCGACCGGCATCATGGCTGATCTGGGTCATGGTTAAACCATCCACCAGCCGATCTAAGTTAAACGGCGTATACAGCGTCTCGCGGGGAGCGATCGCCCGTGACTCTAGATTCAAGGTCTGGCTGCGTTCACTCATGCCGCAGCAGAGCAACACATGGGGACGTACCCGATTCACGCCAGCGATCGCCTGTAGCGGAGCCTGCTGAAAATTTACGGGCAAATGCCGCAGGGTTTGCAACGTGGGTGATACGGTTCGAGAGCGCAACAGCTCGGCAATCAAGTCATCTGAAGAATTCGAACGCTGATGAGGCATCCAAGTCTGGAAAGACGTCAACAAAAGGGTTTTACCCATCGGTGTACTCCTCTTGAAACCCAGGTTTATCAACCGAATTGATGAGTAGATGCAGTGATGCAACCCCGTCTACCCTGCCCCGATGCTTGCTGGGATTCCCCTATCCATCTAGACCATGCAACCTAACCCGGATCCTTCGATGATGATGGCTCTACCGATCACGGGTTTAAGCATGACAGGCCCATGGACTGAACCATGGACAGGTGTTCTTCAATACCCCACGTCATGATGTAGATGCTAGGACTAAAGCCTCGGACAGAAGCGATCGCCCGTCTTGGCTCAGGAACCCTAGAGGCACGTTGACGCCCCTACAGCCCCAACGATCGATCGACCTTCCCATGTCAATCTCCATCCTTCTGACTTTAACCTGCGTCTGATGATGAAGATAATCATTCCCTAGATTTCTTTGATCATGTCAGCTCAGGTAGCCTCAGATACCTAGGGAACAAACAATTTTTTTTAATTGGTCAAAAATCTTAGCGAAAACATTACAATTCGAGACCTATTTTCAGCTTAGAAATGCTACTGTTGTGGCCGCTTCTCCAGTTACACTCCCCTCACAGCGCATGATCGGTATCAGTGGGTCACAGCTAGCGTGGATTTCGTTCACATCAATCGCCATCACCGTGGGTGTGTTCGTGCTTTTGGTGGTGCGCGATCGCTTGGCACCTCCCTCTGACGACCAAGATTCCTAAGCGTTTCGCTTTTTGGTATATTTGTACTAACCCATAAATCATGAAATCCGGCCTTCTGGTAGCAAGAGGCCCTGCTCAGCCATAGTCTGAATCAGCACGACCTGAGTCGGAACCATTCGGAACCATGAGAATGGCGATCGCTCTCCTCAATGATCAGGAGATGCGTTATCCAGTTGGCAGTAGGGCCACGAGCACCATGCCATCATCATGGTTAAATCGCTCTATGATGAGCGGTGTACGTTGACCTTTTATCGCGCTTCCCAGTCACCCATGGCGCACTATCAATGTTTTGTTGACCTCGGTAGCTCCAGCACCAAAGCAGTCATGAGCGACGGCATTGGCCTGCACGCCTTCAAATGTTCGCCCCTGGTTGCAGATATGCCACCTTCTGAACTCACGATCATTGAAGCGCAAGGAGAACAACTCGGCACGGGGCTAGAATCTGTGAGCTATATCCAGCTCGCCCCCGACGATCCGGTCTATGCCCTAGGCGTTGATGCCCAAGGGAAACCCAATAAATCCACCAGCAATCTTCCCAAAAGCGCCCTCGCTCACTTGAAGGTGCTGGGGGTGATCGGCGAATTGGCCCATCGCTACGACCTCACTCGGGTTCCCCTCGATGTGGGCGTAGCGCTGCCGTTTAATGAATACCTAACGGACTATAAGCCCCTCACCCATCGTCTGCTGGGTCAAAAGTCGTTCACCTATCGCGGCCGCGAGATTGACTTAGATCTAGAGCAGGTAAAAGTCTTGCCGGAAGCCGCTGGTCTCGTCCAGTGGCGCAAGGTGGAAATAGCCCAGCATGGCGGGCTGAGCAATCAAACCTTTGCTGTCCTCATGTTTGGGCATCGTGACCTGAGCTTTCTCTTTTTCCGGGAAGGGAAGCCGCCTCGGGGAGAACCGAGCAGCACAGAACGCCTTGGCTTCCAGCAGGTTTTGGTTGCCATTTCCCAAGATATGCCCTGCAATTCCGATGATCCTTTTCTCTATGAGGCCTTGATCAAAGGGATGGGCAGTGTCACCTTCCCGTCTCGCCCAGGGCAAGTCTACCGATTGAGCGATCGCTTTGAGCAAGCCAAGGCCTACTATTGGGATCTGGTGAAGCACCGTCTCGATGAATGGTTTGCAGCGGTGGATGTCCCTCACTACGAAGTGCTGATCAGCGGCGGCGTAGCGGCTATCCTACAAGCCGATTTAGAAGAATATTTTGAGGATCGATCCGCCTTTTGCACCGTCAACTGGCTCGATCATCTCAAAGAAGAGGTGGCGGGCGCGCTGAGTCTGCCATCGGAGATTGAGCAAATCCGCTTTAGCGATTGCTATGGCGGCGCAAAGTGGATGGCTCTGAAATTTCAAAAACCAGCCAAGGCAGGAGGTTAGCGGTGGTGGCACGGAAACGAATTTCGATTCGGTTTGAAGCCGAGGCACACACGGTTGAAGGACGATTGCTGGACTACCTCAAGGAACATAAACTGCTCAACTATCGAGACGCGATTGTCCGGGCGACCAAGGCCTACTACGTGCCGTGGGTCTACGAGGGAGAACTCTCGGAGGAGGAGCTGCGATCGCTGGCCCAGGGAGCGATCGAGGAACTAGAGTTTCGCATCTTCCAAATTCGTAAGCACTTTTTAGGCGAGGGCAGTGAGCCGGTAGACATCCATGCGCTGTCCCCCACAGCAGACCGCAATTCAACCCGGACAGAGGTCTCTCGGGAGACCCCAACCGCCGATCATGCCACCAGTTCTACGCCGGTGCGCCCCCTATCGTTGAAAGACGTGATTGACCATACCAACGTGGATCCCTCGGTGCTGGATGACTTCTAGCGACGCATCAGCGACGTTTGGGGGACATAGTCTGACGGATCCCGCGCCACCCAACCTAGATCCGAGTTGGTGCGCACTTCAAAATGCAGGTGCGGAAAGGCTGCTAGCCCTGTTTCCCCCACCGTTCCCAGTTGATGCCCCTGCTGCACTTGCTGCCCTACGGTGACCTGAAGGCTATCGAGGTGAGCATAGCGGGTTTGCAGCCCCTGGCTATGGTTAATCACAACTAAGTTGCCGTAGTTACCTTGATCAGCCGCAAAAGCCACGATACCATTGCCCACCGCCAACACCGGCGTTCCTAGGGCAGCTACCAAATCTACGCCGCTGTGAAAGACGACCTCCCCACTCACCGGGTCAAGTTGCCAGCCATAGCCGGTAGCAACCTCCGCTGGCTCCGGTAGGGGGTAGCCGTTGATGGGTGAGTCTTCTAGGGTAGGAGACGTGGCGGTGCCCGGTGACCAGTTCACGCCAGGAATAAATGTTGTAGCGGCAGGCGATCGCGCACAGCCGTTTACCTCAAACAGCACGTCAGCCCGCACGTTATATTGACGAGACAAGTCTTGCCAGGTGGTACCGCTGGGCACCGTCACCCGGATGCCGTTGTAGGGCGGAATCTGGAGAGACATACCGCTAGAGAGACTGCCTTGCTGCAACGCTGGATTCAAACCCATCAGCGTTGAGGGAATCAACCCATACTGAGCGGCGATCGCCTCTAGGGTTTCCCCAGGCTGCACCACATGGGTTTGAATGCGCGACAGGGCCGGCAGACCACACAGATTCTCAGCGTCACCGGTTGGGATGTCTTGAGCGATCGCTCGTCCACTGCTACCCATAGCCAGCGCTAGGAGAACGGCGATGCTACCCAACTGTTGATATCGTTTACGCCATCGCATGGTACTGGCCCTGCACTGTGTCTTCCAACCGTGTCTTCCAACTGTGTCTCCCATTTCATCATATCGAATGCTTCCAGCAACGGTGGCCTTGGCCTATGCAACCCAAGCAGCTCCCAAGGCTACCCAGGCATAGCGTCCATAGGTCAAACCCCAGGGCGATCGCTAGCCCACCCCACTAGGACAGTCCTACCCACCCCCACCCGATCCATCCGGACAAGGACAGATCCTTCGGCAATTACACCCCTGACCTTCCTCGAAAATTCGCTAGACTTGTGCCATAGAGATGCGGTGAGTACACCGATGGGCAAGAACTATGGGCACATTGACTCGACAACTTGGGATTTATCTCATTCTCCTGGCGGCTGGAGGGGGTGCAGGCTGGGCCGGCAACCAATACCTCAGCGCTAGGCAAGCAACCCTGAATCCAAGCCTACAAGAGACCTCAGAGGCTGAGTTCATCACACCGCTCGTCGCCCGTCCTGAGCCCAGTGACTCCATCAGTCCCTCGATTGCTGCTGTCAACAACAATCCCAATTTCATTGCCGATGCCGTGGAAAAAGTTGGGCCGGCCGTTGTGCGCATCAATGCCTCTCGTCGCGTTGCATCCGGCATTCCTGATGGCTTCCCCAACCCCCTGCGCCGCTTCTTTGAAGACGACTCCCTACGCTTGCCCGAAGAGCGCATTCAAGAGGGGACTGGCTCCGGATTTATCTTGAGCGCTGATGGGCAAGTGATTACCAATGCCCACGTCGTTGAAGGAGCCGATACCGTTGACGTCACGCTCAAGGATGGACGCACCTTTCAGGGTGAAGTCCTGGGTGCCGATTCAGTCACCGATATTGCTGTGATCAAGATTGATGCCGTTGAGTTGCCCACCGTCACCTTGGGCAACTCAGAAACCCTGATTCCAGGACAATGGGCGATCGCCATTGGTAACCCCCTAGGATTAGACAACACCGTTACCGCCGGCATCATCAGCGCCACCGGACGCTCCAGCTCTCAAATTGGCATTCCCGATAAGCGGGTACGATTCATTCAAACCGATGCGGCTATCAATCCAGGCAATTCTGGCGGCCCCTTGCTCAACGATCGCGGCGAAGTGATTGGCATCAACACAGCTATCCGCGCCAATGCCCAAGGTCTTGGGTTTGCGATTCCAATTGAAACAGCTCTAAGAGTTGCCCAACAGTTGGTGGAAACGGGTCGGGTTGAACATCCCTTCTTGGGCATTCAGATGGTTGATCTAGACGCCAACACCAAGACTCAGTTGTCCAACGATCCAACGATCCAGCTCGACGACGATCTAGACGCAGGCGTCGTGATCATCAAGGTGATGCCAAACACCCCTGCAGATAATGCCGGACTGCGGACTGGAGATGTCATTCTCAGCATGAATGACGTACCTGTAAGCACCGCCGCTGACGTGCAGGCCCAGGTTGAGATCAGTGGCGTTAACAACACTATTGACATGGATATCAACCGCAATGGCGAGCTGGAAACCATTTCAGTACGCACCGGCACCATGCCCGATCGCAGGATTAACTAGTCTCAGGTTATCAGCCCAAACCCTAAGGGCGATCGCTCTAGCAGGAAGCGATCGCCCTAGAGTTGAGCCAGGATGGCCAGCGAGATCGACCGATCCCCAGCTCATGCCGCTCGATGCGCTAAAGTTTTTCGATGAGACGCTGCACAATTTGCATCCCAGTCAGCGCCTGCCAACCAAAGAGCCCCACCAATCCAATATTGAGCACAATATGGGTATAGCGGGCCCAGCCTTGCCCTTTTTGCATAAATGGCGACAGGGCAGCGGATGTAGCAATCAACCCCGTCATGCCTAAGCCAGCCAGCAGGTGAGGGCCCACAAACAGCTTACCGTTGTTGATGTAGGTCACCCCCATGCCGCCAATGGTGCCCAACACCATCAGAGCTAACAGCACCGCCCCAATTTGATGGTGCTTGATATTGAATTTGCCTTTGATCAGTTCTTTCTTCGCGTCTCCCTCCGCCGCCCGAGTACGACGAATCTGCACCCCAAGATACAGCGCATAGACCGTGAGACCAAACAGCACCCACATCAACACCGGGTGAAAAAACTGGCTCCACACTTTAATCGATTCTGGAATTTCAAAACTCATACGATCTACCCCTCGATTAGAATACCGTCATAAAACTTATCATACACAGTTCCCCTAGGCTCGATGGCGATCGCCCCACCACCCAGGTCAGCCGGATAGCAAGTTGTATCTCTTCAGACCCTAGAAGGATGAAGAATCTTCGTCTAGTCCTGCAAGATGGGTGCTGTCACTAGACGAGCGATCGCTCTCTTGAGGGGAGTGATCCTCAATCAGCTCATCAGGAACACTCAGATCTAGGCGACGAATTTGCACATGGTGGAGGCGCGGCCCCTCGGCGGAGCAAATCGTGAACTCCAGGTTGCCATAGATAAAGGTTTCTCCTTGGGGCGGAATTTTTTGCAGATGGTAGATGATAAAGCCCCCCAGGGTTTGGTACTCTTCCGTAAACGGCAGGTCAAAATTCAAGAGATCATTGACCTCCTCCAAATCCATTTGAGCCTGCACCAGCACGGTGCGATCGTCCACAATCTGCATCTCTGGATCTTCAGAACTTTCGCGCTCCGGTGGGTCTCCAATAATCTCGTTAATCACATCCTGAAGCGTGAGCAGACCAGCCGTACCGCCAAATTCATCCACCACCATCACCATGGCCTGCCCCGATCGCTGCATTAAGTGCAGTAGCTCATTCAAAGGCGTATATTCTGGCACAAACCGCGCAGGACGAATCCAATCTTGAATGGAGCTATCCAGGGTAAGACGCCCCTGGGCCAAGGGTTCTGCCAATTCCTTGAAGTAAATGACGCCACAGACATCATCTAACGACTCCCCTGTCACCGGATACCGGGAATGCCCCGACTCAGCCACTTCCCCCAACAAGGTACGGAAAGTGGCATCTTTAGGAAGTTCAACAATACTGGTGCGCGGCACCATGACTTCCCCTGCGGTCACTTCGCCAAATTCAAACACATTGCTGAGTAACTGCCGCTCTTCTGCCTCCAACCCCGGCGATTCTGCCGAGGTGTTGATAATCAAATGCAGTTCCTCTGGGGTCAAACGGTTCGACCAAACCTGTCCGGTATATTGAATACCCACCAGCCGCAGCAGCCAGCGTGTCGATTGATTGAGAATCCAAATAAACGGGTTAAAAATACGGGCGATCGCTAAACTAGGCGTTCCCAAAAATCGCGAGATCTGCTCCGCATATAGCATTGCTACGGCTTTAGGACAGAGTTCTCCTAGAACAATCTGCAGGTAGGCAATCAGCAGAAAAGCCAGGGGAACCGCAATGGAATGGGACAAAAAATAGCTGATGGGGCTCGGCAGGGGCGAGGCCGCCATGGATCGCACCAGCAACGTCGCCATGGTACTTTCCCCAATCCAGCCTAGGGCCAAACTCGATAGGGTGATGCCCAGTTGCGTCGTTGATAAGAGTCGCTCAATACTGCGCTGCAAATCTTGAACGGTTTTCGCCTGAACATCACCCGCAGATACCAATTGATTAATCCGCGATCGCCGTACGGAAACAATGGAAAACTCTGCAGCAACAAAAAAGCCGTTGATAGAGATCAACAGCAGGACAAGCAATAACCGCATACCTGCATCCGTAGCCGTCAAGGGCAAAGGAGACGTAGCGGTCATGACACAAAAAGGTTGAGGCATGATGAACACAGAGGAGGCCGGAAGCGCGTTGTACCAAGTCACCCAACGAGAGCAACACCATGAGTTAGACGTCGAGACATGCAGACCTACGTCCTAGCTGAACTCTACAGCAGGACGCTCTATCATGGCTATCCAATTGTGAAGCATCCGTCTGGGAATGCTTAGACGGCATCTTCAAAAGCCTTCACCCAGTGGCTCCATCCCCTCGCCCTCGCCAGAGAAAGATGGTTCATCCAGGGCATCAGGTTCATCCATCCAGTCGTTCTCGGTTGGAGATGGATCAGACAGGTTATTCACCGGGGTTACAGCTTGCCCATCCACAGACTCATCCACAAGGGCATCTGACGTACCACGATCCTCTTCCAATCGTTCCTCCACCCCAACCACCGGCTCACTGGATGGCTCACGTTGGCTGCTAGCCGGAGGATCAGATACTGGCGATGGCACGGCGGCGGTAGGTGTGTTGCCGGCCATGCGGCTTTTGGCGTTATTGATCAATTCTTCTTCATTGAGAATGGCTAGGCCACTCTGGGGCGCACTTTCGCCATCACTGACCCCCACATGCCCCGGACGAGTTTCAGGCTGGGTGACACCGCGCAGCGCTTCCCGTCCTAGGGTGTAGCCCCAGGAGCCGCTGACGACCCCGGCACCGATCATCATGGAGAGCAAAATGAGGGTTAATCCGAGCGTGGGGTTAATTCTGATCATGGGGGACGTTGAAAACTATGGGGAGTGGCGACATGCACAGCCAGCCCGTTCAGCTTAGGAAAACCTCATACCAATTTAAGATGCAGCACTATTGGATGTAGGGTGTGTTAGCAAAGCGTAACGCACCGCAAACCCTCAGCTATGACGCGTTGTTTCGCCCACGCATCCTACTACGATGTGCATTGTTCAATACATTGGGTTTTGGCAGCTTAGGGTGCTAGGCCTATGAGCATAGCAACTACTGCTCGAAGATGCTACGCACCGCCGGACGAAAATGCACCGTCTAACGAAAATCTAGATTAACACCCACTCCAAGCACGGGTTAAAATAAGAGCGATATTAGTCTATCCCAGGGTTGGCCGAGCGGATTAGGCAGCGAACTCATAATTCGCTTTAGGCGGGTTCAACTCCTGCACCCTGGATTCAACGTTCATCACGAGGCATTCCCGATTAGGATTGAAAGAATGCGATCGCTGCTATCCTCACCCATGGATCTGCCACAGGTTGATGGTGCTGGTTGCCGCTGCAGTCTGATAACTTGCGGTTATCCCAGAGGTTGATCCGGGGTGCGATCGCCCGTGGTCACCCATGTTGTTCCCTTTTCTTTTCTCCGATGCCAGATATTCAGTTTCAAACCGAGCCGACTCTATCCCTGACGACAGCTCCCATCGCCGATCTGCGGGCCTATTTGCTGACCCTGATTTGCCAAGTGGCCTATCGCGAAGGCGACTTTTTGCTCACCTCCGGTCAACATACGGATTACTACATCAATGGTAAACAGGTCACCCTCCATCCCCAAGGGGCGATCGCCGTGGGGCGGGTGCTCTTGTCCTCCATTCCAGACCAGGCGATCGCCGTGGCAGGGCTGACCCTAGGAGCCGACCCCATGGTGACCGCTGTCAGTGTCGTCGCGGGCTATGAGGGGCGATCGCTGGCAGCGCTGATTGTGCGCAAAGAAGCCAAGGGGCACGGTACCCAGGCCTATATTGAAGGCTTGCCCCTGCCGGCGGGCAGTCCGGTGGTCGTCCTAGAAGATGTGGTGACCACAGGACAGTCGGCCCTAAAAGCTGTAGACCGTCTACGCAGCCATGGCTACCAGGTGGATCGGGTGCTGGCCTTGGTCGATCGCAACCAGGGCGGCCGCGAGCTCTACGAACAGCACCAGCTTCACTTCGAGGCCATCTTCACCGTGGACGATCTGCGCCAGGAGTGGGCTGCCCAACACGCTGACTAACGCAGCCGCTGGTATCGCCAAACCATGGGGGGCAGTTCCGGCTCCGGATTGTCGAGCACCACCCGTAGCGATAGCTGATTGCCCCGACAGTCGTAGTCCACGATGCCATCCCCCAGTTCCGACTGGGCCGGGCCGTTGTAGTTGGTTTGGCGATCGCTCAGCCGCTGGCCATAAACCTGAGCCTCATAGTCTGAGATCATCTGCTGGTTGACGTCCGTCATGTCCATGGTGATCCAAAGCAATTGCTGCGGGTTGCGACGATAAACGGCCACATTACCCGCACCAGCTCCCTCTAGGATGCTTTCTTGGGTCATGTCCACCCAGTCTCCCGTCTCGGTGCGCAGCACGGCCCGCGATCGCATCGTGAAGGTATTCCATTCTGTCCAAATGCTGCCATCCGACTCCACCGTCATCAGGTGAGTGCCGGTCATGGCTGGTTCATCCAGTTCCACCGCCAGTTGATCCGACGACAGCAAATGTTCTGCCTG
The DNA here is from genome assembly GCA_007694125.1 of Leptolyngbya sp. DLM2.Bin15. Lineage (GTDB taxonomy): Bacteria > Cyanobacteriota > Cyanobacteriia > RECH01 > RECH01 > RECH01. The sequence goes on from RECH01000250.1 coordinate 14,138, forward strand.
CCGAAACAGCGCCGTATCAAACGGTCGATCCAGCAACGACCAGGTTCCAATTAGGCAATGATCCATGCCTACCGGCTGCGCCCCAGACAAAATGCGATCAACGGGAATATCGGCTGGGGCAGGCACGGGCAACTGAGCCTGATCGGTTTCAAAAGACAGCTCTTGGCTGAGCAGCGTCACCAAGGACGTAAATCCGCCTTCCCCACAGCCTTCCCCGTCCGCCGCCGTCATGGCAGTCAACGAGACGAGGAAATCGTCTTGAAGGAAGTTCAGCGATCGCTCCTGCTCCATCCCATCGCGATCAACACTGATGGACAATACGCCGCCCTGCCCCACCACCACCCGACGAACATCACGGCGAGGATTCTCTAACCCTGCCACATAGGCCTCATCCAACTGCGATCGCACGGCTCCATGCCCACCCAGATGCCGCACCGGCACCACCATGATGCTAAAGCCAAGGAACTGACTACGGGCTAGGGGATACACACCCATGCCACCATGCACCTCGCTAATGCGTAGGTCATCTACATCCTGAAGCGCACTGCGACAGAAGCTGGCGATCGTTGCGCCATCAATGGTCAATTCACGGGTTTGGGGCTGGGCTACAGCGGCTAGGTGCAGCCCGACGACTCCCGCCACAGTTAAACCGATCAAAGAAAGTTGCTTCATAAAATTTCTTGGGTACCTTAAGACAGAATGCGTGAATACCCTAATCCTCCCTGGGGGGATAAACGCCACCCATAACTTGCTCGTTCCTAAAAGCTAGACCGATCCAAGGTCAAGCCCCAGCCTTCAGCCTGCCGCTTGCAGAAAAACTTTCGCGATCGCTAACGGGCACTGTGGCACACCTGTGGCATACCTGTGGCATACCTATAGATACCCGCTGATATTGCGAACGATGCCGCTAGAATTTAGGAACTAAGCACACCTTCATCAAAGTCCTAGGCCATGGGTCGAACATGTCTGATGGTTCACGACCCCAGAGCGATCGCCCAGGGGCAGCCCCATTAGCCCAGACCCGAACTGTGAATTGGAGGATATCTGGCTAGTCATACCTATCGTGCTCAGTGGAGCCGCCGGGATCAGGCGGCGATCGCCAGGTCAGGGGTTGCTGACGAGTAACGAACCACCCGTTGCTCACTAGTAGATATCCAAAATCAGGGGCACCAATTCCGCATGGGTTTCCTTGGGGGCGATCGCTCCCTCCCCGGCTGCCGAAAGAACCCTTGCCCGCGGGTTCTTTCATGCCGATCGACATCTATCCACCTTTTGATTGATGAATGGCTGGAGCTATGTACCTGTCAGACGATGGCAAGTTAACACCTGAAATCCTACAAATTGGCAGCATTTTCGGCAAACTGCCACCGGAGGCCAAGGATTGGTTTGAAAGCTTGCCGTGGCATCAACGGCGCTATGTGTTGCTGCTCTGCCATCTGATGCGAGTCTCTTCGCCCGATGTGCAGGCCGAATTTTTAGACGAATATACCGCCGATGGGCTAGTGTCTCGCAAGTTGGACGATCGCGATACCCAAAATCGCGTTACCCAATACCTCCGGGACTTTCATATCGATACAGAATTAGATGAAGCCCTCCTGCGCAGCTACATTCGTCAGTTCTACATCCACTCCGCCCAAGACACGCGCCGCCAGCCGGATATGTATCTAGAATCGGCCCTCAAGCTGGTACTCAGTGCCGAAGAGCGCAACAACGTCTTCAACTACATTTTGGGATTTGAGCTGCTAAAAATGATGTTTTGCATGAGCTGGCTAGAGCACGAACGCCTCTACCGCCTGCAGCGCAACCAAGAGGAGTTTATTACCCTCTACATCAAACCCATTCAACATGCTCACCGGGTGAATGGCATTGTGGTGCCTCGCGACGAAGGCATTTTCTTCGCCCGCCGCAGCTACTTTGTGCAAAAACCAGAGCTATCGGACAAGAAACTGATCGAGTTGGTGATTGCCACCTTCACCACCGACACGGTGACGAACTTTGGATTTTCGATCATCCGTCACATCAACTCGCTACATTTTGACTACGACTTCATCTTCCGTCCTGAAACCGAGCCCATTTTTCAATAGATCACAGCGCGGCGGGCGGGCCAAAGAGTTCGTACAACGACAGCAGAATTTCCACCACAATCAAAATCACGATGTACCACTCCACCCGATGACTGGTGTTGTACTGCAGCAGCTCAAGGGCCGTTTCGGCGGTGCGAGAAATCAGATCCAGCTTGCGTTCTAGGGCATGGTTGCGCTCTCGGATCTCGTATTCATCTTCTAGGCGTAGGTAGATGCGCTCCAGTTCTGGTGCATCCCATAGCAGTTCAGGCTTGTCAATAATTTCCACCCGTCCCACAATTCGATTTTGAATCGACAGGGTGCGCCCAATTTGCCGCAGCAGTTCCTTGCCCATGCTGGCGTTTTTGGCGGTGAGCTGTAGGCTATTGGCAAAGGGTTCAATCTGATCAAAAATCTTGGCGGTACCGGCCTCGTAATGCTCCAGCACCACACTTTTGGCCAGCACATCAGCGACGAGCTGCAGTTGCTCGACGCTAAAGCCCGATAGCCAGATGACATCGTTTTCCACCCGTCCTACGCCGGTCGTATCGAGGCGCAGATTGACATCCTCCGTAGCCGGATCGGGCAAGGGTTTGACCACCAAGGTATCCAGTTGCTGAAGAAAGGTCACCTGCTCTAGGGGATCGAGGCCAAACAGCACCGCTGCTCCATACCGAAATAGCACAGCACAGCCATGATCCCCCGCTGAGACAACGAGAGGATCGATAGCTAGGGGATCGGTTTTTTCGAGGAGTTTAAGATCTAGGCTTTCGCCCACAAACAAGGCCCGGACAGACACCAGGTCGTTATCACTAAACAAAAGCTTTTCCATTAGGGATAGGCAGGGGGCTATCTACGGGGGCGATCGCTATTCGTCAGCCATAATCTGAGGAACTTTGAAGAAATCATCATCGCGATCGGGGGCACAGCCGAGGATGGCCGCCCGATCAGTGCGGGTCTGCAGTTGATCGAGACGGGTGACGTTGCTCACCTCGATCGCCCGAGTGGTTGGCTCAACATCCTGGGTATCCAGCTCGCTCAACTGTTCTACATAGTCCAGAATATTGCTGAGCTGGGTGGTGAGGGCTGCTTCCTCTTCGGGCAGTAGCTCTAGGCGAGCTAGGTGCGCCACTTTTCGTACTTCGTCTTGGGTGATGTTAGACATGACAGGGAACGTTTTGGCAGCCTTAAAAGTAAACGTCAATTTTGGCGCGGCCCGTGGTTTTCAGCCAGTTTTGCGCTTCGATGTAGTTATTGGGCGCTAGGCGAATGGCCCGCTGCCAGAATTCTGCCGCTTGGTCATACCACTGTTCGGCATCGTCTTTATTGCCGGCTAGCTCCGCCTGTTCACCTAGGTAGTGATAAATCACGGCAATGTTGTTGAGAGCCTGGGTCATGCGAGGGTTACATTCCAGGGCAGCCGTGTAGCGATCGAGGGCGCGATCATGTTCACCATTACTGGCGTGGATCAGCCCCATGTTGTACAGCACAAAGCTGCGATCGAAGGGATCCTGCTCTAGGCGCAGGGCTTCTTCGTAGTTGGACATGGCTTCGGCATATTCCCCATCCCCTTGGGCCGACATACCGTCTCGATAGTAGGCAAAGGCTTCTTTAGACCGTTGGTTGGTCGGCAGCATTTTTAGAATCATGTCTGCCATGACCGTGAAGGTCTGGTCAATAAAGTTATCGTTGCGTTGTGTTCTGGGCATAGGTGTCTCAAGTAAGCGACTTGAATGGGGCAAGGGGAGGCCGATCGCTCCCGTCTTAAGGATCTCGGGAAAACCATGAGGCGATCGCCCCTTGGACGACAGACTGGGGCACTGAACGTAGCTGATGGAGCTAAAGGTGCCTGCTATCGCTTGATTTTAACAGATCCCTTTGCCGGGGGCTGGCCGAGATTGGGCCTCCATGACGATCCGTAGCCCATGGCCCTGAATCGCCCCCTCATCCCTCTCTTCTATCTCTCATCTATAACTATCTATACTATCTATCCAACTATCCAACACTATCCAACAACGCCCAAAACCTGCCCAACACCATCGTTGACCTGGGGGGACGTCATGAATTGGCATGACAAGACACCACGATTACAAAAAGACAATGCCATACTGAAAACCTGTCCCTTCTCCCCTCAGTTGTGCCCATGCTGGATACCCTTGACCTCTCGGTTTCCCTCGATAAAGATACCTACCGCAGCCAAATGCAGGCGTTGATGATCCAACTGCGATCGCTGCAAAATGCCTGTTGGGAGCAAGGTCTTACCGTGGTGCTGGTCTTAGAAGGCTGGGCGGCGGCCGGGAAGGGCAATCTGGTCAAAAAACTAGCCAACTGCATGGATCCCCGAGGCTTTGCGGTCTATCCCATCCTCGAACCTTCGGAGCTGGAACAACAGTACCCATTTCTTTGGCGGTTTTGGCAAAAGCTGCCTCCGACGGGCAACATCGGCGTGTTTTATCACAGTTGGTATACCCATGTGCTGGAAGACCGGCTGTTTGAGCGGGTGGAGGGCGATCAGGTACTGAGCCACATGCGGCAAATTAATGCCTTCGAACGCCAGCTTACCGATGACGGAGTGGCGATCGCTAAATTTTGGGTTCACCTCAGCAAGCCGGAACTGAAATCTCGCCTAAAAAAATATGCCAAAGATCCCCTGGATGCTTGGCGGGTGCGCCCAGAAGACTGGAAGCAGCAAAAAAAATATCACGAATACACGGCCCTGGCTGAAGACATGTTCATCCACACCAGCACCGGCCCAGCCCCTTGGACCTTGGTGGAGGGCGACTGTCAGCGCTGGGCTAGGGTTAAGGTGCTCAGCCACGTGGCCGCCCTGATGACCGAAATGCTCGATCGCCGCCAAGTTGCCCCGCCGCCCATCCAGCTGCCGCCCCAGTCACATCTCGACCCGACGGAACCCAATGTCTTAGCCCGCGTCGATCTCAGCCGCAGTCTGTCCGACGATGAATACAAACATCAGCTCAAGCTCGAACAAATTCGGTTGCGCAAGCTGCAGTTGAAAATCCATAAACACCAAATCCCGGTACTGGCGATTTTTGAAGGCTGGGATGCGGCGGGCAAAGGTGGAGCCATCAAGCGCTTAACCGACACCCTCGATCCCCGTAGCTATAGCGTTCAGCCCTTTGCCGCCCCCACCGATGAGGAAAAAGCCCGGCAATATCTCTGGCGCTTTTGGCGAAAACTTCCCACCGCAGGCACCATCGGCATTTTTGACCGCAGTTGGTATGGACGGGTTTTGGTGGAACGGGTGGAGGGATTTGCCACCGATGCAGAATGGCGACGGGCCTACAAGGAAATCAATGAATTTGAATCCCAATTGGTGACCGCAGGCTATGTCTTGCTGAAATTTTGGCTCCACATCAGTCCCGAAGAACAGCTCCAACGCTTTCAAGATCGCGAAAAAGATCCGTTTAAGCAGCACAAACTCACCGACGAAGACTGGCGCAATCGCGATCGCTGGCCCCTCTACGAAGTAGCGGTTAATCACGCCCTGCAGCGCACCCATACGCCCATGGCACCCTGGCACAGCATCGCCGCCAATGATAAATACTACGCCCGCGTCACCATTCTCCAGACCTTCTCCAACGCCGTTGAACAAGCCTTGGAAAGCCTCTAAAACAAGCGATCCCAGGCTGCTGAGCCTTGCCCAGTCAGGGGCCGTGGGCTGATTTTGTAGCGCTGCACACTGCTCAATCCCAAAACTTGCTGGAGACTTTAACAACTTGCAAGCTTTTGTAAAGCGATCGCAAACTTTGAACTAAAATCGTGACAATTCGTCATCAAGCTAGTTATAGTTGCGAACATGTCCATGGTCTAGAACATAGGTACTTAAGTCCTAGCCTAGATCAGACCGTTTAGAGTGTGAGGATAGTACATATGAGCGTTGTCGTCTCTACTTTCCAGCCTATGGTCATCCAGCCCCCCGAAACTCTCGATGTTTCCACTGCTCCCGTATTTCAAGCTGATCTGATGGCAGCGATCGCTGCATCATCAGCAGACATTTGGGTCGATATGGCTGAGGTAACCTCCCTCGATAGCGCCGGGCTTATGGCGCTGGTGACAGGGTTGACCCGGGCCCAGTCCTTAAATCGTGAGTTCTATCTCTGCAATGTCTCGTCATCGGCGCGCATTGTGTTTGAACTCACCCAGCTTGATCGCATTTTTGCGTTCAAAGAAGAGAGTCTGCCTGCCAAGCCTCTAGCTGCCTAAGATCTGCTGAAGGATCCCCTCAAGATCCACGTAAGTCCATCTAGGCTCTATCTAGGATAGGTAGTTTCCACGCCGCAGTGCCGACTCAATATGAGCGATCGCCCCTAGGAGGAAGGTTTCCGCATCCAGGCATTCGGTATAGTGAGGAGGTAACAGTCGGTTACAGATGTTAGCTCTTGTCTGGTAGTAGAAATCGTGGCGATCGCAGTTGAATCCCTCATCACCCCCAACATTGCCCGTCCAGCTCGTTATCTTGGCAACGAACTCGGCGCGGTGCACAAACCTTGGCAGTCTGCCCATATTCGCTGGGTGCTGACCTACCCCGAGGTGTATGAGGTGGGTGCATCTAACCTTGGGCATATTATTCTCTACAGCATTATCAACGCCCAACCTCGGCAGTTGTGCGATCGCGCCTATCTACCCGCCCCTGACCTAGCCGCCGCTCTGAGAGATAGCCAGACACCGCTATTTGGGGTTGAGTCGAAGCGATCGCTCCCTGAATTTGACATCCTCGGCTTCAGCCTCAGCTATGAGCTAGGAGCCACCAATATTTTAGAAATGCTGGACTTGGCTGGCATTCCCCTCACCTGGCAAGCACGACAGGCTGACGGCGCTTGGAACGTCGACCAGGGCAGCTATCCCCTCATTTTTGCGGGAGGGCAAACCGCCACCTCCAATCCCGAGCCCTACGCCGACTTTTTTGACTTCATTGCCCTCGGTGACGGGGAAGAGCTGCTGCCAGAAATTGGTCTGGTTTTAGACGAAGGTAAAGCTGCCGGGCTCAGCCGGACGGAGCTGCTGCTCGATCTGGCCCAGGTGCCAGGGGTCTACGTACCGCAGTTCTACGACATGGCCGACGACGGCTCGGTGCATCCCAACCGTCCCGACGTGCCGCCCCGGATCCTGCGCCGGGTGGCCACCCCCATTCCCGCCTACTCCATCGGGCTAGTGCCCTACGTGGAAACGGTTCACGATCGCCTCACCATTGAAATTCGTCGGGGCTGCACGCGCGGCTGTCGCTTTTGCCAGCCCGGCATGTTGACCCGCCCCGCCCGCGATGTAGCTCCAGAGCAAGTTGTAGACGCCATCGAAACGGGCATGAGAGCCACGGGATACAACGAGTTCTCCTTGCTCTCCCTGAGCTGCTCCGACTACCTAGCACTGCCGGCCCTGGGCGTTGAGCTGAAAAATCGCCTCAAGGACGACAATATTTCCCTATCCCTGCCCAGCCAGCGGGTCGATCGCTTTGATGAAAATATCGGCAATATCATCGGCGGCACCCGACAAAGCGGTCTCACCTTTGCCCCAGAGGCCGGCACCCAGCGAATGCGCGACATCGTCAACAAAGGGCTGACCAATGAAGAACTGCTGCGCGGCGTAAAATCTGCCTATGAGCAGGGTTGGAGCAAAGTGAAACTCTATTTCATGATCGGTCTGCCAGGGGAAACCGACACGGATGTCCTCGGCATTGCCGAAACCATTCGCTGGCTAAAGCGCGAATGCCAAAACAAACACCGGAAGCCGCTCAACTTCAACGTCACCATTTCCAACTTCACCCCCAAACCCCACACGCCCTTTCAGTGGCACTCAGTTTCCACGACCGAGTTCAGCCGCAAGCGATCGCTCCTCCATGACGAATTTCGCACCATTCGCGGCCTCAAGGTCAATTTCACCGATGTGCGGATCTCCGCCATGGAAGACTTTGTCGGCCGGGGCGATCGCCGTCTAGGAGCCGTGGTTCGCCGCGCCTGGGAACTGGGAGCCGGCATGGACTCCTGGTGGGAAAGCCTCGATCGCGCCTTCGAAGCCTGGACAACAGCCATCGACGAAGCCGGACTCAGTTGGAAATATCGCCAAGTTGAACAGGGCGAATGGAATATTTTCGCCGATGACAACGGCACCCGCGAGCAGGGCTCAACCAACCTGGAAGCCCCTCTGCCCTGGGATCACATCGATACCGGCATCGATAAACAATGGCTGATCGATGACCTGCAACGCGCCCTTGAAGCAGCGACCGTTCCCGATTGTTCATTTGACGGATGTTCCCACTGTGGGGTATGTGGCACCGACTTCGGGCATAATGTAGTAGTTCCCCCACCACCCATTCCAGACTTTGCGGGACATTTTGTCCCCAATACAGCCCGCCAGCAACGGATTCGGCTATGGTTTGGGAAACAGGGAACCATGGCACTGCTCAGTCACTTAGACTTAGTACGACTCTTTGATCGAGCCCTGCGACGGGCGGCGCTGCCAATTTCATTTACCGGTGGGTATCACCCAGGGCCCAGGATTTCACCTGCCAATGCCCTCCCCCTCGGAGCCACCAGCTCTAGTGAGATTGTGGACTTCGAGCTTACCCAGCCCATGTCAGTGGAAGACTTCCAAGTAGCCTTAGCAGCCCAGCTTCCCGCCGACTTACCGATCTATCGAGCCGAAGCAGTCCCCTTAGCGGCTGGTGCAGCCACCCAGCTCCTTGAGCAAGCGGAGTATTATGTCTGGGTAAGTGCGGATGTTACGTCAGGTCAAGCACCTGACTGGAGTTCCTGGATCAGCGCAGTTTGTGCTGCGTCTGAGCTGACCATGAACCATACCACCAAGTCAGGCAAAACTAAGCTGGTTAACCTTCGCGATCGCCTCCACGAGTTGGAGTGGGTATCTCCCCAATCTGAATCCGTGCCGAATGCGATACCCCAACGGCTCACTGATTCCTCGCTAGCCATTTTGCGCTACCGAGGCAGTTGCCGAAACGATGGCACCCTTCTCCGCCCGGAGCATTTGGTGGTGATGCTCGAACAGGTCGCATCCTGCCCGGTGCATCTTCACCACGCTCACCGCAACCAATTGATCCTGTCAGACGCGTCATCGTCTAACACCTGATCCACCCTCCCAACGAGATCTAGCTCGAAGCCTGACTCGGCGGGTACAACCATTGACTACTAAGCACAGCCACGCTGTCAGACGCGATGGTTGAGCCACGGGGTCACCCACCTGATTGTGAAATTTTCAGCCAAAATTAACCTTTTTTGATAGCGCTGTTCGATTGCCACGCTATAATGCTTGACATATGAGAAGCGGTTGCGAATTGACTATCCTGCGGTTCTTCGACGATTCGATTAACCGTGGAGCCAATTAGGTTCGCTTCTGCCAAGCTTTTTGCGAAAGTTAGATTAAGACTGGGTGTCTGATATTTAAGGGCGATCGTCGCTGAGTAACCCATACTCTTGACTCACGTTTTGGTGGTTGCAACCACCCGGTTGGGTGGTTGCCATTGAAAGAGCCTATCGACAGGACGCAGGTCGTATCACCCGTGCATTCCTCCGAAAGGTTGTTCGATCAAGGAGCAGCTTCGTCGCCTCCCTTCACCATTGCGGTCAAGATTTTTGGTTGAGTCAATTTCTACTTCAGCAGAGTGAGTGGCCGAGCACTGATGACGTGAGAGCCCCCTGTGCTAGAGATTTTTGAGGAACTTGAATGCCAAAGCAGATTATTATTGCGGAGCAGCATCGAACGGCTGCGGTCTTCTCAGAAGACCAGATTCAGGAATTGATTGTTGCCACAGGAAGTCATCAAGTTAGTGATATTTTCCTGGGCATTGTAGAAAACGTTCTCCCCGGCATTGACGCTGCCTTTGTCAACATCGGTGATTCGGAACGTAACGGGTTTATTCATGTCAGTGATTTAGGGCCTTTAAAGCTGAAACGCTCCATGGGCCCGATTACGGATCTGCTCGTACCTCAGCAGAAAGTGCTGGTGCAGGTGATGAAAGAGCCTACGGGGAACAAGGGCCCACGGCTCACCGGCAACATTAGCCTGCCGGGGCGCTACTTGGTGCTCATGCCCTTTGGACGTGGGGTTAACCTTTCCCGCCGCATTCGTAATGAAAATGAGCGCAACCGCCTGCGGGCCCTGGCCATTTTGGTCAAACCTGCGGGCATGGGGCTGCTGGTGCGCACAGAAGCGGAAGGCATGGATGAAGATGCCATCATTGAAGACCTCGAACTGCTGCAGCGCCAGTGGGAGAATATTCAGCAGGAGGCCATGTCTACCCGCGCGCCCAGCTTGCTCAACCGGGATGATGATTTCATCCAGCGGGTTTTGCGAGATGTGCATAGTGCTGATGTCAACCGGATTGTGGTCGATTCCCACACGGGGCTGAAGCGAGTCAAACAGCATTTGACCAACTGGAGCGGCGGTAAAACCCTGCAAGGGGTGATGATCGATCACCACCGCGATCGCACCTCCATTTTGGAATATTTCCGAGTCAACGCAGCCATCCGAGAAGCTCTAAAACCTCGGGTTGACCTGCCATCTGGGGGATATATCATCATCGAGCCCACCGAAGCCTTAACGGTCGTTGACGTTAACTCGGGCTCCTTCACGCGATCGTCTAGCGCTCGGGAAACGGTGCTGTGGACGAACTACGAGGCAGCGGCAGAAATTGCCCGGCAGCTACGCCTGCGCAACATTGCTGGAGTCATCATCGTAGACTTCATCGATATGGATTCACGCCGCGACCAGCTTCAGGTACTAGAGCATTTCAACAAGGCGCTCAGAGCGGATAAAGCTCGCCCCCAAATTGCCCAGTTAACCGAGCTAGGGCTGGTGGAACTCACCCGTAAGCGCCAAGGGCAAAATATCTATGAGCTGTTTGGGCGTACTTGCTCTACCTGTGGTGGTCTGGGTCATTTAGTGCAGTTGCCGGGGGATACGGAACCCCTGACCCGCACGATTGTGGAAGTTGGGGTTGGGCGAGACTATGTAGCCCCCGCTCTCGATCCATCTTCTCCACCTCAACTGCGAGAGAGCAGCGATCGCACTGACGATGAGGAGTTCGATGCCGAGGGTCAAGATCTGGACTTGGTGAACCACCCCAGCTACCGCGAACGCAACAATGCCAATAATCGCCGTCGCCGTCGCCGTCGGGTTGTCGAGACCCCCAGCAAAGGTACGACCAAGGCAGTCACCTTAACACCTCGGGACACAGACGCCGCTCCAGAGGTAACGCCGTTACCTGCCAAGCGGGAGATCAAGATTGATCGCAGCGATCGCACGCCAGAGCCTCGCACCGAGCAGCCAGACCGCTCCGAGCGAGAGCAGCGCAGTGAGCGGGCAGACCGCTCCGAGCGCAGCGAGCGTGCCACCGAATCCCGTACCGAACCTCGTACAGAATCCCGTACTGACCGCAGTCGTTCGGGGCGGCGCGATAAGACGCCACCCTCCTCACCCAAGGTTGTGTCCGTGGAAATGACCGTGGAAGAGCAGGATATCTATGCCTTAATGGGCATTTCTCCGCTAGTTTTGTCCACCGATACGGTCAAGGATCCTAAAAACACCATCATTAGCATCGCCCTACCTGGTCAAGAGAATCGCTTGGGCAGCATAGATGGGTCGATCACGATGGAGCCTGATGAGGCGATCGAAGCACCATCCGATGGGGCATCCGATGACGTAGACGACAACGGTATGGATGAACCAGAACCCGTCAGCAAACCATCTGCGATCGCGGATACGCTAGTACTCCGCAACACGCCAAACGCCGAATCGGACGCAGAAAATGATGCAGAGAACGACGTAGACGACTCAGCGGACGCTTCTGCCGACAGCACATCCACCGGTCGTCGTAGACGGCGGCGGCGATCGTCTGCCAGCAGCTCACGGCGATCTTAGATCTAGACTCATCAGGCTATATCTACGCCACTCTTCCATGAGCATCCCCCCTAGCTGTCTAGGGGGGCACTGCGTCACACTAGAGATGGTCGATCGAGCTTGCCAAAACCGGCAGCCCGCTAGTCCTCAACGATGTTCGACGGATCCACGCCACCTATGCCTAAGACGACGTCTAACCGTTCATCGGCTTGGCAGCAACTCCGCCATGGAGATCTCACCTGTGAACAGGCGCTACAGTTCTTGGTCGATGACCAGGGCATGGTTAACCTCAGCCTGCTAGACACAGAAGTGAGCTATCGTTTTTTACGAGAATTTCCCAACCCCAGTGCCCTACCGCCGGTGATGCCGCTGCTGCTATGGCGCAACTGCTATTACCTGGGCAGCCCCATTGACCTGCCACCAGAAACGATTCAACAGTTAAGCGATCGCACCTTTACCAACGTCAAGATTATTGCGATCGCCGACCGTAGCTATCGAGCCTGGTACCACAGCCAAAACTTTGATCAGTCGGTGATTAGCTCTGATCCGCTGATCAATCCCCTCACAGGCGAAGTGGAAACCGAGAACATTGGCGAAGTCACGGAACTGTATTTATCCAAAGCTGCTGATCAAATCAGCCGCATTAAAACCATCATTTCTGGGGCCCTGCGCAATCGGGCTAGCGACATTCACCTAGAACCCGTCACGGAAGGGTTACGGGTGCGCTACCGCATTGACGGCATCCTGCGAGATATTACTACCCTGCCCCCAGACATCAGCCGACGGGCGATCGTAGCCCTCAAGGTCATGTCAGATATGGACATTGCTGAAAGCCGCCGTCCCCAAGATGCCCGCATTGGTGAGCGCTATGCTGCCGGCAGTGACCTCAACCTCGGGCTCGATATGCGGGTGAGCACCCTGCCCTGCGTGGGCGGGGAAAAAGCCGTGATCCGCCTGCTGCCCAACGAAAATCCCTTCACCTGTATTGAAGAACTAGGCTTTACTCCCCAAACCCTCACCACCTACCAAAACTGGCTGCAGCAACCCCAAGGCATGGTGATTTTCACCGGCCCCACCGGCTCTGGCAAAACCAGCACCCTCTACACCAGCCTACAAACCGTCGCCACCGAGCATGTCAACGTGGTGACCGTGGAAGATCCGGTGGAATACGTCCTGCACCGGATTACCCAAACCCAGGTGCATGAAGCAGCCGGCATGACCTTTGCGGCGGGTCTTCGAGCCATTTTACGCCAGGATCCAGACGTCATCATGGTGGGCGAAATTCGTGACCATGAAACAGCCGAAACGGCGGTGCGCGCAGCCCTGACGGGACACCTAGTCTTTACCACCCTCCACACCAACGACGCTGCCAGCGCCATCCCTCGCTTGAAAGATATTGGCCCCGACCCCGGATTGATTAGCGATGCTCTCCTAGGCATTGTGGCCCAGCGCCTGGTGCGGCGGGTTTGCCCCCATTGTTCTGCCCCCCACATACCCTCCGATGAGGAGTTGGCCATGCTGGGTCTGACGCGATCCCAGATTAATCCTCAAACCTGGCGCAAGGGTCGCGGTTGTGCCCGATGTTTCCAGTCGGGCTATGCCGGGCGGGAAGCCATTATTGAACTGATTGACATGGACGATACCCTGCGACAGATCATTTATGAAGGCACGATGACAGAGCTGAATCGCTACCTGCAAGAAACTCGATTTTGCTCGTTCTACGATGCAGCGATCGCTAAGATTACCGCCGGGGCAACCACTGTGGAAGAAGTCATGCGAGTCCTGCCTCGCAGTGCCCTACAGCGCTATCGTCCTAAACCCCTAGCAGGCGGTGCCAGACACCATCGTCAACGCCAAGAGCAACCCTCCGTTCCCTAGTACCGCAAGACAGAAGAACGAAGACAGAAGAACGAAGAACGAAGATAGAAGAATGAAAAGGCATTCCAGAACACGAAAGGTTTCTCGCCTCAGCCCATAGGCGGGTTACTGACGCCTCAGAGGACTAGGCACAGAGAGTTCTGAACGGCATAGCAGGCGGCACGTCCTGTGTCACAATAAGTAGCGGTAGGAGATAATGCGATCGCTCCCTTGACCTAGGGTCGATGGGGTGAGGATCCGTGCAGATGGCCCATGGGGTCTCAGAACCGCGCTGATTCTGCTAGACATCGCTGATCTACCGCCACCTTAAATTCTGGGTGTCCACTCGGTGGTCGATACCTATAGATGTAAACCTTTTTGACGGTTAATAAAGTCCTGTGTCTTCAACTGTTTCTGCACCTCCCGTTTCTACACCACCTCGTCGCGCTGTCTTTCCATTCACGGCCATCGTGGGTCAGGAAGAGATGAAGTTAGCGCTGTTGCTCAACGTCATCGACCCCAAGGTTGGCGGTGTGATGATCATGGGCGATCGCGGCACCGGAAAATCCACCACGATCCGCGCCCTAGCTGATGTGCTCCCCGAAATCGAAGTGGTGGCAGACGATCCCTTCAACAGCGACCCCTACGACACCAGCCTCATGAGTGATGAGGTGCAAGACCGGGCCAATCAGCAGGAATCTCTACCCACGGCTCGCAAAAAAGTGCCCATGGTAGACCTACCGCTGGGCGCAACCGAAGACCGAGTCTGCGGCACCATTGATATTGAAAAAGCGCTAGCGGAGGGCGTCAAAGCCTTTGAGCCAGGGCTGCTGGCCAAGGCCAACCGGGGCATCCTCTACGTGGATGAAGTCAACCTGCTCGATGACCACTTGGTAGACGTGCTGCTCGACTCCGCTGCCTCGGGCTGGAATACGGTGGAGCGGGAAGGCATTTCCATTCGCCACCCGGCTAAGTTTGTCCTAGTTGGCTCCGGCAACCCCGAGGAAGGAGAACTGCGCCCCCAACTGCTCGACCGCTTCGGGATGCACGCCGAAATTCGCACGGTCAAAGATCCGGCGCTGCGGGTGCAGATTGTGGAACAGCGATCGGAGTTTGACCAAGACCCCCAAGCCTTCCTCACCGAATATGCTGACGCTCAAACCGAACTCCAGCAAAAACTCATCCAAGCCCAGCAGTTGCTCAAATCCGTCACCATCGACCACGACTTGCGGGTGAATATTTCCCAGGCCTGTGCTGAGCTAGATGTGGACGGTCTCCGGGGCGATATTGTCACCAACCGCGCCGCCAAGGCGATCGCTGCCCTAGAAGGTCGAACGGAAGTGACCGTTAACGATATTCAGCGGGTGATTGTCCTCTGCCTGCGCCACCGCCTGCGCAAAGATCCCCTAGAATCCATTGACTCGGGCTATAAGGTCAACAAGGTCTTTAGCCGCATCTTTGGTCTACCGGATCCCGATGAAGCCGCTCAGATGAATGGAGCAGCGCGCTAAGCCTAATGACGCGGCGCATTCTAGGACTTGATCCTGGGCTAGCCATTTTAGGCTTTGGAGCCATTGCCTGCGACCCCAGTCAGGACAGGGATGCGGCTTCTAGTATCTCTGTCCTCGATTTTGGCGTGATCCAAACACCGGCTAAAACCGCGGTGGGCGATCGCCTTTGTACCATCTACGACGACCTACACCACCTGCTCAACCAATGGCAACCCGACTTGGTAGCCATTGAAAAACTCTTTTTCTATCGCATGGGCAACACCATTTTGGTAGCCCAAGCCCGAGGGGTGATCATGCTCGTGCTGGCCCAGCATCAGGTGCCCTTTGTGGAATTTACCCCCGCTCAAGTCAAGCAGTCTCTCACCGGCTACGGCAATGCCGACAAACGCGAGGTGCAGGAAGCCGTCGCCCGAGAGCTTGACCTCGACACCATTCCCCGTCCCGATGACGCCGCCGATGCTTTAGGGTTGGCGATCGCCGCTTGGTTCCAACGAGAGGACTAGCCGCCAGCCTTGAGCTTCACGTTTAACTGCCCTGGCTTACGGCGGGCCAAACGCACCGTGTAGGGCAAAACGCCCACCAAGAGCGCAAACGCATCATCGGGCACGTCGGCTACGGTTTCAGGGCCAAAGTAGGTTTCAAACTGATTGAGAATCATCTGGGCACGCTGCAGCGGTACCGGACAGTCGGTGAACTGTTGGGTGAGGCGAATCCACTGCCGCCGAATCTTAAACGCCCGCTGCCGTGCTTCGTGATCGGGTGGGGTGAGAATAGAGAGGGTGCCCACAGGAATCAGCCGCGTGCAGTCCATGTCAAACAGACCGCCCACCGCAGCACCGGGCCCAGCAAACTCGGCATAGTACTCTTTGCACAGAATCAGACCGCCACGGCGGCGATCGTTGACCATCATCAGCGTGCCGTTATGGAGCCAGTCTAAGGAATGGCTAGAGGTCTCACCGGTTGTCGGGTCACGAGTGGCTGGTTTCACGGCACGTTACGAAGGAGTCCAAAACGGACAAAACAGCATGGGTCTACCTCCCGGACTGTTGCAGTTTGTTGGCCCATGTACCGCCCTTCTCTGATATCAGAGGCTACAGGATCCCTGGGTTCAATCACCTTGCCCTCAGGCAAAATCCTTGGGGCACGCAGGTCTTTAGAGAAGTGACATGGGGCACGTAGATAGCAAACAGACGATCGAGGTTCAGAGCGATCGCCCCCATCTTAAGATATCTACGGGTACCCAAGACGGGCTCAGACAACTTTCTGGACAACATCTGGGCAATCACGGGTCTTGTCCCAGCATCCCATATTTTTCAACGTGACGGAGGGGATCATCCCACAGGATCAATGCAAACAGTCACCATTCTCGGTTGTGGATACGTCGGCCAAGCGATCGCTCCCGTGCTGGCTCACTTAGGCCATCGAGTCACAGCCACCACCACCCGCGCAGAGCGGGTTCCAGAGCTAGAGGCGATCGCCCAACAGGTTCACGTCGTGCGGGGAGATGATCGAGAGCGCCTTGCTCAGATCCTAGCCGATCAACAAACCCTCGTGCTCACCCTAGGAGCAGCGAGCGCCGATGCCTATGCCGACACCTATCTAGGTACCGCCCAGGTGCTCGCCGATCTGCTGCCCAGCTTGCCCCAGCTCACCCAGGTGATCTACACCGGCAGCTACGCCGTCTATGGCGATCGCCAAGGGACTTGGGTAGATGAAACCACAGCGATCGCCCCCAGCACCGACAATGGCAAGATTCTGGCCGACACCGAACGGATTCTGCTCTCCACCGCTACAGACCAGCGACGAGTCTGTATCTTTCGCCTAGGCGGCATCTACGGCCCCGGTCGATCCCTGGTGAAAATTTTTCAGCGGGCAGCGGGCACCACCCGACCCGGCACGGGCCAAGACGCCAGCAACTGGATTCACCTAGACGACATTGTGGGGGCGATCGCCTTGGCCCACCAGCAGGGTCTCCAAGGCATCTACAACCTCGTGCAGGACTCACCCACCACCGTCAAGCAGTTGATTGACCTGGTCTGCCAGCGTCACCAACTGCCCCCCGTCACCTGGGATGCCAGCCAACCTAGCACCCGTCCCTACAATGCTCGGGTGTCTAATCAAAAACTGAAGGATGCTGGCTACAGCTTTCAGCACACCACATTGGAGGCAGGGCTAGTGCTATAGGTATCTAGACTATCCATACCGGGGTAGTGGGATTGCAGCCACTGAATCAAAGCAGCCCGGTAGCGATCGCCCCCCACTTCCGCCACATTATTGTGGTCGGCTTCTGGGATCCAGACCAGTTCTGCTGGAGCTGCCGTTGCGTCATGCAGCACGGCGCTGAGATCGGGAGGCACCACCGGATCCGCCGTCCCGTGGATATAGATCACCGGCGACGTGAGCGATCGCACCTTGGTGAGGGAATCAAAGCGTTGGGTCAAAATCCAATCAATGGGAAACAGGCGATCGTAGACCGTGGCGCGGGTGACCATCTCCCGCATGGAGGTAAAGGAACTTTCGATCACCAAACCGCCGACATCGGGATGGCGCGTGGCCAGTTCAATGGCGATCGCGCCGCCCAGGGAATGACCATAGAGCACCATCTGCTCCGGTGCAATCTGGCGCTGATCGGTGAGGTAGTGCCAGGCGCGATCGGCATCTTCATACACCCGTTGCTCGCTGGGAAACCCACCAGAACTTTCGCCATAGCCTCGATAGTCGATCATGAAAACCGAAAGACCCAGGGCATGGAACCGCGCCGCCGCATTGACATTGGCCCCCATGTTGATGCCATTACCATGGAGGTAGAGCACCGTGGGCCCATGGGGGCGATCACTCGGTATCCACCAGCCCTGCACCCATTCCCGATCCTGAGCATAGGGCAACTGGATCACGTCGTAGGCCAGCCCTAGATCAGCCGGCGTACAGGTCACCGTCGGCGATGGACGAAAGATCAGTCGGCGTTGGTAGGCAAACAGCAGCAGCATTAAGGCTCCATACAGCCCAGCTACCCCAACAGCACCGCCGCCTACCACCGGCAGTAGGCTCAGGAGATCAAGCATGGCAATCAACCCGATAAACATCTGGATACAGGATACCCGCGATCGCCCCTAAGCAACCGTATCCAAGGAGGGGCGACGTTTATGCCAATCTGTGGCTTGTTCATAGGCATAGGCGACCTGAAGCAGCGAGGCTTCTTGCAGAACATTGCCAATCAACTGCAGACCAATGGGCAACCCCTGGGCATCCCAACCGCAGGGCAGGCTCAGGGCCGGCAGCCCTGCCAAGTTCACCGGAATGGTCATCAAGTCTGACAGATACATGCTGATGGGATCGTCTACCTTTTCCCCAGCCTTAAAGGCGGTTGTCGGTGCTGTGGGGCAGACCAACACGTCCACCTGCTCAAACGCCCGCTCAAAGTCTTGCTTAATTAAGGTACGCACCTTCTGAGCCTTGAGGTAGTAGGCGTCGTAATAGCCAGCCGACAGGGCGTAGGTGCCGATCATAATCCGCCGTTTGACCTCGGGGCCAAAGCCCTCCGCCCGCGTTTTGGCATACATGGAGATCAGGTTATCGCCCTCATCACTCCGAAATCCATACTTCACCCCGTCGTAGCGGGCCAGGTTGGCCGACGCTTCCGACGGCGCAATGATGTAGTAGGTTGGCAGGCCATAGCGGAACTTAGGACAGGAAATTTCAACGACCTCCGCCCCCATGGCTTGCAGTTGCTGCACCGCTGCCTGCACGGCCTCAGCCACCACCGGATCCAGCCCTTCACCAAAGGTTTCTTGGATGATGCCAACTCTTGTGCCAGGCTTCAGCTCTGGCGTTAAACCCGCCGTATAGCTAGGAACGTCAACCTTCAGGCTGGTCGCATCTTGGGGATCATAGCCAGCGATCGCCTCCAGCAAAATCGCCGCATCTTCCACCGTGCGTCCGAAGGGGCCAATCTGATCCAACGAGGAGGCATAGGCCACCAGCCCATAGCGAGACACCCGCCCATAGGTAGGCTTCATGCCCACCACACCGCAGAAGGAAGCAGGCTGACGAATGGAGCCGCCCGTATCCGATCCTAGGGCCACCACACATTCACTCGCCGCCACCGCCGCCGCCGAACCACCGGAGGAGCCGCCAGGCACCCGCGCCAGATCCCAAGGATTGGCCGTCAGTTGATAGGCTGAGCTTTCCGTCGAGCTGCCCATGGCAAACTCATCCATGTTGGTTTTACCCATCATGATGGCTCCGGCATCCGCCAGCTTTTGGGTCACCGTAGACTCGTAGGGCGGCACAAACTGTTGCAAAATCCGCGATCCGCAGGTGGTGGGAATTCCCTGGGTGCAAAGATTATCTTTAATCCCCATGGGAATCCCCGCCAAGAGCCCTAGGGTTTCTCCCGCAGCCAGTTGGCGATCGACCTGCTTGGCTCGTTCTAGGGCTAGCTCAGCCGTGATGTGCAAAAAGCTATGAAGCTGGGGCTCTAAGGCTGTGATCCGATCCAGGGCATCCTGGGTAATCTCAACAGCCGATCGCTCCTTACGGATGAGTTGATGGTGCAACTCGCGGATGAATGACATGAACTAACCTCACGAAGCAGATAATGGAATACTCTAACGCTACCCTCCATGGGGCTGGGCGAAGGATGCGCAGGCCAACCTGGAGGGCGATCGCCCCCGTTCAGGACAATCCTAGCGATACCGACAGGGACATCACAGCCTCTAGTTGAGCCATGATGAACAAACTAGAAGACCGTTCCCTAGCTTATCAATCCCAGGTGTACTCTGTCTGATATTCCCCTAACTGGGTGCGAGATAAGACCAAAACTGGGGACGCAGGGTTTGTCGTTTGGTGTTGGTAGCACAGTGGACATTGCCATGATTGGCTTGGTAGGGACTGTCGTCTACAAACTCAACCCGAATTCTAGCCTGGGCTAAGCGCTGGCGAATCATCCATTGAACATAGTCTTCGCCGTTCACCAGCGGCGCGTGGGGATCGCCAAGAATCAGCGTGCCGTTGACAAACACCGAGTTCACCGAATTCGACCAGAGCGTAGAAGCATTACGCAGCCCCGTAAACACTACCGGCAAGCGAATAATTCGATCCTCATCAATCTTCAGGTCTTGCTTCACCATACGGATGATGCGATCGAGCACCGAGCGCTGCATCCGGGAGCTGATCGAACTATAGGTTTGGAGCGCTTCGTTGACGGTGATCGGCGGCTCCCCAATCCATTCCTCCCCTGCCCCCTGGGATCGCAGATCCTGCAATAGTTTAATCCCGGCTTCCATATCGTGAACCAGCACATAGGGCTGCCCCTCCGGAGCCGGAACGAAGCTGATCAGCTCATCCACATGCTTAATCAGCAGCCAAGAGGTGTCAAACCACAGGGGCGTTTGCACCCCCTGCCGTCTTAGGAAATCCACGATCATCGGGTGCATCTCAACCCCGGTTTTGGTGTTGCGCCCATAGTACGATCGCCCTAGGGGAAACCCTTTAATCGGCGGCGTCACTTCTAGATTGCCAAACCAGTCAGCTAGCTCATCCGCCACATTTAGATTACGCGGCTCACCCACGGTGATATAGCCAACATTGGGGCCCAGCAAGGTCTTGGGATATTGCTCATCCTCTCGATTGGCGCGCAATACCACATGCATCCCCGGATGCCCTGGTATTTCCTGGTAGCCAATTTCCATCATGTCCTGGGTCCACATGTCCTGCCAGTTGTCGCTTTCATACTCATGCAGGGTTACCCCCAAGGGTGGCAGAATGCGCTCTAGCTGCGATCGCATTTGGTCATTGTCGTAGTAGCCCACACCGATATAAAGATCCGTGGTGCGGGCAGAATTGGGCAGCATCAGCCAGGGGGCCACCCGCATGGCGATCGCATCGGTGGCGATCGCTCGTCGTTTTTCATCCTGCAGGCGCACCGTTAGACGCGCTACCCCAGGCCAATTGGTTTGGGCAAATTGCTTAGCCTCAAGTCCCAGGGTCAACACTATGGGCTCCTCCAACCGGGCCGCCCCAGGCGGAAGTGTTAAGGGCACCGGACGACTGAGATCCAGGAACTGCCACTGATCGCCCACCCGCTGGAAGAGGTTGACGGCCAGACGCGATTCCAAATTCACATCCACAAACAGCTCCGAGGAGGGCGATAGTTGCTCAGGCGCGAGGGTGATGGTGGCGATCGCTAAATCCTGTTCATCCGCCGGGCCGTTCACCACCGTATCCGCCGCATCAGCGAGGCCGTTGCCGTCATCATCATCCACATTCGCCAACAGCAACATCCCAGCCGTCCACGACCATGTGTGGCGATCGCGGAGATCATCCCTAGACAGTCTGCCATCACGATTGGTATCGCCCATCACCACCAAGGGAGTATCTGGGCGAACAAGGCGCGCACTCAACGGACTCCAAACCCAGGTATGCAGCAGAACCATCAGCATTACCAACATGCCGATCACACCAATCATGCGCACCCAGGGTCTTCGCCTTCGTCTTCGTCGCTGCATCTCAATCCTTATATCCAGACCTTAGCATCGCCAAGCCAACTCCCTATGATGGTTTGCCATACTCATCAAAATCCATAGCAGGCTAAGCTAAACAACAGAAGCACTCACCTAGTGCCCAACCGTCGCAGTATAAACGGAGATTTAGAGCATTGCCACTACATCTAGTGATCCCTAAGGGATAATGGCATAGATAACACTCTACCGTCCTCTCCTGATTGGCCTATCTAAAAACCCTTCATCCACGGGCTCATCCTAGCCCACAGAACGATGCCCATAGCCCTTAATGTGCATAGAACCGGCCAAGGATTTCCAATCCTATGTCTCCACGGTCACCCTGGCTCTAGCCGCTGCATGGAGGTGTTTACGCAACCCCTATCACAGCAGTTTCAAATGATTGCGCCAGACCTGCGCGGCTATGGAGGCAGTCCTGCCCGCCATGCCTTTACCATGCAGGATCATCTAGCTGACCTGCATCAATTGCTCGATCACTTAAACATCGATCGCTATATTGCTTTGGGCTGGTCGCTGGGAGGCATCTTAGCGCTGGAACTAGCCCTGTCTCACGGCGATCGCCTGGCTGGACTCATCTTAGTGGCCACAGCGGCCCATCCTCGCAGCAACCACCCGCCGGTGGGCTGGGTGGAGGTGGCCAATACAGGCATTGCCTCAATTGTGAATCGACTCGTTCCTGGCTGGCAGTGGAACATTGACACCTTTGGACGGCGATCGCTCTACCAATATCTCATTCAGCAGCATAAAGCCAGCACCTACCAATACCTTGCCGATGCTGCCCTCAGTGCCTACCTACAAACCTCACGCCATGCGACGGCTGCCCTCAACCAAGCCATCCGATCTGGCTATAATCGCACGGCAGACCTGCCCTCCATTTCATGTCCTAGCCTGGTGCTAGCTGGAGAATGCGATCGCCACATCATGGCTAGCGCCAGCGCTGAAACAGCCCAGCAGCTACGCCAAGGGCAATTTAAGCAGTATCCCAACACTGCTCACCTCTTTCCTTGGGAAGTGCCTCAGCACGTGATCACAGATATTCAAACCTGGCTAGCAGATGTTCAGCTTCATCCCAGGGACTAGTACTGCAAGACAGAAGAACGAAGACAGAACAACGAAAAGGAATTCCAGGAAAAACAAGGTTTCCCGCCTTGGTAAATAGGCGGTTGACTTCCGTCTCAGAGGACTAGCCTGATCGTCTATGCCTAGACTACGCCCAGATTACGCCTAGAGCATATCTGCTCAAAGCACCCTTGATGGAGTCGCGCCAACGATCCTCATTGCCGGAGCGATCGCTAGCGCCAGTCGTCTCCCGCCCAACAAGCACTAGCTGCTAAAGATAGGCAAGCCCCCAACATGCAAGGCAGCATCATCTTCCTCTGCGCCCTCATAAAGAGTGAGATCTTTGGGATCCGGCTTACAACGCTTAATCGTCACTCGAATATTGGTTGCACCTTCTTGCCGCAAATCTGCAACATAGCCAGCCTTCGCTGACTCGGCTTCACTCGAACTTGCAAATGGGCCAAAGTAGTAAGTGCAGCGAGGGTTGTCGGTCACAACCTCAGCCCACCAAGCTTGTCCCAGAAATTCCAGCATACTTAACCAAATATCACTCATAAGCCCTACAGCGCCCCGTTAAGCATTCTTGCGTAAGTTTGAGTCAAAAAGTTTATTCACCTTAAAGAAGGTTCAAGCTTCGTTATACTCCGTTGCTCTTTTTTTGTAAAGCATTCATATGCACCGTATTGTTCCATCGCTGCCGATAGATCTCATACAGCGCCATCCCTGCCGCAACCGACGCATTCAAGCTAGGAGTCCGTCCCTGCAAGGGAACAGACACTAGTGCATCACAATGGCGTTGAGTTAACACGCTTAAACCTTCTCCCTCTCCGCCAATCACCAGTACCGTTGCACTATCAAAGGTCACGGTGTGAATGGGTTTATCGGCGGCATTGGCGGCAGTTCCATAGATCCAAAACCCTGCCTGCTTCAATTCTTCCAAGGCTTGGCTAAGATTGACAACCCTTGCAACTGGAAGAGTTTCTAAAGCTCCGGCCGCTACCTTCATCACCGTTGACGTGATCCCCACCGATCGCCGCTGGGGGATCACGATCCCCTGAGCACCGAGCGCCTCCGCAGTGCGAGCGATCGCCCCTAAATTATGGGGATCAGTCACTCCGTCAATGGCAATCAGGACAGGCTTTTCAGCCTTGGTCTTAGCCGTCGCAATCAGCTCTGCTAAGTCTAAATACTGGTAGGGTGTGACCTGGGCCGCTACCCCTTGATGGTTAGCATGACGAGTTAGGTGACTAATGCGCTGTGGGGTCACTTCATCAATGACCGTTCCCTGACGTTTAGCCTCTTGGAGCAGGGTATAAAAGCGGGGATCGTAACGTAACTTAGCAGTAATCCAGATGCGATTGAGGCTACGCTCGCTTTCTAGAGCCGAAACCACACTATGCCGACCATAGATCAAGTCAGACTGCTGATCATCATCGGATAAGATATCGCTGGGATCAGCCTCGGACGGCAAGGATTCCACCGGGCGGCGAGACGACGTAGACTCAGATCGACGAGACGGCGTGGCCTCAGCTCGGAAACGGGGGGGGCGATCGCGCCCTGATTTCTTCAGATATGGCCGAGGAGCATCATCGGAGATCGGTGCTTCTTGGTCAACCCGACGCTTGTAGGGCTTAGCATCCGACGCAGAATCAACCCGACGCTTGTAGGAGGGCTTGACATCTGACTCAATCCGACGCTTGTAGGGCTTAGCATCCGACGTAGAATCAACCCGACGCTTGTAGGGCTTAGCATCTGCAGCAGGATCAACCCGACGCTTACGCTGAATGGGCTGATCCGTTGAGGAGGAGGACGATGGAGCACCAGGACGAGCTTTACCCTTATAAGGACGGCTGCTGGATGATGGACGACTGGCCCGATCATAGGGGCGATCGCTGGATGATCTCGAACGATTAGGTTTAGGAGCCATAGAACGCTTTCTCGCAAATACGGTGGGTGTAGGGAATTAAAAGGGAGTGTTAGCCAAGAGGGGCATCTCGATGCATCGCTGCTCAGCGATGGGCTCAAGACAGCCCTCCTCTCAACACCCAATACAGTCAACGTTAGAACCTGACGCCCAATCACCTTCTAGACCAGAAGCGATCGCATTCACTGGGCCGTCATCTATTATGCGTTGAACTAAAACATCTTTTAGAAAACTATGAGAAACAGCCTCTCAGCAGCAGTCCTGGGGGATCAACGGTGACCTGGAACCATCAACATCTAAATCTTCTAAGACCTCTACAGGACAGGTGACAGGGGCAATCATCATCTCCAATCAGCACCAGCATCTCCCCATAAAATCATCTTAGAGCGTGCTCCACAGAGAACCTTCAGGCTGCCTGCTAAGAAGCACTAGCCGACAGAACCTCCGGCTTGAGAATGTCCAAGAGTTGCTGCAGTCTCTGGGGATTAGTTAAATGCAAATACCCCACTAATGCTTCTAAGCCTGTTGATTGTTGATATGTGCTTTGGTCGTGGCGCGATGGGCGGTTGGATGCAGCGTTACGGCCCCGTCGAACCATGTCCTTCTCATGCTCTGTCAGAAAAGGTTGCAACAAATCAAGATAATTCGCCTGTCGTTCTGCCCGCACTTGAGCCACCACTAGCTGATGGTACAACCGAGGCCGCTTGGGGGGAAATAGGTATAACTGCCTTACATACAGCTCATAAACAGCATCACCTACATAGGCTAAGGCTGCCGGGGAAAGGCACTGAACTTGCTCGCTAGACCAGGTCAACGATGGGTCAGTCCCCATAAACACTCAATGTCATCATATTATCAAGTTCAATACCAACATCAATGAACAGGAAGGCGGTAGAGCACCATTATAGACGACGCCCCCACTTGTTTTTTTGCCCCCGACTCTGCCCCACAACTCCATAGTCGATGCCCATGATCAAAACCTGCGGCTTAACTCGCATCACCTACTAGGCAAACAGCAGATCATCCGATTTAAGCATTCTAGATGACCTAGGCATGGTGGAATTTTGGGGCAGATTACAGATTTTCTTAGCTATCTTCAGCCCAGCGATGGCAGGCAGATCGGGGGACTAGTCTGCAGGCTTGTTGACATTCTCGATCGCGACATCCACAGACGGCTGCAGCGCCAAGAACTTCTCTAGCCGCACAAGCTTAACCGTTTGCGTCACACGGGGGTTGGTCACAATTTGCATACTTCCCCCAGCAGTTTGCACCTTTTTAACGAGCTGGACAAGCGCCCCCAATCCAGAGCTGTCTACAAAGTCAATCTGAGACAAGTCTAGAATGAGGTTTTTGGGATCTTCATCGGCGTAGGCGCTGAACACTTTGCGGAAAGTCGGTTCAGAAAAGGCATCCAGCAAACCAGCCAGCCGAAATAGCTGATAGCTGCTTTTAACCTCTCTCGTGCCTCGCAAACTGACCGTTAGAGTGAGTGTTTCCGGAATGGCGGCCTCCTTATCATTTAACTCAATCAATCATCTGAGTTGACATTCTC
This sequence comes from Leptolyngbya sp. DLM2.Bin15, assembly GCA_007694125.1. Taxonomy (GTDB): domain Bacteria; phylum Cyanobacteriota; class Cyanobacteriia; order RECH01; family RECH01; genus RECH01. The sequence continues at coordinate 40,492 of RECH01000250.1, forward strand.
CCATCGCTCAAGCGATAGGGTTCCTAGACCTCACGATCTAAGTTTCTGCTTCATAGCAACTGCCTCTACCCTTACGGAGTTTTATGGTCTTATGTTCGCTCCACAGACTATCCCCGCATGCCCTGCGGTTTTTAAGTGTCGATTTCCAACAGAAACCCTGTTGTTGGATGAACCTAATGCCACCGTGTGCTACTCAGAGCTTGGCCAAAGCTATAAAACCACATAGCTCTAGCATAATTCGAGGCTTTAGTATACGTCAGGATGCTATCCTGTGCAACCGGTTCAGCAACGAATCCTCGTCACCACATCAGTAGGGTTTTATCCTGCTTCTATCCTAGTCTCCCTGAGGAAGTTCATGCCATAACGACGTCAGTTGGCGAAGGCTAGCGTGGGTGCCGTTGCCCAAAATTAAATGATCCAACAGCGGCATACCAAGGAGTTGCCCTGCCTCTAGCAGTTGGCGGGTGAGATAGAGATCTTCCGGACTGGGGTCTACGCTACCGGAGGGATGGTTGTGGGCCACAATCAGGCGAGTGGCTCCTTGGCGAATCACTTCCCGAAAGATTTCGCGAGGATGGGCCAGGGTTTCGGTAGCTGTACCAATGCTGATCACCTGGGTACCGATTAGCCGATTTTTAACATCGAGCAAGACCACGGCAAATCGTTCTTGGGATTGCCACATCAAGTCTGGACTCAAAATCGAGGCGGCGATCGCTGGATCGTCAATAATTGGGCGATCGCTAGGACGAGAGTGCAAGACCCGCTTCCCCAGTTCAATAGCCGCCAAGATGGTGGTGGCTTTGGCTGGGCCAACCCCCTGGATTTGCATCAGCTCCGAGGCGGTGATATCGCGCAGCACCGTCAGAGCATCCCGCTGATGTTCGCTAATTTTATGCAAAATATGCTGACCCAGCCCCACGGCAGACAGCTTGCCTGGGCCTTGCCCCGTACCCAACAAAATTGCAATCAGCTCTGCCGTAGACAGGCTTTTGGCTCCGTGGAGCATCAATCGTTCCCGAGGGCGTTCGCTACTCGGTAAATCGGTCACCCTGAGATGGTAGGTCATGACTGCACCCCATAGACGCGGCAAATGGCGATCGCCACCACAAGTCACGCCCCAATGCGATCCTTGAGGATATCCTCAGTAATCCCATTTTCGCGTATCATGTAACACGAACAACGAGGTGACTCACCACGGATATCCTCTGATTAACCGTGCTAAACATTCACTGGTTTATCCCAAGCATCAGAGGTTGGCGTAGATTTATTGTCTCTAGGCTCAAACTAGGCTCAAACCAAGTCCTTGCGGCTCAGTAGACACGATCTACCACTAATCATCCTTAGGGCCAATTACCATTTGTAGAACCGTTGGATCGCCACCCGCCTCATGGTAGCGATCGGCCCAGTTGCGAATGACTTCATCTAGTTCATCTAACGCCTGTTCGAGGCGATCGCTGGGAATGTCTAATTCTTCTAAAATGCGAACCACCTTGGGTTGGCGCTCGGCCCAACCTCGCATGAGCCGGAAATACCGAGCGGTATCTTCCACCATGATGTAGGTGCGCTCTTCTTCATCTGCCGGAGAGTATGAGGCCCGGGTTAGCGCGTAGAAAGGGAGCCCCCAAGGAGAGTCCACCTTGGTAACCGTGCCGGAGTAAATGAGGCGACGCTTAATATGTTCTGCCAGCGCTTCACTCAACGGTAGGCAGCGTTCCGACGGCAAGTTTTCCTGCGATCGCATGTGGAGGAACTCAATCACGTCCATAAACTGGAACGAATTGAGGAGTTGGGCGTCAGGAATAACGTCGGGCAGCTTCTCTTCTATTTGACGTTTTTCATCGGGCGTGAGGCTTGACCCTGAAATGCGATGCTGGCCTGGAACCCATGGATATTGCTCTAGCCACACATAGGGCAATTGGATCAAATACCGAGGTTCTTGCGACCCCAGCATCTTCAGCAGTTTGCCCTCGGTCAACGCTTGGCGCACTTCCTCAACAATGACCTTGACCCGCTTGGGCTCAATGTGATGTAAATGACCGGTCATGCGCAGGTTTTGCCCCTGCTCAAGATAGGTCATATAAATCGCACACTTGGCAGCCGTGGCCGCGGCATCTAAAAAGGCACCGTGCCGATGTCCACTGGTGCGCATGGCGCTGAACGCAAGGTACAGCATAATCTGATCCATTGCGCTGGGACTAAGGTGTTTGATCAGGTCAACATCATTGGTCATTGGATGGACGATCGCAGTAGCGTAGTAACAACAAAAAGTCAGGGCACAAAAGCCTAGGGAAACACTCCATAGACGAGCAGGTTGACCGACAGCCAGTATTGGGAGCTATCCCCACATACACCGCGACTTCCATGCTCTGCAGCATAGCCGATACACATGATGCGCTAAGAGAGTGCATCCAGTGTATCGGCTAGCGCATGGAGTAGAGCGATTGTAGTTGGAAAGCAACCTACTCAGGGGGGTACCCATTGGATGAGAGCATAGACGCTAGCGGGACAAAAGGGGAAAGCAACTACGTTCCTGTTCAGCGATCGCTATGCTCTACCGTTAGGATTCCCATCAATATCCTAAGAATCAGCAGTGGGCTAGGAAGATCTGGATGTCTGTATGTAGACATCTATTCACCTAGCGAACTGAGAACCGATGCTTCTCTGGAACACCACACTAACGGCATAGCCTGTGGTTAATGACTCCAGAGTACCCCTATACTTCCCAAAATAGACTGGAAGATTTGCCTTTTTTAGAACAATTTTGTTCTATTGTTTAGGGGGATGCACTGATGTATTTGCTTTAGTCTAACCTCTGCAGTACCAAACAGCACCTAACCCACTCGGAGATTTCTAGCGAGGTCAAGGGTTCTTGAGGATGACATCCACTGGCATTAGGTACATTCTGAAGCATCGCGACGACCACTCCCTCGATAGGCAGAATCTTGAGTGTTATAAGTCGCTTGAGATGATGGATTCAACGGTTGGCTGATTGCTGGCTGAGTGGGATAGAGGTAGACCGATGCACAACTGCTGCTCGTTTCGTTAAAGGGAGTCGCGATCGCAATTAGGGCGCTAGTCGAGAGAAGGACGGCAATAGACATGGCAAATGTTCATTTAGAAGTGTCTAATTCCAAATACGACTTGGGGGTTGCCATGTCAGGACAATTGCCTTTCTCGCCCATAACTTCTCAAGTTTTTTTCACGTTACGCCATAGTCACGTTACGCCATAGATTGATTAGATATGCCGAAATATGTTTTGTGGGGTCGCTACTGCGAGAACGTGCTAGAGAAGCGCGCTCCATACCGCCAAGCTCATTTGGATGGGCTGCAACAGCAAAAAGACTTGGGTGTTTTGCTCACGATTGGGCCCACCCAAGATGTCACCCAGGTGTTCGGTCTCTACGAAGCCGAGGATGAAGCCACCGTGCGTCGTTGGATCGAAGGGGATCCCTATTGGCAACACGGTATCTGGACGGAGTATGAGGTGAAGGAGTGGATCCAGGCGTTTTAGCCAACCCCAAGCACGGCCGAAGACTCTAACCACGGACGAAGACTAAGTAGGCGGACTCCATAACATGAGGCTACGTTGCCGGGTTTCGACTCCGCTCAACCCTCTTTTCATAAAGATTTGAGCATTGAGCGATGTCGAAATGAGCGACGTCAAAACGCTTGCCCATCGTTACGTCCTGCCACGAATCGGTAGAAGACTACCGGAATAACTCAGGAAATTGAGCCTTCCACTGCTCTGAACCAAATTCAAGCTGAAATTCTTCAATCACCCAGGTGAGCGGTTTGCGCTGCTGTTGGGCGATCGCCATCAGGTATTGCTTGTAGCGTTGGCGATCGCTGTCGGTGGGAGCATCTCCAAAAATACAGCCTCGCAGCCATTCATCCTTAGGATGACAGCCAAATTTCTCAAAGAAAGCGTGGCGCGTCCAGTTGGGTGAGCTATTGTCGCGAAAATCCTTGGGGCGGCGGCGTTTCAAAAAGCGGCGCATCCGCTGTTCTCGCAACTGACGCAGTTGTTCATCGCTGAGCAGTTCCACCAAGTCATCGGTGAGCAGTTCTGCCTCGCTGGGCCATTCATGGCCACAGTCAGGACATTCCAATAAAAACGACCAGACCAAGCGGTTGCAAGACGGGCATTGCTTGGCCGGCACCGTCGGTTGACCGTTCGTCTCTTTAGAGGTGGGCAGCCGGTAGGACTGAATATCATCTGGAAACCCCAGACGCTGCAGATTGCCCGCCTGATCCAAAATGATGCCGTGGGTTTTGCCCGTGGCGGGGGAGATGCGCATCACCCGGCCAATTTGCTGTTGGTGCAGCGCCTTCGACTGGGTTGGACGCAGCAGCAGCCCTACCTCCACGCTGGGCTCATCAAAACCAATGCTGATCACGTTGCAGGAGGTCAGCACCATCAGCTTGCCCTGCTTGAGATCCGCATAGAGCTGCTGTCTTTCTTTAATCGGCGTGTTGCCTGACACCACATCCGCCGGAATCCCCGCAGCCGTAAAGGCTTCCGCCACATGGCGAGCATGGTCGATATCCACACAGAAGGCAATGGTGCGCTTATTTGGCGTCAGCCGCTGCCACTCATCCACGATGCGCTGCACAAGTTCAGGGCGATCGCAGGCATTTTTTAGATCCCGCTCATCATAATCCCCCGCCACCGTCCGCACGCCTTCCAAGCTCACCTGGGTACCCTTCGGCATGCCAAAGTACCTCATCTTGGCCAAGAAGCCCATCTTTTGCAGTTCCGACGGTACCGGCGAATGCACCAGGGTCTCCATATGATCGCCCAGTTGATCTTTACCCAACCGATAGGGCGTGGCGGTCATGGCGAGGTGAACCGCCTTGGCATGGGTGGTGTAGAGCACCTCTTGGCCAATTTGGCTAAACACCGTGGTGTGGGCTTCATCGTAGAACACCATATGGGCCGGCCACGTCCGCCACCAATCTCGCTTGGCCATGGTTTGGATGCTGGCGATCTGAATGGGTGCGGTGGGATCTTCGGGCCAACCTGCCTTGATAAAGCCGCAGTGCAGACCAAAGGACTGCATTTTCTCGTAGGTTTGCCCCACCAGCACATCTAAATGTACGAGAAACAGAAGCCGACAGCCCCGCGACTCTGTGTGGGCACAAATCTGCCCACTGATCACGGTTTTCCCCGCCCCCGTCCCGGCAATAATGGCAACGCGCCGATGCCCTGCCGCTAGTTTTTCGTAGAGATCTTTAATCAATTGCGATTGATAGGGACGCAATTGGGGAGCAGAGGTGGATGAAACCGGTGGGGCAACCATGGGTAAGCAGCGGCTAGAACAAAGAGATCCCTCGAAGGATAGCGAACATTAGGGGCGATCGCACTCCCTTGCACCGCTCATCTCTTGGGCTCAAGTATTTTAGTACAAAAGAACTACTAAAATCTATTTCAGCAGGGGCGATCGCCCTCTGGTGTTACGGGATAGCCATGTCAGATTACAAAGCGTTACAGGATTACCCGCCCCTCATGATTCGTAACAATTACAAACGTCTTCCCCATGACCCGCCGACCTTTTCCCAGATCATGCCGTGATCTATAAGACTTTATTTATGTTTGCCACAAAAAGCATCGATTTTTGCCCTGATTTTGCAGGTCAATAGACCCAGCTCATCCCGCCATAAGCCTTGACCTCTATAGGGTTCAGTAGACTGCTATCCCCCAAAAATCAGGTTCTCTCCTAGGATTTTTTTGTTTATTGTTCTGATTTTTATAAAAATCAATTATAAAATTTTGTTGTATTGATTTTTTAGACTTTGAAACTGAATTTAAGAGATTTAAAGCCGATTATAAAATTCAATCAATTTTTAGCAGCTATTTACAGGGTCTTTTGATTAGCGATCGCCTTTTCATTCCCAAGGGATTCATGAATAATGCTGTTCAGTAACCGATCGAGGCTAACGGTTTAGGTTTACAGAGTCGCATCGCGGCTCGCCCCAATCTTCACTCCCGCATTCATTCCCCCCTTTCTAACGGCATCTCTCAAAGCTTTTCAAGGCTACAGACGATGACTCTAGCCCTAGCTCCAGAGCTGCCCGCCCCGTCCTCAACGAACACAACAGGAGAACCCAGCGTGAAACTAGCTGTTTATGGAAAAGGTGGTATTGGTAAGTCCACCACAAGCTGCAATATCTCCGTGGCGCTCGCCAAGCGCGGCAAGAAAGTTCTGCAAATTGGCTGTGATCCAAAGCATGACAGCACCTTCACCCTGACAGGCTTCCTCATTCCCACCATCATTGATACGCTGCAAGAAAAGGACTATCACTACGAAGATGTCTGGCCGGAAGATGTGATCTACAAAGGCTATGGCGGCGTGGACTGTGTGGAAGCGGGTGGCCCCCCCGCAGGAGCAGGCTGTGGTGGCTATGTGGTGGGTGAAACCGTCAAGCTGCTGAAGGAACTCAACGCCTTTGATGAGTACGACGTAATTTTGTTTGATGTGCTCGGTGACGTTGTCTGTGGTGGCTTTGCCGCACCCTTGAACTACGCCGACTATTGCATGATCATCACCGACAACGGCTTTGATGCCCTGTTTGCCGCCAACCGCATTGCCGCGTCGGTTCGCGAAAAATCTCGCACCCATCCCCTACGCTTGGCTGGATTGATCGGCAACCGCACCAGTAAGCGCGACCTGATCGACAAATACATCGAAACAGTGCCCATGCCGGTACTGGAAATTCTGCCCTTGATTGAAGACATCCGCGTCTCTCGGGTCAAAGGTAAGACCTTGTTTGAGATGGCGGAGACCGATCCTTCCCTCAACTATGTCTGTGACTACTACCTCAACATTGCCGACCAAATCTTGGCCCAGCCCGAAGGCGTTGTGCCTAACGATGCTCAGGATCGGGATCTGTTTGCCCTCCTGTCGGACTACTACCTCAACCCCACCACACCGCAAACCCAGCGGGAAGAAGCACCAGACCTGATGATGGTCTAGGTCTAGGGGCGATCGCTTGGCTGGATACAGACTCTACAGACATCCGGCCCGCGATCGCTCTCCAGCAGACGCATCCCGATAGATACCGGTCAGGCTGAGCCAGGTTCAGCCCCTATCCCAACCTTCGACCAACTCAGGATGAACGAAGAGTCTGAGGATCTCCATCGATCTCACGTTCATCCCAACCATCCTGCCCATCCACATACCCAGGAGTTTTACGATTCATGACCTTGGCGACCCCCCAACCTCAAGAGCTTAATTTTGAGTGTGAAACTGGCAATTACCATACCTTTTGCCCCATTAGCTGCGTGGCGTGGCTCTACCAAAAAATTGAAGATAGCTTCTTCTTGGTGATTGGCACCAAAACCTGTGGCTACTTCCTGCAAAATGCCATGGGGGTGATGATTTTTGCTGAACCTCGCTATGCCATGGCCGAGCTCGAAGAAGGCGACATTTCCGCCCAGCTCAGTGACTATGCTGAACTGAAGCGCCTATGCGAACAAATTAAGCGCGATCGCAACCCCAGCGTGATTGTCTGGATCGGCACCTGCACCACCGAGATCATCAAAATGGATCTGGAGGGCCTTGCGCCCAAGCTGGAATCGGAAATCGGCATCCCCATCGTTGTCGCCCGAGCCAATGGTCTAGACTATGCCTTCACCCAAGGGGAAGACACCGTCCTCGCCGCCATGGCCCAGCGCTGCCCCACCCAAGAGCCAACCCCTGCGGAAGAAACCGAAAAGGGCGATCGCAACGCCATCAAGAAATTGCTGAGCTTCGGTCGCAAGCCGGAAGAGATGGCTCAAGAAGAATCTGAGTATGTAGACCATCCGCCCCTCGTCCTATTTGGCTCGGTGCCCGATCCTGTGGTCACCCAGCTCACCCTCGAACTGAAGAAACAGGGCATCAAAGTATCCGGCTGGCTACCCGCCAAACGCTACACCGAACTGCCGGTGATTGAAGAAGGCTACTACGCCCTCGGGGTCAATCCCTTCCTCTCCCGCACCGCAACCACCCTGATGCGACGCCGCAAGTGTAAACTGATCGGCGCACCCTTCCCCATCGGCCCCGACGGCACCCGCGCCTGGATTGAGAAAGTCTGTTCCGTCTTCGGGATTGAGCCTAAAGGCTTAGCAGAACGGGAGCAAACCATTTGGGATTCCATTGAAGACTACGTCAGCCTGCTGCGCGGCAAGTCGGTCTTCTTCATGGGCGATAACCTGCTGGAAATTTCCCTGGCCCGCTTCCTGATTCGCTGCGGCATGACCTGCCCCGAAATCGGCATTCCCTACATGGACAAGCGCTACCAAGGTGCTGAACTCCAGCTCTTGCAAAACACCTGTGAAGAGATGGGCGTGCCGCTCCCTCGAATCGTTGAGAAGCCGGATAACTACAACCAGCTCCAGCGGATTCAAGAGCAAAACATTGACCTCGTGATTACCGGCATGGCCCATGCCAACCCCCTGGAAGCTCGCGGCATCAATACCAAGTGGTCCGTGGAGTTCACCTTCGCGCAAATCCATGGCTTCACCAATGCTCGGGATGTTTTGGAACTAGCCACTCGCCCGCTACGCCGCAACCAATCGCTGAAGGATCTGGGCTGGGGTACGTTGGTGAAGGAAGAAGCTAAGGTCTAATACCAAGTCTTCTTGCCCTGATACCGGGAGTACGCCGCACTCCCGGTCACCCTGAACTGGTCGCAGGGTAGGAAATAGGGGGCGATCGCCGTTGTAGTGGTACGTCCACGGACTTCAATGAATAGGCGTAGAGTGCTGTTAGGCGAAGCCGTAACGCACCGTCTCATAACATCATCCAACCCCTAACCTAGAACCGTCCCCACCATTGCCCACCCCGAAATCGCCAGCGGGG
>RECH01000339.1 GCA_007694125.1 Leptolyngbya sp. DLM2.Bin15
CGGCACGCTCGGGCGCTGCCGCTGCATCAACCGTTCCAGCGCATCCTCAGCCATTGTCTACCTCCTGCTCTAACACCTCAATCACCCGATACAACGGAAATTCTAGGTCTGCGTGCCCCATCTCTGACAGCCGCCGCCCCTGCCGAATTGCCTGCTTGTAGCGCTCACTCTCCATAATGGACGGCAACACCGGGACTGCCCCTGCCACCTGCTGCATAGCGGCGATCGCCTCTCGGCTATCGGTTGCCTGAGACCGGCCAAACCACTTATCGCGAAACGGCAGCACTCCCAGCACCTGCCCTGTAAACACCCGCAGTCGCCCCATTTCCTCCAGCAGTTCTAAGCTTCGCAAGAGGGAATTCACCCCCTTGGTCGATGCCTCCGCTGGAATCAGCACCCAGTCCGAGGCTCCCACCACCGACAGGCAAATCTGGGTACGCTGAGGCGGTGAGTCAATAATGCACACATCAAACACATTCCCTACCGCTTCCAAGGCATAGCGCAACGCCAAAGCCCCCATCCCGCTGGTCGCCAGGTATTCCTGGGCCTTGTGCAGCCCCTCATCGGCTGGAATCAGAAACAGATTGGTTGCCGCCAGCGGATAGATGCCATCTGCCGTTTCCACCTGACGCTTCAGCACCTCCAGCAGCGTAGGCTCACTTGCCTGAACGTCATGGCCTAGATAAAAGGTCAGATTCGCCTGCGGATCAGCATCCACCATCAACACTTTCTGCCCCTGGTGTGCCAAGAGCTTGCCTAGCAGCAGTGAGACCGACGTTTTCCCTTGTCCCCCAGAGAGTGACAAACAACTCACTGTTTTCATAGATGTGTTTCACTCCCAGTACGATGACCAACGCGTAAACGCTCAGCCCCTAATCCCTGCTCAATGCCTCGGACTCATCCGAGCCCCTACCGCCATTGAAGCTGACGAAACTAGAGACGTTAAGACGTATTGACGTCAATACGTTTATATTTGTGCCTGTTCATCCGTCGTCACATTATTTCGTCAGTTAAAGCTTGACTCTTGAGCTGAATCTATCTGCGGAAAAGGGGAAACAAAAAACATAGGATGACGTCACGGGTGACAATTTTTATAGATAGATTTTGACTGAAACTATAGAGCCCTTGCCTGTAATAAATTGTGCCTATTATTAACGGCAAAATGTTCAAGAAATGATGATTATGTATGACCTAGGTATAAAAAATATGCCCTCTTTCAGTCATCTGCATGTATTGTTCAATAGCTTGATGATTATCACACAAGATTACAGAGCTAAGCACAAAATATACTGTCTTGTATAGGCTTTAGGCATGGATTTCGATTGATCTAATCCCGGCTTGAACATTTAGCTTTTCATTTTCCCATCGCTGGAAAATATTGTTATATTGGTCAAATCTTTTCATGGTTTCGGTGGAGTGGATCACTCCTTAGTGGGAATACGAGTCGTTTAACCTAGCTGATTCAAAAAGCTTCCATCATCCGTCAAACTCAACCCATTTAAGTTATGAAAACTCTCTACATTGTTCCGTTGATGGAACGGATGGTAGATCGGGTCATCCCTCTTCCAAATCGGTCGCTACTGGTCGTAGCGCTCTCGTGTCTTGTTCTAAATGTTCTCATTCACGGCCCCACTTTCCTGGTGGTACCGGCTGTGGCAGGGTTGACTAGCCTTGCCTGGCGGCATACCTTCCCCTCCCATCCTTGGTCTAGACGGGCATCCAAAGTCCGAGGGATTACGCGCAAGGCTGGGAGGCTCCTGGGTCTAGGGCTGCTCTGGCTCATGACCTTGCTGGCCTATCCCGCCCAGGCCCAGTTCTTTGGCAATGCTGAAACCTGGATGACCACCAACTTCGGCACCGCTGCAGGCGACGCCATTCCCCTGGTGTTTAACGTCCTGCGGGGTCTGTTTTTGCTCTACGTCGGCATCTCGCTGGTGCGGGTGATCAACAGCGCTCGCAACGATGAGGATTGGCAAACGATTGCCCGCACGCCGCTGATTATCATCATTGCCGTCACTGCTGGCGATATTCTAACGTCGCTGATTACCGGCTAGTTGTCGCTGGTCGGCCATTCAGATCAAGCATTCAGCTCTACACCGTCTTTCCAGGATTGCTAGCGGCTTATGGCACCTAAGTTTCGTCCCGTTAACACCATTCTGGGGGCGCAACCCCGGCTAGGCCCGATTCCAGCCGACCAGATTATTCCCTGGTTCTGCATTACGGGGGCGTCCTACCTGGTGGGTCGCGGGTTCAGCCTGAGCTGGATTTCGATTGGATTCATAGCTGCCTGGGGCATGTCTACCTGGTGGATTCTCACCGGGGGGCAGAGCTGGACATTCACCGCAAAATTTGTGCCGACTCCCACCTGGAGTCGCGGCTATGCCCGATATCTGAGGTTTACCCACGATGAAACAGACCATCGGCAAACACCGACTCAAGCTCGGTAGTCAGTTCGTTAGCACGTTGACACCCTTTGAAGATGCGCTCAACCTTGCCGCCATGGTGCGGATTGAGTTGCGGGGGCGACAGGTTGGCGCTTACGTCCTCACGAAAGGTAAGAACCGTGAACACCTCTGCTTTGTGTTTGGCTTTGACTGTCGGGGCATCCACAACACCCTGACTGATGACCAGGTAGAGACGGTCTTGAGTCAACTGGAATCAGGGCTGAAGGATCTGCCCAACGGTGAGCGGTTGACGATCCATCTGGGGTCGTTCTCGGCAGACTGCAAGCGACAGCAGGATCTAGCCCAACTCACCCATACTGCCCCCAACAAAGCTCTCAAGTTCCTGCTCACTGCTGAACGTGCCCGAGTCCAGCAACTTACCCAGCAGGGCCTGCGCAAACCCAAGTTTCTGCGGCTGTACGTCACCTACACCGTCCAAACGGGCGCTGAAGGAGCCCAGGACATCATCGAGAAGGTGATCAGCCGGGGCGAAACCCTGTGGAAGTC
>RECH01000296.1 GCA_007694125.1 Leptolyngbya sp. DLM2.Bin15
GACGAATTTCGTCAACTGATACCCATGCCCTCCTACAGGTCTGGCTCGGTCTAGATCTGTAGGCTTAGGCTCAGGCTTCGACAGGCTCAGGCCGAACGTATGGGTCATTGCCGGAATCCCAAAGGCGGCTGGAGGTATACGATCCTTGAACTCCCGTTGCCGAGAACGGCGGACTAGCGTTAACCTCAAACTCCCTTGCCCATGCGAGGGAGTTTTTTGTTGGGGTTGCACACCGGCTAGGAAAACTGTGGAGCAGCGATCGCTTCGGGTTGGGCGAAGGCGTCCACGGCTATGTGGGGGGGATCCGTTGCTTGGGGATCTTGGGCGATCGCGCCGCTACAGCCGGGGGTGGTGGCTAGGCGCGTGTTGGCAGCCCGCCAATCTTGAAGCTGTCGTCGTAGGGACACCAAATATTCCCGATAGCTGGGAGAAACCCCGGAGGCCATGAGTGGGCCAACGTAGGCTAGGGCCAGATCCCAGTCATTCTGGCAAACGGCACCGCGCAGACTGGCGTAAAGCTGCTGAGTGCGGACATTTTCCGTTGGGCGCTCAAAGGTCTGCGCTGAGGATGAGGATGGGCCGAAGGAGGTGGAAGCGCTGGAACCACCACAGTTGGGTGTATTCACAAATTGGGCTTGGGTGGCCCGCCAGTTTTCCACCTGGTGGCGAAAATAAACCAGTTGCTCTTGATATTGGGTGGGAATGCCCGGCGTGACCATCAGCGGACTGATGGCAGCGAGGGCGCTATCCCAGTCATTGCGACAGACAGAGGCTTGCAGGTTGCTATGGAGCTGCCGCAATTGTAAATCTTGGGACAGATCCACGGCCTCGGCCTTTTGGGTCAAACCGCCTGCCAAGACGAGCATCGGGGTGAGCGCAGCGACTGAATGACAAGGTTTCAGCATGGCCAGTTCCGAAAAAGGTGCGTTTTATTCTTCTACAACTTGGGCCTACAATCCGGTTGGTCTGGTGAAACCAGCGCCGGTCGGAGTCTTGTATCATAGCGGAGTACAACCGATCGCCTGTCCTATGGCTGACCCGGCTTCTATTGACGAACGACTGGTTATCCTCAATCAACGCCTCAAAGCAGCGCAGCTTGGGGTGAGCATCGAACGACGGGGTAATAAGCTCAGCCTCCGGGGTACGCTGCCGCCCCGCCCCGGCAGCGATCGCCTCCGCCCCTATCAACAACGCCTGAGTCTGAACTTGCCGGCCACCCCCGGCGGACTGAAGCAAGCCGAGCAACAGGCCAAAATTATTGCCGGGCAGTTGCTGCAGCAAACCTTTAGCTGGCAAGCCTATTTACCCATGGGTGGCGGTAAGCGCCTCAGCCAAATGGACTTAGCTGAGAAAATTGACGCCTTTCAACAGGCCTTTTTTGATCAGCAGCGATCGCGCCCCGCCTCAGCCCGCACCACCTGGCAGACCGCCTATGCCCCCTACCTGCGCAAACTGGAAGCGATCGCCCGCGCCACGCCATCCCTCAACCTCGCCGAGGCCATCCAAGCCACGATCAAGGCCATCCCCGAAGATAGCCGCGGACGGCAGGTGTGCTGCACGGCCCTGCAAAGCTTTGTGACCTTTCTAGATCTTGACCTACCCTTTGACCTCAAGCAATGGTGGGGCACCTACAACGCCGCCACCCTTCAGCCCCGCCGTCTACCCAGCGATACGGAAATTCTAGACGCCTATGCCATGATTCCCAACCCGGCCTGGCGATTTGTCTTCGGCGTCATGGCCACCTACGGATTGCGGAATCATGAGGTTTTTTACTGCGACTACAGCGCCCTACAGCAGCCCCACGGGGACGCGATTATCGAAGTTCTAGAGCCCACCAAAACTGGGCATCACGAAGTCTGGCCCTTTTACCCCGAGTGGGTCGATCACTTCTCCCTGCACCACGTTCAGCTTCCTAATCTTCAAACTGACTTAGACAAAACCACCCTACAGCGGGTGGGGCAGCGGGTCAGTGCTCAGTTTCGTCGCTATGGTCTACCCTTTTCGCCCTACGACCTTCGCCACGCTTGGGCTGTGCGCACTATTCACTTTGGGCTACCCGATACAGTGGCAGCGCGGATGATGGGGCATTCCACCGCCATCCACACCCGCACCTACCACCGTTGGATCTCCCGTCGTGACCAGCAGCAGGCCGTCGATGCAGCTCGGCAACGGCAGCGATCGCCCGTACTTCAGCCCCTCAGCGATGGATAGTGGCTCGTGGGTTGAAGAATCGGCGACGTGGTCGCGTCAAAGGGTCACAGCGCCGATCGCGACGACGTAGCGTGCTGTTAGGCGAAGCCGTAACGCACGGCCTTGTAAGGCAATGAAAGGAAGCTACGTTGCCGGGTTTCGACTGCGCTCAACCCTCTTCTCATTTCGACTCTGCTCAACCCTCTTCTCATTTCGACTCTGCTCAACCCTCTTCTCATCAGGATTGGAGCATTGAGCGCAGTCGAAAGGCTTGCCAATCGTTACGTCCTCCCAAGTAACGTCATCAACGTCGGTCGCGTCCTACAGGCTGCTACAAGTCAGGAAATACCTGTTTCACCGCCGGATGGATCAACGCACCTTCTGCCACATTCAGCCCTTTGCCCAAATTCCCATCCCGCTCCAGCGCCGCCATGCCATGGTCGGCTAACTGCATCACATAGGGAAAGGTGCTGTTATTCAATGCTTGGGTTGCCGTCCAGGGCACCGCGCCGGGCATGTTGGGCACCCCATAATGCACCACCCCTGCCTCCACATAGGTAGGGCTGGAATGGGACGTGGGGTGCAGGGTTTCGATGCAGCCGCCTTGATCAACGGCCACATCGACAATCACGGAACCGGGGCGCATGGTTTCCACATAGGCACGGGGTACGAGGGTGGGAGCCTTGCGCCCTGGCACCAATACCGCGCCAATCAACAAATCGGCCTCAGGTACGATCGCTTCGATCTGTGCAGCGCTGCTAAACACAAGCTCCACCCGTGACCCGAACAGCTCCTCCAGTTCATTCAACCGCGTTAGGTTAATGTCCACGATCTGCACCTGCGCTCCCAAGCCAATGGCCATCTTGGCGGCTTCGGTGCCCACCACGCCACCTCCGAGGATGACCACCCGTCCTGGCCGCACCCCCGGCACGCCCCCCAGCAAGACACCGCGGCCGCCCTGCTGCTTTTCTAGAAACCTGGCCCCAAACTGCACCGATAGCCGTCCAGCAATGATGCTCATGGGCGTCAGCAGCGGCAGGGTGCGATTCACTTCTACCGTTTCGTAGGCGATCGCTGTCACCTTGGCGGCCATGAGCTGTTCTGTCAACGCACGATCGGCGGCTAGGTGTAGGTAGGTGAACAGGATCTGACCGGCCTGCATCAGCTCATATTCTGCCGGGCGAGGTTCCTTCACCTTCACGACCAGTTGCCGAGACCAGGCCTCGCGAGCCGTGGACACCAGCTTGGCACCGGCTTGCCGGTAGTCATCATCACTGAAGCCCGCCCCGTCCCCAGCTTGGGTTTCGACAAAGACCGTATGGCCGCGATCGCTCAACCCTCTAACGCTGCTGGGACTTAGCCCCACGCGAAATTCCTGATCCTTAATTTCCTTAGGTACCCCGATCTCCATGCAAATCCTCGTGCTAGATGACTATATGGTTTAGATTGCCCGAGACTGGCGCAAGACCGCTGTTGTACGGAACACGGTTCCCTCGGCCGTTCCTAGATTGGCCCCAACTGGTTCAGCCAGAAGGCGATCGCTGCACTGCCCACCGGCACCGTGAGATTATCAATGCCCAGCTTGGAGAAAGCTTCTAAGGTCGTCGCGCCAAGGGCGATGCCCACCGGCACCAGCCACGTTTGCCAAACATTGCCCTGCACCGCCCACAAGATGCCGCTACTCACGCCATAGCTAACCATGGCCATGGCACAGGAGCCTTCCCAGGTTTTTTGCATACCCCAGAGCTTATACAAATTCCGCCCAAAGCGTTGACCGACCAGCGCTGCCATGCCATCTCCCCAGGTCATAATCAAAATGCCCACGGCGGCATACTGGGGCATCTGCAGGGCCCAAAACCAGGCAATCAGGATGGCAAAACTCAGGGCATAGAAAAAGGTGCCTAGACTTTTGCGGCCTACGGTGTTGATCACGGGCAGAATGGGCAATCGGTAGGACAGGAGAGCGATCGCACTAAAGAGAATCGATGCACTCACCCCTAGCCAAGCGGGAATGTTTAACCACCAAGCTAGGAGAATCACGTTGCCGACGCCCATGTGAACAACCTTGCGGATAATTTCTGGGCCGGCTGGCGTGCGGCGATGGAGCGTATCGGCGGTCATGCCTACCACACCCAGCCAGAAGAGAACGATGGTGATTTGAAGCCAGAGAGATGACTGAACCAGTTGCAGCATGAAGCCAGGGGGATGGGGTGAACCAAGGCTAGCTTGTCCTAGCTAGCGCGGAGCAGCAATGTATGGCAAGACCAGTCGAGCTTCGGGCGATCGCTGGCTTGGCAGACCTGAACTCTTTTACTGTAGAAGATTTTGGATCAGAGAGCGATCGCCCCCAGATGAATCGGCAATCCTATCGATAGGGGCCATGTGATCCCCAACACTTTTGTATACTGAGACATGAGTTTGGTATTGATGGTGACATCTTCTACGCCTTCCATCGAATTTTTTGAGGGGATCTCGGAAGAGCTGAGTGGCGTCAGTCTCCGACGCGATCGCCAATCGGGCCTGCGCATCGTGGTGCTGCAGTTCACCCGCCTGAAGTCCATTGAGCAATTCAACAGCTACCGCAAGCGTTTTGCTAAGGCGCTGCGGCTAACGGATGGGGAAGGTACTATCCTCATAGAGCCGTCCTCGGTTCAATTTGTATTTGGTGGCCCGGAAGGTGACGATCTTCAGCGGGTGGAATGCAAAATTGAGCTAGACCAAGAGGCACACTGGGAGCGGTTTCAGCGGTTTATGGATGCCTACGCGGCAGCCAATGGCATGGAGTATGGTGAACCGCCCACCTAAAGCAGCATCAAGATTTTCCTTCAACCGGCTACACACCCATCCACAATCTGTGACCACAAGGTTTAGAACCCTTGCCTGGTAGTGCCGTTAGGCGAAGCCGTAACGCACCGTTTCATAGGGCTTGGATGCGTTACGCTGTCTTCGGAGGCGAGGGGAACGGGTGTTGCGCTACGTCACCAGGCTTGATGGTGTCGCCACATGGTGTTGATCCCCCGAATTTTCCCTGAATAGGGGAGACTTAAAGATAGGTTTTCCAGTCCATATTGATAAGGAGTAGGTGCATGAAGGTTGCCATCACGGGTGCAACAGGATTTGTGGGAAGTCGTTTGGTGGAACGACTGAGCCAAGCGGGCCACTCTGTCGTGGTATTCACCCGCAACCTAGGTCATGCGAATCGGGTGTTTCCGTCGTCATCCTTTCCCACGGTCACCACCATTGCCTACACACCAACCCAGGCCGGCGAGTGGCAGCAAGCGATCGCTGGTTGTGATGGCGTGGTGAATTTGGCCGGTGAGCCGATTGCAGAGAGTCGCTGGACGCCGGAACGTAAGCGGATGATTGTAGAAAGCCGCCAACTGACGACCCGTTTGCTAGTGGAAGCGATCGCCCAGGCGGATCCAAAACCGTCTGTCTTGGTCAGCGGTTCTGCCATTGGCTACTACGGCACCAGTGAAACCGCTAGCTTTGACGAAACCAGCGGCGCGGGTGATGATTTTCTAGCGCAGGTGTGTCAAGCCTGGGAAGCGGAAGCTATGCGGGTCAAAGCCAGCGGCACGCGGCTGGTAATTCTGCGCACGGGCATTGTTCTGGGGCTAGAGGGAGGCGCGATCGCCAAGATGATTACCCCCTTTCGCCTCTTTGCGGGCGGGCCCTTGGGTACCGGTAAGCAATGGGTGTCTTGGATCCATCGCGATGATCTCGTAGAGCTGATCATCCAAGCGCTCAGCCAGCCGAGCTACGAGGGCGTGCTCAATGCCACAGCTCCCAACCCGGTGCGGATGGCAGAATTTTGTCATGTGATGGGCCAGGCTCTCAACCGTCCATCTTGGCTACCGGTGCCAGAAATTGCCCTAGAAGCCCTCTTGGGCGATGCTGCCAAGATGGTGCTAGAGGGACAGCAGGTACTCCCTCAACGCACTCAAGCGGCTGGATTTCACTATCAGTTTGCAGATATCCAATCGGCGTTGCGCGATGTTCTGGGCTAGATCGAGATGGGGGCTGGGATGCGATCGCGTTCATCTCCCAAGGCAGTGATAGAGGTCACCGGCGATCCTCTTTGCTGATACAGTCCTCAGATCAGACAGGTGGAACAATAGACTCATTGTTTCGCCATCTAGTTGACCATCTAGTTGATATATGAACCATCTGCCTTGCTCATGCACTAAATCCTCCGGATTTTCAGCCTTGATGCTGGAAGCGTGAGTAAATCATCTCATCATCTCCACCTATGCCACACCGAACCCTTAGGCTGGAGCGATCGCCCTCGATATCGTAAAGGATACTGAGTCTAAAGGTGCTCAATAGCACGCATGACGGACTAGGAGGAGCGATCGCTAACCGATCTTGCGCAGTGATAGCCATGGCAGCTAGCGCGAAAAAGCGGGCATCCTAAGAATAGATGAGGGCAATAGACATATTCTTTATGAGAGACAGCGGATCATGCAAGTTGATGAACTGCTGAGCCAGTACGCAGCAGGGGAACGAGACTTTCGCGAAATTAGCTTAGTGGGTCAAGACCTGAAGGGTCAGGATCTGAAGGGCATTAATTTTCGTCGCGCCAATCTCAGCGGAGCAGATCTGAGTGGCGCTAATCTCAGCATGGCTAACCTCCGGGAAGTGAACCTTTTTGGGGCAAATCTCAATCAAGCCAATTTGATTGAAACGAACCTGATTGGCGCAGATCTGACCCAAGCCAAACTGGTGGAAGCGAATCTAACCGGTGCTGGTCTGCGGGGCACGCGCCTGATTCAGGTGAATATGAGCCGCAGTATTTTACAAGACGCCAATTTAGGAGAGGCTAGCTTGAACAAGGCGACGTTGCTAGCGGCTAATCTGCGTGATGCTTGTCTCAATCGCACCAAGTTGATCGACACCAACCTCACGGATGCCATTCTTGAATCAGCCAATTTGAGCAACGCTATTTTGACCGGCGCTATTCTCCGGGGTGCCAAGCTGATTGATGCCATCCTGCAAGGAGCCAATCTTGATGAGGCCAATTTAGAAGATTCTGACCTGCGTCGGGCCCGCTTTACGGGCGCAAGCTTGCTGAATACCGTCCTGCGATCGGCTAATATGCGCGGTGTTAACCTCAACTGGACGTCCATGCGCGGGGTGGATCTAACCGGGGCAAATTTGCATCGTGCTTCTCTGAGCTGGGCCAACTTGAGTGAAGCGAACCTCACCGACGCAATTTTGATTAGCGCTAATCTCAACCAGGTGAATCTTCACAACGCGATTCTCACGGGCACGATGATGCCCAATGCGATCGCCCATGAATAGGCTAATCTCAAGTCCGGTTGAATGGTCATTGTTGGGACATCCTGCATTTGATCCCCCGCTTCGCTGCCCCCTTGCAAGGGGGCTCCAGACACCCAGGCACTGACCAAGGTTTGACTACGTGGCCTGTCTAACCGGATTTGATATGACTTGAACTCCCAGGGGGGGAGCTTGGGGGGCGATCGCTCCCAGTTGGATCAATCCGGCGGCGGCGAGGAATTGCGTTCCCAGAAAACCTGGTGGGTAAAGCCTTGAATGGCGGGGTGTTGGTCGGCTAGCTCCAGCCGTCGTTCGGTTAACAGGCAATAGTCTAGATTGCGATCGATGCCCAGATACTGCCGTCCCAACTTTTTGGCGACCACCGAGGTGGTGCCGCTGCCCACAAATGGATCCAAAATCACTTGACCGGGTTGGCTACTCGCTAACACCAGTTTGGCGATCAGCTTTTCGCTTTTTTGGGTGGGATGGTCGGTATTTTCGGGCATCGACCAAAAGGGAATGGTGATATCGCTCCAAAAGTTAGACGGATGGGTATCGCGAAACTTGCCATCGTCGGTCGCCTGCCAGTCCTTAGGTTGGCCATCCGCACGGCGGTAGGGCGCTAGGACTCGCCGCCGGAGCTTGACGGCATCGACGCAGAAGGTGTAGCGATCGCTGACGGTGCAAAACCAAATATCTTCGCTCGCATTTTTCCAGTTTTTCTTGGCACCTCGTCCCTTTTCTCGCTCCCAGGTGATGCGATTGCGGACGACAAAATAGTCGGCGGCGACGGCAAAAATTGAGGTGGAGGAGCGCCAATCGCCGCAGATATACAGGCTAGCGGTTGGCTTCAGCAAGGGTATGAACGCCAAAACTACCTGGCGCAGCCAAGCGGTATAGTCTTCAATGGGTTGCTGAGTGAACTGGTAGCCGTGGAAATTTTTGGTGAGGTTATAGGGCGGGTCGAGAATCAATAAATCTACGGACTGGGGCGGCATCTGGGAGGCAAGCTGGAGGCAATCGCCCCAGAGGGTACCTGTGGGTAAGGAAGCGTGAGGCGATAGGGCGGCAGCATCGAGCAGACGGGGTTGGAGGCGATCGCGATCGCTCTCGGTGAGAATCAGGGTTCGATTCATGGGCCCCCGAGGTTGAGGTTCAACCATAGGCATATCTCCGCTGTACACCGTAGATCTGAGGGCAATCGCTGGGTTGAACTGTCCCCAATTTCGACTACGCTAAACACTAGCGGGCGTTCGACCCATTGTTTTAGACCTTTAACCAGAATTGAACCATGTCTTCCGATCTTCAACAAACGACCGGTGCCGATGCGGTGGATACAGCGATCGCTGCTGGCATTGATTTTGATGGCAGTCCGATCCCCACGGCGAAGCTTGATCTTTACACCACCGTCATGGGCTACGAGTCTAACCGGCAGCGCAGTGGTGTGAGTAATACGATGCGATCGCGGATTGTGCGGATTGGTGCGAAACATCTGCTCCAAGCGGAGTTGAACCAAAAGTTGATCGCTGCAGATTTTGCGCCGCTCAAGGATAAGGAAGTCGCGTTTTACTACGGCGGTAAGTAGCGGGACAGAAACCGTTCGAGACATTCGCAGGGAGAGTCGGATCGGTACCACGGCGTTCAGATGTGCCAGACTGCGCCCGGCTCTCTCCTCATATCCTGATTGGAATTCCTGATTGAGAGCCTGCCTACTTGAGTTGACGGCGAATCTCGCGTAGGGATTGGTACATATCTGGTAGACGGTTATACACGGCGGAAATTTTTAGCCAGAGGCGGTTGGGAATGGCTGGATAGCCAGAGACGATCGCTCCCGGTTCCACATCGCGGTGGACGCCGGTCTGGGCCGTGGCGATCGCGCCATCACCGATGGTCACCTGATTGGCAATGCCCACCTGACCTGCCAAAATCACCCGATTGCCCACCTTGACGCCGCCCGCTAGACCCACTTGGGCCGCCATGGCGCAGGCTTCGCCAATCTGACAGCCGTGGGCCACATGCACCAAGTTATCGAGTTTGGTATAGCGGCGGATGCGGGTTTCACCCACAGCGGGACGGTCTACCGCCGAGTTGCAGCCAATTTCGACACCATCTTCCAAAACCACCTGCCCCGACTGCTCCATCTTGAACCAGCCCTCGGCGGTGGGGACAAAGCCAAAACCTTCTGCCCCAATGCAGGCACCGCTATGGATGACGCAGTCGGCTCCTAGGATGCTGCGTTCATGGATGACGCAGTTGGCATGGAGGAGGGAGCGATCGCCAATTTGTACACCCGGATAGACGACGACGTTGGCATGGATGCACACGCCGTCTCCCAAGCGCACGCCAGCCTGAAGCACCACATGGGCTCCAATAGATATCCCCTCTCCGAGCTGTACCGATGGATCAATGACGGCGCTGGGGTGAATGCCAGGAGCTGGCTTGAAGGGTTGGTAAAAAAGGGCGATCGCCTGGGCAAAGGCTAGACGCGGTTGGGGAACGCTCACCCAAGCCAGTTGGCGAGCATCAGCCGCCGCCTGCAAGGCCTCATTCATGGGCAAAATCAAGGCGCTGGCTTGGGTGGTGGCGATCTGGGCCGCGAAGGTCTCGCCTTCGATGTAGCTCAGTTGTCCGGGTTGGGCTTCGTCAATAGCCGCCACTCCGCTGATCTCCGGATCCTGGGCAGTGGTGTGCTGGGACTGAAGATGCTGGGCAATTTGGCTCAGGTTGATCGTGGGCATGGCAAAACATCACACTCCTCAAAGACATGATCCATCTTCCCCTGATCCAGGGACATTCAGGGGAATCGGCGGGAGAGCGAACCACAGGTCAGATCTGATAGCGTGGCGCAACCTCTCTCCCCTGGTTCAACGCCGTACTAGAAAGGCCGCACATTCAATATGAGCCGTTTGGGGGAAGAAATCCACGGGCTGCACGCGGGCTAGACGATAGCCGCTTTCACAAAGCCGCATCAGGTCGCGGGCGAGGGTGGCGGGGTTGCAGCTCACGTAGACAATCCGCTCGGGCATCACCTCCAGTAGGGTTTCGAGCACGAACGGGTCACAGCCGCGTCGGGGCGGATCGAGCAAGATCACGTCTGGGGCAGCGGAGAGCGATCGCACCGTTTCTGCTAGTAACCGCTCCGCTGAGCCCGCTAGGAAGACGGTGTTGGCGATGCCGTTGAGGATGGCATTATCCTGACCCTGCTCCGCGGCCTCCGGCTGTAGCTCAATGCCAATCACGGATTCGGCCTGCTGGGCGATCGACAGGGTCAGGGTGCCAATGCCGCAGTAAACATCCACGATGCGCTCTGTGCCGGTTAGGGCCAGCTCCTCCAGGATGACATTCAGCAGCGCCTCGGCTTGCTCGGTGTTGACTTGGAAAAAGGTGGTGGACTGAATATGGAAGGTCAGATTGGCAAACTGTTCCGTTAGGTAATGCTGCCCGGCAACACAGCGGGTCTCGGGGCCAAAAATAGCATTGGTGCGATCGCCATTCAGGTTCACACAGACGCCCACGAGGTCTGGGTAGCGGTTGAGCCATTGCTGGGCCTGCTCCTCAATGCCAGGAATATCCCAATCGGTGGACACTAAGGTCAGCAACAGTTCCCCCGTGCGTCGCCCGATGCGGAAGCTGACGTGACGCAGAAGGCCACGATGGGGCTTTTCGCGATAGATGGGCCAGCCGCGCCGCTGAATATCTTGCTTGATCTCGGCCAGGAGGGGATTTAGGCGCTCGTCCTGGACGGGACATTGGTTGAGATTGACTAAGCGATGGCTACCCTTTTGGTAGTAGCCCGCCTGCACCTTCTCGCCAGCCATGGCTAGGGGATAGGTGACTTTATTGCGATAGGCCAGGGGGGCAGAAGGTAGGGGTTGATCCACCGGCGGATTCTCTAAGCCGCCAATGCGCTCTAGGGCCTGCACCACCTGTTGATACTTCGACTGAAGCTGCTGCTCATAGCTGACCACCTGCCACTGACAGCCGCCGCATTTATCCGCCACAATGCAGGCTGGGCGCACCCGATGGGGGGATGGGGTGATCACCTTGCGCAGCTTGCCATGGGCATATTGGCGCTTGACCCGCACCAGCCGCACCTCTGCATGGTCGCCAGGAACGCTGTCGGGCACAAAAACGACCCGACCCTGCCAGCGTCCGACCCCATCTCCTCCAGAGCTAAGGTCGTCAATATCTAAAGAAATGAGGTCGCCCTGCTGCCAATCGGGCGCGGGGGTTGGGTCTAATTCGGACGGCTGTAGGTCTACCAAAATGCGATCGCTCCTGTGGGACTTGAGCGGTGGACGTATGAGCCACCCTCAAACTCGTTACAATATCTTACGGGACTGGGGGCTATGCCCTTGGGCCATAAAATCTCAGAATTTACTAGTATGACCGATCTGACGGCGGCCTTGCCGACTTTTGTGATTACGTTGCGTGAAGGTGTGGAAGCGGCGCTGGTGGTAGGCATTGTGATGGCCTACTTACAAAAGGCCAATCAGTCGCGCCTCCATGGCTGGGTCTATGGCGGCATTGGGGCGGGGGTGGCAGGCAGCCTTGTGATCGGTGCGCTGCTGCTCTCGTTGCTGACAAGGCTATCCCAGGCGGAGCAGGGCTATGGAGCGATCGCGAAACCGGCTTTAGAAGGTGGATTTGAGCTGGGGGCGATCGCCCTCCTGAGCTGGATGTTGATTTGGATGACCCAGCAGGCCAAGTCGATGAAGGCGGATGTGGAAGGGGCGATTTCCAGCGCCGTCGATCGTACGGGGCTAGCCGCTGGATGGAGTGTGTTTTCGCTGATTGCCATCGCGGTTCTGCGGGAAGGCTTTGAGACGGTGCTGTTCATTGCGGCCAAGTTTCAGCAGGGCTGGGTGCCGGTGGCGGGAGCGATCGCTGGCCTAGCCGGTGCGGTGGTGATCGGTACCCTATTGTTTCAACTGGGCATCAAAATTAACCTGCGACGCTTTTTCCAGGTGATGGGGGTCTTGCTGTTGCTGATTGTGGCCGGTCTCGTTGTCTCGGCGTTGCGACATTTGGATGCGGCGCTGCAGCTTCTATCCCTCTATGATCCCAACTGGTCAGATCTCTGTGCCCCCAGCGGTGCCTGTCTATTGGGCCCG
The DNA here is from genome assembly GCA_007694125.1 of Leptolyngbya sp. DLM2.Bin15. Classification (GTDB taxonomy): domain Bacteria; phylum Cyanobacteriota; class Cyanobacteriia; order RECH01; family RECH01; genus RECH01. The sequence goes on from RECH01000296.1 coordinate 12,585, forward strand.
CAGGTCTGGGATCTAAGCCAGATTCTCCCCGATCGCCAATTTCCTGGTATCTTACTCAAAGCATTTTTTGGCTATACCCAAACGCTCTATCTGGCCCAAGCGATCGCCTATGTTGGTTTCTTGTCTACAGTAGGGTTAACCTATCTCCAGGGCGCTATGGGCTGGGGGCGATCGCCTAAGTCAACGCAAGTATCACCGTGATGGTTCCCAGATAGCAAGCAGGCTATGGATAATATCAAATCCAGTTAGACCCACTATTGATTCAAGATATTCATTCAAGACTGAGGCAGTACCTAGATGTTGGTAGCTCCCTTGCCAAGGGGGCGGTGAAGCGGGGAATCGAATGCAGAATGTCCCAACCATGACCATTCAACCGGACTTGATACAAGTATTTAATGGTGTCCAGTTTGTCCTTCGGAGACAGACTGAAAAACCGCACTTCAAGGTCTTGAAGGCGTATTGTTGAGCCGTCATCATGCAGCCATAGAGGTGGGATTGGGGAGCAGCAACCACAGGTATGGCAATGGATGCGTCAAGGATCAAATCCAGGTCATAAAAGATGACGCTAGCACGATACGATCTCTTGCCCTAACGCCGAACCCTTAGCTGTGCTGACCTAGTCGAAATCAGCATATTGGGGTGGGCTAGTCCCAATGCGATTTGTAATTCGAGGATACTTAACTCTGGGCTTTGGATCTTGGATGGCTAGTACCTGAATCCGATGCCACCAGCTATCGCCAAAATCAAACCAGTAACCAAACATTTCCTCAAGTTCTAGACCTAATGACCCAATTTGGGTTTTGGCCACATCCCCATTGAGCGGAGCAAAATCATCGTTTAGGGCAAATTCTAACCCATAGCGTTCTGCATTGGGGTCTCTGGGCCCCTGTCCCTTAAGCTGAAATTCATACATGTGCTCTTCTTCGCGATTAAAAGCCTTGAAGATGATCTGATGAAAATCTGCTAGGGTTTGATGACCCTGTATCTCGATGGTGCGAAGTACGTGAGGATTCTTTTGAATAAACTTATCCGTTAGTGGCCCATCTATCAACATCACTTCAAGGACATAGACTGACTGGAGAGCCTCTGAAGATGCTGGCGGATGAGGTGATGGCTTCTTGCTTGATTGCTGCTTCTTCCTTGATTTTGACGTCGATTTCTTGGTGGCGCTGCTGAGGCGATCGAGCTGAGCTGCTATCGCCTCACTCTGATCTTTAGCCTTAGGGATGTAGGGAATAAGACCCTGACGAAAGGCATCTATTTGGACGACTAAGGGGGCACTTCGGACATCCATCAAAATTCCGTTGACAGATAAAATCCAAATGAGCGGATTGTCTTCCATGCGACTGGGTAAGCACCAGTCTGGGTCGATCTGGTGCATATCTAGCTTATCCCGTACTAGCTTCGACTTACTCTGTCCGGTGCTGCTTGAAATGCCAAACCATTGATAAAGCTGAGCTGACGTTACATGGGGAGTTTGGGACGGGTCAAAGAGAAAATTGACCATGCCAAGGGCGTGGGTGATGCCGCCAGCCCAACTTTTGGTCTGTCCTTTAGCAAGCGGTGAGGGACGCTTACGACAAAGTGCTGCTGTGGCCTGGCGAATCAGTTGGGCATACTCTTCATTGAGATGCTCGTGCGCAAATTCATCGGTTAGTTCAACAATGCTGTTGAACGTCTCAACCATTGCCTTGGGGATTGTTTCAGACGGTTTGGATTTAGCCATGGTACTAAAGGAGCAAACGTCGGGTGTCTAATTAGACTAGTG
>RECH01000302.1 GCA_007694125.1 Leptolyngbya sp. DLM2.Bin15
AAAACCGATCAACGGTTAAGATTGCTTGATGTATTGGCAAAAAACTATAAATCTTCTCCACATCTAAATGCTCCTTGGGGCTGAGCGCCCTCGTTTCTTCTATCTCTGGCAATAGCCAGATGGTGAGGGCTGGAGGTTGCACCCCATAGTAGATGGAACTCTATAGTAAAGAAGACTATTAGGAGGACGATTCCACTGTGAAAACCTGGGTAGCTTGGGGACTGTGGCTAGGCTTTATTGTCTATGCCTTTGGATTTTCTCCCCCCGATCAAGCCGATACCGTCACGCTCATTCAAGCCTTAGCCTCGGGGCAATGGCAGGGCATTAACCCGTTGATTGTGGCGCTGTTCAACATCATGGGTCTATGGCCGATGATCTACGCTAGTGTGTTGCTGATCGATGGATCCGGACAGCGGTTTCCAGCCTGGCCCTTTGTGCTCGGCTCCTTTGCCGTAGGGGCGTTTGCCCTATTGCCCTATATGGGGTTGCGCCGACCCAATCCCAGCTTTTCCGGGACGAAATCTAAGCTGCTGGCCCTGGTGGACTCGCGCTGGAATGGGGCAGCGATCGCCCTCGGCGTATTTGTTCTCCTAGGCTATGGCTGCTGGACGGGAGATTGGGGTGATTTTGTCCAGCAATGGCAAACCAGCCGGTTTATCCATGTGATGAGCCTAGATTTTTGTCTGCTCGGTCTGCTGTTTCCGGTTGTGTTGGGGGATGATATGGCCCGGCGTGGCCTCACCGCCCGCTGGATATTTTGGGCTGTGGCCCTCACTCCGTTGGTGGGCCCCGCTCTGTATCTAGCTCTGCGGCCACCGCTCCAGGAGTCTTCTCCAGAACCTTCCTTGCAGCCCACTGTTGCTTCATCGTCCTGAACCATACCGTCTTGAAGACCCAAGAAAAACCAGGGAGCGATCGCCCCCTGGTCATTATGTTCGACGTGAATGGTTGGACGATCTCGTTAGAGATCGATGAAACCTCTACTTGTCGGTTTCGGTGAAATCGGCGTCGATCACATCGTCGTCATCACCGTCGCTGGGAGGCGTGGGGCCGCCTTCGCCTCCAGGCACTGGGCCTTCACCGCCCGCTTGCTGATAGAGGTTGTTGCTGACGCTGTAGAACGCTTCCTGCAGTTCTGTGGTCAGGGTTTTCATGGCATCGTAGTCTTCGCTGGCGATCGCTTCCCGTAGGGACTTCACCAAACCATCGATTTTCTCTTTGTCGGCCGCCGGCACCTTGTCGCCCAATTCGCCGAGCTGCTTCTCGGTTTGGTAGGCCAAGGAATCGGCTTGGTTCTTGAGGTCGATGCGCTCCCGCCGTTCGCGATCGTTTTCTGCATTGGCTTCGGCTTCCCGCACCATCCGATCCACTTCGTTGTCTGGCAGGGTGGAGGCACCGGTAATGCTGATGGATTGCTCCTTGCCCGTGCCCTTATCCTTGGCGCGCACATTCAGGATACCGTTGGCATCAATATCGAAGGTCACTTCAATCTGAGGAACACCGCGAGAGGCAGGGGGAATGCCATCTAGACGGAAGGTTCCCAAGCTCTTGTTGTCGTTGGACATTTCCCGTTCCCCTTGGAGAACGTGGATTTCCACATTGGTCTGCCCATCGGCAGCGGTGGAGAACACCTCAGACTTCTTGGTGGGAATGGTGGTGTTGCGAGGAATAATCTTGGTCATCACACCGCCCAAGGTTTCTACACCCAAGGAAAGCGGCGTCACGTCAAGCAGCAAGATGTCTTTCACTTCCCCAGCAAGGACACCGGCTTGAATCGCCGCGCCCACTGCCACCACTTCATCCGGGTTCACGGTTTGGTTAGGATCTTTGTCCAAAACTCGCTTCACCAGTGCCTGCACAGCGGGAATCCGGGTGGACCCCCCCACCATCACCACTTCATCAATGGCAGACTTATCGAGCTTGGCGTCACGCATGGCGTTTTCCACCGGCACGCGACAGCGATCGATCAAGTCGGAGCACAGTTCTTCAAACTTGGCCCGGGTCAGGGTGGTATCTAGGTGCTTCGGCCCATCCTGAGTTGCGGTGATGAAGGGCAGGTTGATTTCAGCCTGGGTGACGCTCGACAGCTCAATCTTGGCCTTCTCGGCAGCTTCCGTGAGCCGCTGCAGGGCTTGCTTGTCTTTGCGGAGGTCAATGCCTTCAACCTTTTGGAATTCTCCAGCCAAGAAGTCCACAATTTTCTTGTCGAAGTCATCCCCACCCAGGTGGGTGTCTCCAGAGGTAGCTAGTACTTCAAACACGCCATCACCCACCTCTAGGATGGAGACGTCGAAGGTACCACCACCCAAGTCAAACACCAGTACGGTTTCATTGCTCTTGCGATCGAGACCGTAGGACAGAGAAGCGGCGGTTGGCTCGTTGATAATCCGCAGCACTTCCACGCCGGCAATCTTACCCGCGTCCTTGGTGGCTTGCCGCTGGGAGTCGTTGAAGTAAGCCGGAACGGTAATCACGGCTTGGGTGACCGTTTCACCGAGATACTTGCTAGCATCATCAATCAGCTTCCGCAGAACTTGGGCAGAAATTTCTTCCGGCGCAAACTGCTTACCCACCGATGAACAGTCAATCTTCACGTTACCGTTGACGTTCAGCACCTGGTAGGACACTTCGGTGGTTTCATGGGTGACTTCATCAAAGCGTCGGCCAATGAACCGCTTCACCGAGTAGAAGGTGTTCTCTGGGTTCATCACCGCTTGACGCTTTGCAATTTGCCCTACAAGGCGATCGCCATTTTTTGCATAGGCGACGACCGAGGGAGTTGTCCGAAATCCTTCTGCGTTGGCGATGACGGTTGGCTTCCCACCTTCCATGACCGCGACACAGGAATTTGTTGTTCCAAGGTCAATTCCAACAACTTTTGCCATAGCTTGCGTTACTCCGGGTTACGACTGGGGTCACTGACGAATGGGGCAAATTGGTTAGGCGACGAGGGCATACAGGGCCCCCAGGAGACGCCGGGACTGGGATCCGGGACAACCGAACTCCCTTGAAGACGCCCACGACTGCTCATCATCTCAAAGCTTGCGGGTCGTTCCACACCATCTCTATATAGGAATACTGCCGTACCTGAACTAGACTTGAGCGATCGCTGAGCCTGCACGAGAACCGGATGTTGGCGGGATCAATCTAGATACCTAACCAAGCTCCGGCGGGGAACCTTGTCTCACCGATTGAGACCCTAGCTCACCCCACGTGCCAGACCAGCCATGCACTGACTATCAGACGAAATTCATATAGCCCCGTCTCTGAGATCAGGCATTTCCATGCATTGAGCAGCGTTTGTCAACCAATTTGCATCATCGACGTTCTGTTTCGATGTTTTGACTTGCTTCTATATTGCTTGTCCGACCGCCTCCCCATGAAGGCGTGGTTACCGAACCACAGTGGACGGTTCACGGCTTCTCACCCAAGAAATCTAGGTCTTTTTCAACCTAGATGCATAGTTCTAGATAGATCCTGGGAGCAAAGGAACAAGCCTGCGAAGCTTTAGCATTCTCCTGGTTCAACCGAAACCGATGGAACCCTGTCCGCCCCATCGAGGGAAGAAGCGTGACCGGTGGAGCCTTGCCATGTCTTCAGTGTAGAAGTGAAGGCGATCGCTTGGGTTGGGGGGAACCGTAACCCCATAGGCGGGTTTGCCGCCAGTTGCCCAAGTTATCAGCAGGAATGGGCCCAAATGGCTCGCCGTCACGAACCTCAGGCTTGCAGATTAATACATATGTACTATAATGAGTACAGGACTTTTACCCCGATTGCCATGGACTCCCTGCGATCTGAACAGCAAGCTATTTATGCCGAGCTTCGGCACCTGCAGCAGCGCGTGCAGCGTTATTTTCAAACTGCTCAAGCATCGCCAGAGGGGGAGCGATCGCCCCAAGATACGGCCAGCGCCTCTACCAGCTCTTCTACTAGCGTCCCTGCTGCAGACGACTACCAGCCCTTCCCTCCGCCACGTCAGACATCGCTGTCCTCCTCCCCTCGCGTCCCTCTCGATGATCTAGACTCCATCCCCGATCGGCTCACCGCCGTGACCTATGCCATGCCGCATCGCCGTGAACCTGCATCGGCAGCCACCTCTGACACCACCTTTTCAGATCAAGATTGGCAATCGGCCCAGCTAGAAGAGGCCTGGCAGCGGTTTGAGACCCAGATTCGCCACGTCAACCATTTAGCAGATCAGCAAGAAACCGCCCTTGTAGACCTATGGACTGTGGCCGAGGAGGTGAGTGTGCTGTGGCATCAAGGGTCAAGGCTCCGCGATCGCCCCCCCATGATTCCTTTGGCAGTGGATCCAGCTTTAGTGGGCGTTCCCCAGGTTACGGCTGGGGGAGATGGGCTCTGGCAATTAACACCGCGATCGCTGGATGAGCGCTACCGATCTGCTATGCCCCAGCCACCTTCCGATCGGGCATACCCCCGACCCATCCAGGGCGATCGGGTCGTTGCTCCTCAGACCGCTGTGCCCGAGCAATCGCTGTTCTCGGATTCGCGTTCATCATCACAGCCCACATCACAGTCCACATCACAGCCCGCCTCCCGTTCATCGTCCCGACCCAAGCCGCCCGCCAGACTCGCCGATCATCCTGGATGGCAGATCTGGATGGGATTGCTCAGCGTAGGGCGATCGCTCCAGGCAGGGCTCGTGCGACTGCATCAACAGCAGCGCCGCCGCCACCGGTTTCGCACTACCACGCCCCAGCTACCGGTGCTTGATCTGCAGGGAGCGGCCCTGTGGATTGTCGGAGCTGCGATCGCCCGCGTCATCTTGGCGGCAGCGCAGGCAGCTTGGCCCTCCCTACAGCCCCTGTGGTTGATGCTGATGGTGGTTCCAGCGGCGATCGCCGTTTTTCGAGTCACCCTTGCCCCCCAGACGGGATTTGTCACCGCCTACCGGCTCACCCTGATTGTGATCGGGTTGCTCATCGGTGGACGCATTTAGATGCGTTGATGACCTTTAGGTTGAGGTTCCTCATGTCAAGGAGTTAGTACGTCATGGCAGAACGGCCGATGTCCGCCCGCACCCTTCAATTCACCATCCTATGCAGCATGATCCTGGTGCTGATTGGATTAGTCACCGGTCTGAATCCCCTCAGCCTCCTCGCTAGGAACGATCAGGGCGATCGCTGCCAGGGAGAAACCAACGGCGATCGCACCCTCTCGCGCCGTCAACTTTCGCAATTGCTTGACATCCCCGATGGCCAGTCACGGCAGGAACTCCAAGCTGTTTTACAAAGCCCCTACTGCCAGCTTGCCGCCCTAGAGGGCACTGAGCCAGCCACCAGAGAAGATGCCTATCCCCTAGAATTCGATCCGCAAACGTGGCTTGTGGTGCAGTATGAGAGCGATCGCTACACAGGCTATCGTTTCCACTTCCGTCGGTAGCGCCTTGTTCGGTAGCGCCTTGTATGGACGTTGGGCAGGGAAGAAGATTTCGAACTCCCGTCGAAGCCACGCTACAGAAGCGATCGCCCCCTAGGTGATCGAGGGCGTATCTATTGGCGATGCAGAGTCTCGTGCCCCAGCCTCAATCTTCCTCCGCCAGGGTTTCAATCAGCAAATCCATCTGCTGCTGATGCTCCGACAAAAATGCCTCGCACTGTTGCAGGTACTGAACGGCGGTGGCAAATTGTTCAAACACATCCGCTAACTCCAGTTCCCCCATTTCAATTTGCTCAATAATGGTCTCAACCTCTGCCACGGTCGTTTCATAATGCCAATCGTCGGGCAAAGGCTGGTTATGATCCGGTGGAACTGTCCCATCAGGGAAATCAATCATACAACTCCAAGATTAGGACGTGGGCGGCGGAATGGGCTCAACAGCAGTGACCTGCACCTGAATGGTGCCATCCGCGAAGGTAATCTTCAGGGGATGTCCAGCGGGCAAGCCCTGCACCGAACGCACGATCTGTCCCTGCTCATTGCGCACCACTGCATACCCTCGCTGGAGGACGGCGGTGGGATCAATGGAGATTAGTGCTTGTTTTAGGGCGTAGCAGCGCTGCTGTTGAGTGGTCAGTTGACGACGGACAGACTGAATGAGCTGTTGCTGTAACCACTGCACGACTTGGGTTTCCTGCCGCAGACGACGGTCGAGACGCACCTGTTGAAGGCGCGATCGCGATCGCTGCAGGCGGGCTTCGACCTGATCGAGGTAAGTCCTAACCGCTTGCTTGAGGGACAATACTCGCTCGTGATGCTGGGTCAAGAGCGCTTGGAGGTCGGGCACCGCCAATTCTGCTGCCGCCGTGGGCGTATGGGCACAAACATCGGCGGCTAGGTCTGATAAGGATTCATCCCGCTGGTGACCAATGCCCGACACAATGGGAATGGGACAGGCAGCGATCGCCCGCACCACCCGCTCATCATCAAAACACACCATATCTTCTGCCGCCCCGCCGCCCCGAGACAGAATTAGCACCTCAGCCCGGCCATCCTGCACCACCCGCTCGATGGCCGCCACGATGCTATCGGGCGCTTGGTCACCCTGGACAAGGGCCGGGGAAAACAGCACATGTAGACCTGGGTAGCGGGAACGCAGGGTGCGCTGAACATCGCCCCAAGCGGCAGCCTGCGGTGAGGTGACCACCGCCACGGTTTGGGGATGGGCAGGCAGCGATCGCTTGTGGTGATCATCAAACAACCCTTCTGCCTGGAGGCGATCGCGCAATTGCTGATAGCGAATGGCCCGTAAACCGGCCCCGGCGGGAATGGTTTGGGTCACAATCAGTTGATACTGCCCTCGCCGAGGATAGACCCGCACCTGCCCTAGCACAATCAACTGCGCGCCAGGATTGGGCACCGTTGTCAACCGCGACAGTTGACTATTCCACACCACACAATGCACCGATGCTAGGGCATCCGGGTCATGGAGCGTAAAGAATAAACCACTGCGGTAGCGGTTAGCACTCGACACCTCCCCCATCACCCACACCTGCTGCAACTGTGGATCTGCCTCTACAACAGACTGAATATGGGCATTCAGCCCCGCCACAGAGAGCATTGAGTCGGGCAATAGTGCGGTAAAACTCTGCATAGACGCTGTGATTAAACCCTTATATGCCTCTGCTCATTAGCATAGGCTGTGTTTTGATATAGTGGCACTCTGGACATCAATTCTGTTTACCCTTGAGACCTTCGAGCCTGACCCATGATCAATGGTCAAGAACCACCCCAATTGTTAAAGCAAAAACTGCTGTATCAAGGGCGTAAGTTTGCCTTTGAAGTTGCTCGCCTCCGCCTACCCAATCGCACTGATGCAGATTGTGAATGCATCCGTCATCCGGGTGGGGCATTAGCCATTCCGGTGACTCCAGATGGGCAACTGGTGTTAACCAAACAATATCGCTTTGCCGCCTGTGGGCGATTGCTAGAGTTTCCGGCTGGGACGATCGAACCCCATGAAGATCCGGCAACCACCATCCAGCGTGAAATTCAGGAAGAGGTGGGCTATCGCGCCCAGCGTTGGCAAACCCTCGGGACATTTTTGCTGGCCCCTGGCTATTCCGATGAGAAAATCTATGCTTTTCTAGCCCAAGATCTAGAAAAGCTGGAGGTACCCCTCGCTCAGGATCTGGATGAAGACATTGATGTGGTACATATGACGGTGGCAGAGGTGGAGCGGGCTATCTTCGAGGGTCAGTTAGTTGATGCTAAATCCATTGCTAGTTTCTTCCTAGCCCGCCCCTTTTTGTCCTAGGGAGCGATCGCATCTATAATCCCAGCGGCTAAGCTTCCTGTGCGATCGCAAACGTAAACGTAAATGTCGAACACAATGTCAAATCTCTGACATGATGGAGCGGTTTCTGCTCAACAAATGTCATGATAAGCAGAAGTTTGCTGACCTAGGTATGGGGGCGATCACCTACACCGGCAATCGGGGCTGACGACCAAGATGGCTAACCGCTAACGTGACCTTCTCTAATGTTGAAGTTGAATGTGTCTGCGCCAACTGAGCTAATCTGGGCCTTGATTGGGCTAATTCTAACCATTGGTGGCACGTTCCTAGAAGCGTCCATCATGAATGTGCCATGGCTATGGAACCACTCGGGCATGGTTACCCAGTCCCTTGGTGTCAGCTACCAAATTGCAGCGGTGCTGTTGGTGGGATGCCTGGGAGGAAAGAATGCAGGCATCATGTCCCAGTTGGCCTACTTAGCTCTGGGTCTCACCTGGCTCGATATTTTCACTCAAGGGGGTGGCTTTGGCTATGTGCAATCCCCCACTTTTGGTTACCTATTAGGGTTTGTGCCAGGGGCGTGGGTTTGTGGATCCTTAGCCTTTCAAATGCCGCCTCGCCTAGAGTCGTTGGCGCTTAGTTGCATCAGTGGTTTGCTGGTCATTCATGGGGTAGGCATCAGCTATTTAGCGATCGCCCGTTGGGGTGGTTGGCTGACGACGACCTCTGGCTCGTTTCTGCAACAGGTCTTGCTCTATTCCCTCCATCCCTTTCCAGGACAGTTAGCGATCGCCTGTGCGGTCACGGTTCTAGCCTTTGGCTTACGTCGCCTGATGTTTTACTAAAGGGTTAACGCAGCAAAATGCCCTATGGATGTTGAGGGCGCGATGGCGAGCGATAGGGTAACCCATCAAAGCTTTACAAGACGGTGCGTTACGACTACGCCTAATAGCACCTACTGAAATCGTTGACTGACGGACTAGCAACCGTAACCGTTGAACAAACGCGATCGCCTCCCAATTCTGCCCCGAGCGATCCATTGATCCCCATTTGTCTCTAGTATGGGCAAGGGTGATCGGGAACGCTGAGTCTCCCATGGAGCGATCGCTCTTGATTCTCCCCACCCCAAACCCAGATCACAGACATGCATTGCCAGACCAACCCATGACGTTCAAAAACCATCTGTTTTGGATTATCGCCTTCATTGGTTTGGTGGCGGATCAAATCACCAAGTACTGGACAGTGCAGGCTTTAGAGCTAGGGGAAACGGTGCCCATCTGGGAGGGTGTCTTTCACTTCACCTTTGTCACCAACACCGGAGCTGCCTTTAGCCTATTTAGCGATAACGGCACCTGGCTGCGCTGGCTGTCGTTGCTGGTTAGCTTAGGGCTGATGGCCTTTGCTTGCCTGGGGCCCCACCTCAGCCGCCTAGAGCAGGTGGGCTATGGGTTTATTTTGGGGGGCGCACTGGGGAATGGTGTTGATCGCTTTGCTACCGGTGAAGTAGTTGATTTCCTAGACTTTCGGCTGATTCGCTTCCCCGTGTTCAACGTGGCGGATATCTGCATTAACATCGGTATTCTTTGCATTTTGATCGCTGCCTTTACCTTGCCTCCTGATCATCCCCGCGATCGCCGTCAGTCTTGAGCGTGGTCTACGGATCCTGGATCAAGGAGATGAGCCAAAATCGCCGTGATTATCGTGATTATACGGAGGGTTCTTGCTCCAATCTAGGTAAAACTTTATATCTTAGAAGGCGATCGCAAAGTTTTCGCTGAACAGGCACAATTAGCCGGATTTTTTGATCGCGGTGAGATAGGTGGAGTAGCAACCACAACCTGGATCTGATCGACCCTAGAGGTGAGTCATGACGTCTCTCATTCCCCAACTCCCAGTTTGCAATCTCCCCTATCGTTCTATGCAAGAGGGTAGCGATCGCCATGATGTTCTCCGACGAACCGAGTACCAGACCTGTCACGTCACCATTCCAGAGCAAGCACGACCGGTGGCGGCGATCGCAGTTGCGGGTCGGTTTTATAGCCTATTTAAAGCTCAGCAGTCGCTGCAAGACGCTCAAGCGATCGCCCACCGTCTTCAGGAGCAAGGCGATCCATCCCTCATAACGCTGTTACCCACCGGCTATGCGATTTGGGTCTGGGAGCCAGAGGCGCAGATGTTAGCTCGCAGACGATCCTCAACCCTCCCGCCGGTACAGGAGCGCTACTATCCCTGTCATATTCGTGTGCCCCACCAGGGCGATCGCCTGGCTGCGATTCGGGTGGGCGACCAGTACTATAGCCTGTTTCGCATTGTGAACCAGGCCCATCATGCTCAGCGGGCCTCGGCTAAGTTGAGCGATCGCGGTCATGGGGTCATTATCACCCAAACGATTCGCGGCTATGCTCTTTGGTTGCTCGAACCCGATGCGCTACCCGATGCCCCTAACCCGGAGCCGCGTCTTGGCTAGCCACCACCTGATTGCGTCCCCGTGATTTAGCAGAGAGCAGATTGCGGTCGGCTCGGTTCAGCAAGCTAATGCCCCGCTCGTCATCACTGGGCAACAGTGAGGCGCTGCCAATGCTAATGGTGATGGTGACATCTAGGGTATCGCTGAGGGCAAAGGGTCGTTCTGCCATGCGTCGCCGCAGACGATGCCCCACGCGCAGCGCTTCTGCCCCATCCGTATCGTTGAGAATCACAATAAATTCTTCCCCACCGTAGCGAAAGGGGGTGTCGCAAAACCGTAGGTTGTGGCGCAGGCGGGCAGAAATCAGTTGCAGGGCGCGATCGCCCACCAAATGCCCGTAGTTATCGTTGATGGATTTAAAGTAATCAACATCCAACACCAATAGGCTAATCGGGGCTTTGCGGTTGCGGGCATTTTGGATTTGCCGAGGCAGTTCCCATTCAAAGGCCCGTCGGTTGTTTAATTCTGTGAGGGGATCCGAGAGGGCGATCGCTGAGAGCAGATCATTGGTGCGCATCAGCTCTCGATGGTTTTGCACCCGCCGTAAACCTGATTTAATTTTGGCTCCTAGACTACGCAGCAGGAGTTGGCTGAAATGTCCGGCGTCGCGGGGGAGGGCAGGATCAGGCAAGGCTTCTGGTTGACAGGATGCGTCACAGGTCTCCCGATGGATAGAGCCGCCCAATACCTTAATCGGCTGGCTATCGATGGGGTCGGCATACCAGGCAAAGGCATCAGCTCCAGCTTCAATCGCAGTATCTTCCTGGGCAACTTGCTGGGAGGTCATGACCGCGCTAAACCAATCTACCCATGGAACCTGACCCACCAAAATGATATAAATCCACGACAGCCGCCCTTGCTCCTTAAAGGTGCGGCAGAGATCTAAGGCATCGGGATAGTCAGCCTGCAACAGCAGGACATCGGGCTGCTGGGCTTGCACAAGGGATATGGCCTCTGCGACGTCAGAGACAGATTCAATGGAGTGGAGTCCGAGATGGTTGATAAGGTCAGAGAACCTAGACATAAACTGAGGCTCTCCAACGAGGAGAATTGAGCCGTCCATTGTGCTGGGAGCTAACGATTAGGTGGCCAGTGCAGCAAAGAGGTGCTGAGCGCGCATCGGGGACTGAGCCGGCACAATGCAGGCTGAGTATATCAAAGGCAACGATCGCTCAGGATGGCAGGTTGGGGAAAAGCTAGACGCGAATCAATCCCATGAAAAGATATCAACATGATTATCGGATGTTGGGGGCATTCCACCAAGATCATGCAATAAATGCATGATGTTATAAACCCCAGGCTTGATCCATGCTGAGATAGCAATTTTTCACAGGCTAATCGATGGATAGCGTTAGATTCATACCAGGGAGACTTAACCTGAAAGCCTGCATTCCAATTAAGAATCCGTCAATTTATCGTAACAAATGCTACGGTTTTGAATTCTGGCGATGATGAGGATGCTATCTAGTTCATCATCTGAAAACGACTAGATAAATCGAGTACTTGAATGCTTTTTTCCAGAAAAAGCGATCGCTTCTGCAGTGTCTCCCCAAGACTAGAGTTGTGAACCGTGAGGGCATGAAGCACCAACGAAGAGACTTAGACGCATGGGGGAGCTGCGCTAACCGTAGGCGAAACATAGCCATGATCTGAGGGCATCTGCTATGAATCTACAAGGCTCTCCCCTAGGGATTACGGTCTATCGTTATGAGTTCATCAACTCTTTACAGAAAACCTGCGGGTTCCGGATCCCGGATCAGAGGACAGAGCAGAATGAACTGCAGGGTGGGATGCATGTTGTCTTCAAGGAAACATCTGGGGCGATCGCGCTAAATTTTGTCGAATCTGTCCCCATGATTGACAATAGAATGCGAAGAGTTAAGCACATAGCTTGTATTGCGGAAGTCCCATGGTCACCTTTCTTAGCGGCGCTCAAATTCGACAAACGTTCCTAGAGTTCTATCAAGCCCGCGGGCATCGCATTTTGCCCAGCGCGTCGCTGGTACCGGAGGATCCGACGGTGCTGCTGACGATTGCGGGGATGTTGCCCTTCAAGCCCATTTTCCTAGGACAGCGTCAGCCAGACTGTTTGCGCGCCACCAGTTCTCAAAAATGTATTCGCACCAACGATATTGAAAATGTGGGACGTACGGCACGCCACCACACCTTTTTTGAGATGCTGGGCAACTTCAGCTTTGGTGACTACTTCAAGTCCGATGCGATCGCTTGGGCCTGGGAATTGTCTACGCAGGTGTTTGGGCTACCGCCCGAGCGATTGGTGGTGAGCGTCTTTCGTGAAGATGATGAAGCCTTTGCCATCTGGCGCGACCAGGTTGGCATTCCCGCCCACCGCATTCAGCGCATGGATGAAGCGGATAATTTCTGGGTGTCTGGCCCCACGGGCCCCTGCGGGCCTTGCTCTGAGATTTACTACGACTTCCACCCCGAGTTGGGCGATGCCACCCTCGACCTAGAAGACGATAGCCGGTTCATCGAGTTCTACAACTTGGTGTTCATGCAATACAACCGGGATGCGGAGGGGCAACTCACACCGCTGCAAAAACAAAATATTGACACCGGCCTAGGTCTGGAGCGCATGGCGCAAATTTTGCAGCAGGTGCCCAATAACTATGAGACCGATCTGATTTTCCCCATCATCAAAACCGCTGCAGCGATCGCCAACCTAGACTATGCCAAGGCGGATGAGTCTACCCAAGTTTCTCTGAAGGTGGTGGGGGATCACGTGCGCTCGGTGGTGCATATGATTGCCGATGGCATCACCGCCTCTAATCTGGGTCGAGGCTATGTGCTGCGGCGCTTAATCCGGCGCGTGGTGCGCCATGGTCGCCTGTTGGGGATCGATCGCCCCTTTATCACCGAGGTGGCAGAAACAGCGATCGCCCTCTGCGAAGACGTTTATCCTCAAGTGCGAGAACGGGCGACGTTGATTCAAGCCGAACTGCAGCTCGAAGAAGCTCGCTTCTTGGAAACCCTAGAACGGGGCGAGAAATTGCTCAGCGAGATCTTGTCGAAGGTGCCGGCTGGGGGGCAGATTACCGGACGGGATGCCTTCGTGCTCTACGACACCTACGGCTTTCCGCTAGAGCTCACCCAAGAAATTGCCGAAGAACAGGGGTTGACGGTCAACGTGGCTGAGTTTGAGACGGAAATGGAGCAGCAGCGCCAGCGCTCCCAAGCCGCCCATGAAACCATCGATCTGACGGTGCAGGGTGCGTTGGATCAACTGGCTGAGCATATCCACGAGACTGAATTTTTGGGCTATGCCGATGTGGCCGCCAGCGCTACGGTGCAAGTGTTACTCGTCGATGGTCATCCGGTGGATCAGGCGGCGGCGGGGACAGCGGTGCGCCTGGTGCTCGACCAAACCCCCTTCTATGCCGAGTCGGGTGGTCAAATTGGCGATCGCGGCTATCTATCGGCGGATGATACCCTGGTGCGCATCGAGGATGTGCAAAAAGAAGGCTCGATCTTTATCCACATCGGCACGGTGGAGCGGGGCAGTCTGGGCGTCGGCGATCGGGTCACGGCCCAGATTGACCTGGCCTGTCGCCGTCGAGCCCAGGCCAATCACACGGCGACGCACCTGCTGCAAGCGGCGCTCAAAACCTTGGTGAGTGACACCATTTCCCAAGCCGGTTCCTTGGTGTCCTTCGATCGCCTCCGGTTTGACTTCAACTATGCCAAACCTCTGACCCCTGACCAGATCCAGCAGATTGAGGCCCAGGTGAATACCTGGATTGCGGAAGCCCATGGAGCCACAATCACGGTCATGTCTCTAGCGGATGCGAAAGCCAAGGGGGCGATCGCTATGTTTGGGGAGAAATATGCCGATGATGTGCGGGTGATAGATTTTCCCGGCGTATCTATGGAACTCTGCGGCGGCACCCATGTGAGCAATACGGCAGAAATTGGCCTGTTTAAGATTGTGTCTGAAACGGGTGTGGCGGCAGGCATTCGGCGCATTGAGGCGATCGCTGGCCCAGCGGTGCTGGAATACCTCAACCTCCGGGAGCAGGTGGTGCGGGAGTTGAGCGATCGCTTTAAGGTGAAGCCGGAGGAGGTGGTCGATCGGGTCACAACTCTCCAAGATGACCTGAAGCTAGCCCAGAAGCAGTTAACCGCTCTCAAGTCTGACCTAGCGATCGCCCAGAGTGATGGTCTCCTGAGCCAAGCGGAAACCGTGGGCGCGGTGCAGATTCTTGTGGCCCAACTGGGGGAAAGTGACCCCGAGTCCTTGAAAACCGCAGCGGAACGGTTGCTGCAAAAGCTGGGGGATGGCGCTGTGGTGCTGGGATCGGTGCCGGAAGCGGGCAAGGTCAGTTTGGTGGCAGCCTTCAGTCCGGCGGTGAATCAAGCGGGTCTCCAGGCTGGAAAATTCATCGGAGCGATCGCTAAACTCTGTGGCGGTGGCGGTGGCGGGCGACCCAACCTGGCCCAGGCTGGCGGTCGAGATCCCGACCAACTGGATGCCGCCCTAGAGCAGGCTCGTCAGACGCTGCAATCTACCCTGAAGGCTAGCTAGCAACCGGATTCTTCCAGGATGTGCCCTTGCCAGCGATCGCCTCCAGACCTTTGGCGATCGCGAGGTAACGTTGAGGATCGCTGAAAACTGCTTAGGGATCGCTAGAAATCCTATGGGGATCGCTAGGGAGGGGAATCCTTAGCGTTGTGGTATGCCGGATCGAAGGATGTCTATGGTTGCCCTAAGCGATCGCCGATCCCGCTGACCTGGATGCGATATCTCGGGGATCGAGCCGATCCCTAGGGGAATTGGGCCCACTCAGGGGTTACGAAACCAAACAATCGCTTTAGAATATCTTTAGATTGAAGCGACGGAAGCGCATCGGTTGACTGCGGGTATCCGTGGATCAATGACCTGATCAAGGGCGATCGCTGTCTGCATATCCAGCCCACTGCCTAAACTACCTGCCATTCCAACGAAATGCTTGAAAAACATCGCATGGAGGCACTAAACAACTTGCAGGAGACTTTGCCGCAGACCCCCACCGCATCGCTGCAACTCCTGTTATTTGTGGATAAGCGTCCCTACTCTGCCGAGAAAATTCGTCAAATTCGCAGCAAGCTGAAGGAATTGCCGACCTCATACCTCGTTGATCTCCAGGTGGTGGATGTCAGCGAACAGCCCCACCTCGCTGAACATTTCAAACTGGTGGCCACCCCAACGCTGATCAAGTTATTCCCAGAGCCGCGTCAAATGCTGGCAGGCACGAACTTGGTGGCCCAAATTGGTAATTGGTGGGAGCGTTGGCAGCGATCGCTTGAGGATGTCGCAGATCAGGCGATGCCGGAGGATGCCAAGTCTGAAGAGGCACTGGATGAATTACCCACTTCGGCCACCTTGGCATCGGTCGCCCATTCGGCAGAGCTGATTCAGCTATCCGACGAAATCTTCCAACTACGGCAGGAAAAGGAAGATCTCCAAGAGCAGGTGTTGTTTAAAGATCGCCTGATTTCCATGCTGGCCCACGACTTACGCAATCCCATTACGGCGGTGTCAATTGCCCTGGAAACCCTAGAAATGGGGTTCAATACCGAAGCCAGTGAACGACCGTCTCGCTTCACGCCGGAATTGATGGCTCAATTGCTCAAACATGCCCGTACCCAGACCAAGGCCGTCGATCGCATGATTGCCGATGTGTTGCAAGTGGCTCGTGGCCAGGGAGCTGGTTTCCAAATTCAACCCCAGCGCCTTGACCTCGGCGATCTCTGCTACGACGTTCTCAGTCGCTTAAATGCTCAAGTTCAGCGCAAGTCCCAGCAGATCGAAGCCGATATTCCCAGCGATTTACCTCGGGTCTATGCTGATCCGGAGCGGGTGGAACAGGTGCTCATGAATCTGCTCGACAATGCCATTAAGTACACACCGGTGTCTGGTCGCATTCGCCTGACCATTTTGCATCGCACCACCCAAAAGGTGCAGGTGAGTATCTGTGATGATGGCCCTGGCATTCCTGAAGAAAATTGCGATCGCATCTTTGAAGATCGATTTCGCCTAGAACGGGATGAAAGCAAGGATGGCTATGGCATGGGTCTCTCCCTCTGCCAACGGGTGATTCGGGCGCACTATGGGCAAATCTGGGTCGATTCTGTTCCTAGCCAGGGCAGTTGCTTCCACTTCACCCTGCCGGTCTACCGTTCCTAGGCATGGAGCAAGCCATGTCTACGAGTCTGGATAAGCCATCGCTGCGCCGATCGCTTCTGGCCCATCGTCAAGCCATGACGGTGCAGGACTGGCGGCAGGCCAGCGATCGCCTCTGTGCCCATCTCCTAGCCAGTGACCAACTGCAGCAGGCCAGGACGGTGCTCGCCTACTTCAGCATTCGCCAAGAGCCAGATTTGATGCCCCTGTTCACCGCTTGTCCCCAGATCCGTTGGGGGATGCCGCGCTGTCAGGGGCGATCGCTGATCTGGCACCACATCGATCCTGCTGATCCCAGCCATTGGCAAGCAGGGGCCTACGGTATTCCAGAACCGCGATCCCAGCGCCCTACGCTTGATCCCCAAGAGGTTGATCTGATACTGATCCCCGCCGTGGCCTGCGATCGCCAGGGCTATCGACTGGGCTATGGGGGCGGCTTCTACGATCGCCTGCTCAGCCAACCGGCTTGGCAAGCGATCCCCACCGTGGGCATTGTGTTCCATCCCAGCTACCTACCTCAGCTCCCTGCCGATCCTTGGGATCGACCGCTGCAGGCGGTTTGCACGGATCAGGCGCTCTACTCAATCGGCTCCATCGGCTAACGCTGCCCCATCTGTATGCGCCATAAACCAGCATAGACCTGGTTCTTGCTCAGCAGGTCGTCGTGCAGCCCCTGCTCGATCAAGCGTCCCTGTTCCATCACATAAATACAGTCAGCGTTGCGAATGGTAGACAGGCGGTGGGCGATGGCGATGGTGGTACGGTTTTGGGTAATCCGATCTAGGGATCGCTGGATCGCCGCTTCGGTTTCGTTGTCCACCGCCGATGTGGCTTCATCCAAAATTAAAATCGGTGGATTTTTCAACACCGCGCGGGCGATCGCCAACCGCTGCCGCTGACCACCCGATAGTTTTTGCCCCCGCTCTCCCACCACGGTGTCGTATCCCTGGGGGAGCTGTTGAATAAACTCGTGGGCCTCGGCGATCGCGGCGGCGGCAATCACGTCGGCATCCGTGGCATCGGGACTGCCATAGCGAATATTGTCTGCCACGCTGCCGTGAAACAGGAAGACATCCTGGCTGACTAAGCCGATCGCCCGCCGCAGATCCTGGAGCTGGATATCTCGCAGTGCTGTTCCATCCAGGGTGATGCTGCCCGAGTCAATATCGTAGAACCGCAGCAGTAGTTTCACCAGGGTACTTTTGCCGGAACCCGTAGAGCCAACAATGGCAATGGTTTTACCCGCCGGGATATGCAGGGAGAGCTGGTTCAAGATCGGGGGGCGATCGGGATAGGCGAAGCTCACCTGGTCAAACACCACTTCTCCTTGAATCTTGTGTAGAGGCCGCGCCAGGGTTCCCGATGGGATGGCCATGGGGGTATCCAGCAAGTTCATCACCCTTGTTGTGGAGGCCATGGCCCGCTGGTATTGATCCAAGGTTTCTCCCAAGCGAGTCAGGGGCCAAAGCAGGCGCTGGGTGAGAAAGACGAGGACGCTGTAGGTACCTACGGATAGCGTGCCTGCTGCTGCCGCCAAGCCACCGTAGAGCAAGGTGGCGGTAAACCCTACTAAGATGATCAAGCGGATTAACGGGACAAACGCCGCACTGAAGGCGATCGCCCGCCGATTACTCTGCCGGTAGGCTTCACTTTCTAGGGTGACCCGCTCAATTTCGTAGGACTCGGTGGTAAAGCTCTTAATGGTCGTGATGCCACTGAGGTTGTTCGACAGGCGACTGTTGAGTACACTCACCTTTTCCCGCACCTCGCTATAAAGCGGCGCTAGACGTTTTTGGAAAACAATCGATCCCCACAAAATAAACGGCATGGGCAGCATGGCCATCCAAGCCACGCCCGGTGCCAAGATGAAAAACGCTGCCCCAATCACCACCACGGTGGTGGTCACCTGCAAAAGATCATTGGCTCCCCGATCGAGAAATCGTTCAAGCTGGTTCACGTCATCATTCAAGATGGCCATGAGTTCACCGGTGTTGCGGTTCTCAAAGTAGGCCAGCTCTAGATCCTGGAGATGGCGGTAGGCATCAATCCGCAGATCATGCTGAATGGTTTGGGCTAGGTTACGCCAAAGGCGATCGTAGGCATATTCAAAAGCAGATTCTAAGCCCCAAATCACCAGGGTTAAGCCTGACAACACTAGCAATTGCCCAAGAATACTGCGCACCCCCAAGGAGGCTATGAAGGACTGCTCCTGCTCCACCACCACATCCACGGCCATCCCAATCAGCGCGGGGGGGGCAAGGTCAAACAGCTTGTTGAGCACCGAGCAGGTCACCGACCACCACACCTGCCGCCGATAGGCTTTACCGTAGGTGAGCAGTCGTTTTAGGGGATGGGCCGTTTGGGCAGCCAAGACGGATGAACGGGAGGGTAGACGATATTTTTGGGAAAGGGATGGCTGCTTCATGGTGAGTAGGCTAGGATGGGTGCGCGATCGCCTCGGTTGCGATAACGCTTCGAGCCTTGCCATTGTATCGCGATCGCTCCAGAGCATCGGCGGCATCTATGCAGCGCTATCCAGGGCAGAATACCTGATCACCACAGCCCCTGTTTGCCCCTTCAATCACCCTACAGACCCTGCATGTCCGCCAGGATCTCACTCATAAGAAATTCTAATCACGAGTAAATACGTAGCCTTCTCCTTGCATGGTCACAGGGGGTAAGACCCATCATGCGGGGGTTTCAGGGGTTTTGTACGTAGGTTTGCGTAGCTGCTTGGCCACATGATCAGATGAATTCCGTAATTTTTTTGAGAAAAAGATGATTTTGGTGATTACACCGAGAGTAAATTCACTTATAATGGGGTTAATGATGATGGTAGATGTTCACACGACCCGGTGGTTCGCCACCGGGTTTTTTTTGTCTATTTGGCGATCGCCCTCGGGGTATCCCTCTCCGCAATTTCCCGGAGTTGCGATCGAGAACTCTCCCATCTATCCCATCCATCCCATCCGTGGCATGGGCAACCGTAGAAGTATGAATCTTGGGTCTTGCTACGTCGGTGGACGCCATTTAATGAAGCTAGCTTGCCGGGGTTAGACTGCGCTCAACCCTCGTCTCATCAGGATTTGAGCATAGTTACGTCCTTCTACGTAGGACACACTAAGGGATAGTCCTGCGCTGCTCCCGCACTCCACTCCCACATGGATCCAGCATAGTTTTGAGCGGTATAGCCCAACTGCACCAGCACGGTGGTCATCCAGGCTGAGCGGATGCCACCGGTGCAGTACGTAATAATACGATGCTGACGGGTAATTCGATGCTGGGCCAAGCGATCGCCGATCTCTGCAGCAGATCGTAGGTAGCCTTGCGGAGTTAAGCAATCTCGAACATCAAGGTGCAGGGCTCCTGGTAGATGGCCACCCCGGCATTCTCCATGGAGAATAGCACCCTGGTACTCAGCAGCCGTACGGACGTCGAGCACCACCCAAGGGCGATCGCCTCCTGGCTGAGTGATCAAATGACGCAGGGTTTCTCGATCGATCGTCCAAGTGGGAATGCGCGTAATCGACCAGCTCGGCCTGCAGGGCGATGATGATTGGGGAAGCGATCGTGATGGCAGCGCGGCCCAACCCCCATCGACCCAGCAAGCTGCAGGATGGCCCAGCGATCGCAACATCCAAACAATCCGTCCTTCCTGTCCCCAGCCATGGTGGGCATCCCCCACCACCACCACCGGAGCATCAGTAATCCCTAAGCGCCCAACTAGGGTGGTGAGTTGAGCATCTTGGTTGAGTAAACAACCTCGCTGACTAGGTTCATTGGCCGTAAACCACTGCCACTGAATGCGTTGAACCTTGGAGAAGCGAGGCGTCCAGGTTTTACCCCTGGCATCCAGCAACGTTGCACCCTGATGCAGATAGGCGTAGGCCATCTCCCAGGTCACAATCCAGGGATAGGCGTCCTCGGGTAGGGCTAGGTCATGTTCAGCCATAAAACCAGCCATAAAAAAGAACGGTAGAGTTATCCATACTCTACCGTTCTCAAACTATGATCCCCGTTGGGATTCTGAGCTGGCAGTCTGAGCCGGTGATCCGACCTTAACCACGCAAGCTATACGTTTTTAGTCAGCCGATTGAGGCAATAGCTCACGCTGCTGTTCTGAGGATGAGACGCGCACTTGCCCATCGTCATCAACATCAACAACCGCAGTGTCACCTTCCTTGACCCGACCCGACAGAATTTCTTCCGCCAAGCTGTCTTCTAGAAGCCGCATGATGGCACGACGCAAGGGTCGAGCACCATAGCTGGGGTTGTAGCCTTCATCAATCAACCGATCTTTGAAACGTTCTGTCACCTCTAGGACAATACCTTTCTCCTGAAGACGGACAAAGACTTCCTTGAGCAGAATCGTCGCAATGTTCTTCACCTCATCCTTGGTGAGCTGACGGAAGACGATGATCTCATCCAAACGGTTGAGGAATTCAGGTTTGAAGGAGCTCTTCAGTTCTTCTTGAACCAGGTTGCGAATCCGAGCGTATTGAGCTTCCTCAGCACTTTCTTCGGAGAACTCAAAGCCTAGACCACCGCCGCCTTTTTCGATGACCCGCGATCCAATGTTCGAGGTCATGATAATCAGCGTGTTCTTGAAGTCTACGGTGCGTCCCTTGGCATCGGTCAGGCGACCATCTTCCAAGATTTGCAACAGCATGTTGAAGACATCGGGGTGAGCCTTCTCAATTTCATCGAAGAGCACCACCGTATAAGGACGGCGACGTACAGCTTCCGTTAGCTGACCACCTTCGTTGTAGCCGACATAGCCCGGAGGGGACCCAATCAGCTTCGAGACGGTGTGGCGCTCCATGAATTCCGACATGTCTAGGCGAATCATAGCTTCTTCAGATCCGAAGAAGTAGGCTGCCAAGGACTTCGTCAACTCGGTCTTCCCGACCCCGGTGGGCCCTGAGAAGATGAAGCTAGCAATTGGACGGTTGGGGTTTTTCAAGCCCACTCGAGACCGTCGAATAGCACGTGACACGGCTTTCACCGCTTCGTCTTGACCAATCAAGCGGGTGTGGAGGGTATCTTCCATGTGCAGGAGTTTTTCCGACTCCGACTCGGTGAGTTTGTTCACCGGCACTCCCGTCCACGAGGCCACGATGTGAGCAATATCTTCTTCCGTCACTACGGGAGAGACATCGCTATTGTCGTTGGCAGATTCTGTTTTTTTGTTCTGAGCGATCGCTCGGATTTCAGCTTTGATTTCCATTTCGCGATCGCGCAATTCACCAGCGCGGTCAAAGTCTTGGGAACGCACCGCGTCATCCTTCTCTCGAAGCACTTGGCGGAGTTCTTTATCCAGTTCTTTGGCGGCGGGCGGTAGCTGCGAGTTAATCAAGCGCACCCGTGACCCTGCTTCATCGACCAAGTCAATCGCCTTATCCGGCAGGAAACGATCGGAAATGTATCGATCAGAGAGTTTGGCGGCAGCCTCTAGGGCTTCATCGGAAATGCGCAGCTTATGGTGCTGCTCGTAGCGATCGCGGAGACCGTGCAAGATTTCGATGGTTTCATCGACTGATGGTTCACCCACCATCACCGGTTGGAACCGGCGTTCTAGAGCGGCATCGCGTTCGATGTGTTTGCGATACTCATCTAGGGTGGTAGCACCGATGCATTGAAGTTCACCCCGAGCCAAGGCTGGCTTGAGAATATTGGCGGCATCAATGGCACCTTCAGCAGCACCTGCACCAATCAGAGTATGGACTTCATCAATCACAAGGATGACGTTACCCGCTTGGCGGATTTCATCCATGATTTTCTTCAGCCGCTCTTCAAATTCCCCGCGATACTTGGTACCGGCAACCAAAAGGCCGATATCAAGGGTGACCACGCGCTTTTCTTCCAGAATGTCTGGAATGTCATTATTGGAAATGCGCTGGGCTAGGCCTTCGGCGATCGCCGTTTTACCAACACCGGGTTCACCAATGAGCACGGGGTTGTTTTTGGTACGGCGTCCAAGAATTTGAATGACCCGCTCAATTTCTTTCTGCCGACCCACGACTGGGTCGAGCTTTCCTTCGCCAGCCATCTGAGTCAGGTTGGAGCCAAACTCATCGAGGGTTGGGGTTTTGGTACGACCTTGCCCCCCTCCGGCGGAGACTTCGGCCGTTTCGCCTAGCATCCGAATCACCTGGGTGCGAACCTTCGATAGGTCAACTCCAAGATTTTCTAGAACCCTAGCGGCGACACCTTCACCTTCACGAATCAAGCCCAGAAGCAGATGCTCTGTGCCGATGTAGTTGTGGCCTAACTGACGAGCTTCTTCAAGAGATAACTCCAGCACTCGCTTGGCTCGAGGGGTAAATGGAATCTCAACAGCGACGAAGCCGGAGCCTCGACCGATGATTTTCTCGACCTCAATCCGAGCGTCTTTGAGGTTGACCCCCATTGACTTGAGGACTTTGGCGGCGACGCCAGTTCCTTCTCCAATTAAGCCGAGGAGAATTTGCTCCGTCCCCACGAAGTTGTGACCCAGGCGACGAGCTTCTTCCTGAGCCAACATGATCACTTTAATAGCTTTTTCTGTGAAGCGTTCAAACATGGCGTTTTTTCCATCACCTGCTGCGTGCCGGTACGCTGATTTTAGCACAGCAAATCCATCCGCCTGTTACCCAACAACGACGGAGGAGGGGTAGGGATTTCCGAAGACCGAGTCGACATTAAGCCTGTTGCGAGTCCCTAAACGGGAAAAAATGCCGAAGATGTATATTTTCTGCCCCAAGGGAAATCTATTAGCAGAAATCCAGGGGCGCGTCAAGGATTGAGCACAAAAGTTGGTGGCTGGAGGAAGATGGTCGTGCGCCCTAACCTTGGTCTGGCAAGGCATAGGATGGGGATCACGAACCTTCCAAGAGTTCTCAGAATGTTTCGATTGACTAAGATTTGTTGTGAACTATGAACGACTGGGCTTGGGAAGGAAGGGGGCGATCGCCCCCAGAGAACTCGTCAACTGCCAGTCATGCTTCTGCAGGCGTTGGTGAACCTGCTGCCAGCGCTGCTGCAGGCGATCGCCAAACTCGTCTGTTTGTAGGTTCTTGCACCATAAAATTAGGGCATCTTCTCCCGTATCGGCATAGTAGCGCCGCCGCCGTCCCACATCTTGGAAGTCGTACTGGGCATAGAGGGAGCGCGCTGCCTGGTTGGAATCTCGGACTTCTAGGGTGGCCCACTGCAGGCCGCGTTGGCGTGCTAGGGAGAGCAGCGTGAGCAAAGCCGCCTGTCCTAAGCCCTGCCGCTGATAGCGGGGATGGATACCCAAGAGAGTAATGTGGGCTTCATCGAGGATGGCCCAGCAGCAGGCAACACCAATCAATGTGGGGTCAGAGGGGTCATCGTCTGAGGTGCTAGAGAGCGATCGCTGCAGCATCAGTAAATCGCTATTGGGGCTGGTGACCTCTCGCTGATAGCCTTCCTGCGTCCATAACCCGCCAAAACAAAGTTGGTCAAGACGGACAACGGCTGCTAGGTGCTGGGTTGTCAGGGGATGAAGTTCTACGCAGGGCATGAGGATTAGGCGAACAGAAGGAGTAAATCGGACTAGAGCCGTTGCCGATCGCCACTTGGGGGGATGATGCAGGGGATAGATGGCCTAGGCCAGTCCTAGATAGGAAACCCCCAGAATTGATCGGCAGGATGCCAGCTAGTAATTGTACACTAGGTAATTAGACGGATTCATCTGCCAGGCTCACTGTCCATGGATCTGTTCTCCAGAGCCGCACGTTGCAAGGATAGTTCTTTTCATGGTCTCGACCCCTGCCGCTAGTCTTCAAAATAGTTGCCAATTTTTGCCTGAATGGACGGTTGAAGATCCATCGCCCAATCAATTCTTGATGCCGCTGACGGCGGCGGTCAACAGCCAAGATCACCTCACCATCGGTGGCTGTGACGTTGTGAATCTGGTTCAACAGTTTGGTTCACCCCTCTATATCTTGGATGAGCAGACCCTGCGCACTGCCTGCCGCCAATATCGGGACGGGTTTCGGCACTATTATCCTGGCGAGTCGCTGGTGATCTATGCCTCCAAAGCCTGGAACTGTCTAGCGGTTTGTGCGATCGCTGCCAGTGAAGGTCTGGGCATCGATATCGTCTCTGGCGGAGAACTCTACACCGCCCTCCAAGCGGGCGTCCCCAGCGATCGCCTCTATTTCCATGGCAACAATAAGAGCCGCGACGAGCTGCAACAGGCCGTGGTCGCCAACTGCACCATCGTGGTCGATAACTGGTTTGAGCTAGAGACCCTGGTGGCGATCGCCGCCGACACCGAAACTCCCGTACGGATCATGCTGCGCCTGACGCCGGGGATCGAATGTCACACCCACGACTACATTCGCACCGGGCATATCGACAGCAAATTTGGCTTTGATCCCGATCAGCTCGATGACGTCTTTGCCTTCGTGGCCCAGCAGCCTGGTCTAGACTGTGTCGGACTCCATGCCCACATTGGCTCTCAGATTTTTGAGCTCAACCCCCACCAAGACTTAACCGATGTGATGGCCGGCTGGTTGGCCAAGGCCGCCCAAGCCGGTCTACCAGTGCGGGAACTGGACATTGGCGGCGGCTTAGGCATTCGCTACACCGAGTCTGACGATCCGCCGAGCATCCACGACTGGATCCAGGTGATCTGTGAAGGCGTGGTGCGGGCTTGTGAGACGCGGCAACTGCCCCTGCCCAAGCTGATTGCAGAACCAGGGCGATCGCTGATTGGTTCCGCCTGCGTCACCGCCTACACCGTCGGCAGCCAGAAAGTGGTTCCCAATCTCCGCACCTACGTCACCGTGGATGGCGGCATGTCTGATAACCCCCGTCCGATTACCTACCAATCGCTCTACCGGGCGGTCGCTGCCAGCCAGATGTCGGCCCCTCTCACCGAAACCGTAGCGATCGCTGGCAAGCACTGCGAGTCCGGTGACATTATTATCCAAGAAACCACGCTACCCAAGACTCAACCGGGTGATACCCTCGTCATCCTAGGCACAGGGGCCTACAATTACAGCATGGCATCCAACTACAATCGAGTGCCTCGTCCATCGGCGGTGTTGGTTCAGGATGGCGAGGCAAGCGTTATCCTGCAGCGCGAAACTTACCTAGATTTGATTCGTCAGGATCGACTACCCAACCGACTTGCGACCGTGAGCGAATCAGCTTAGACATCGGCAGTTGGTTTCTCTAGACCCAAACTCGATAATTGCCGGCGATGAGGCGTGGCGCAACCTAACCAGGTGAGCAGATCGGAAACGTGTTTTGTAGAGGGCAAACGAATCGTCCCCTGCTATCCTTTAAGCTGAGTCCTTAGGACACAGGTTATCCGTTGTCAGACGTGGATGCAGGATGCGATCGCCAACACCTGCCGAACCACGCCCTGATACCGGTGCAAGGTCACACTCCAGATCAATTCAGATGGGATCTCTGCTGACGCAATGGCTACCAAAACTAAGCTGGACCTCGTCTTTGCTGGTGACCATCATTGACATTAGTTTAGTTCTGGTACTCACCTATATCGTTCTGATTTTTATCAAAGAACGTCGCACCCTGTGGATGGTTCGAGGTCTGGTTGTGCTAATGCTGTCGGCAGCATTGAGTCAGTCTCTTGGGCTGCGTCTACTCCACTTTGTGTTAGAAAAGTTGGTGATCGGATCGGCCGTGGCGATGGCATTTATTATGCAGGCTGAGTTTCGTCGCTTCCTAGAACAATTGGGACGGGGAGAGCTAGACCAGCTATTTCGCTCATCAGATGAGGCTGTTCCCAAACCAGACAGTGTTATTGATGAAATTGTCGATGCGGTCAAAGAGTTATCGCAAAACCGTACAGGGGCACTCTTAATCTTAGAAACTAGCCGCCCAATTGATGAACGAGATTTTTCTGTGCCCGGCGTTCGTTTGAATGCTGAAGTATCCAAAGAACTGCTGCAAACTATTTTTCAAACCACCACCCCTCTTCATGATGGAGCCGTCCTCATACGGGGATCACGGGTGACAGCGGCGGGGATCATCCTGCCCATTTCTGAACGGACGGCTTCTCGCCAACTGGGTACCCGTCACCGGGCAGCCATGGGTATTACCGAACGTGTGGAAAATTGTCTCTGTGTGGTTGTATCAGAAGAAACAGGGTCGATTTCGCTGGCGGAACGCGGTATGCTCAACCGCCCACTCACAAGCAGCAAATTGCGAGAGCTTTTGCGCACTCAGTTTACTCAATCAGTGGAGCGGGAGTCGGTTGCGCCGCAGTTGCGAAGTCTTGGACGCCAGTTGGTTCATCAGGGTATGGTGCTGGTATCTCGCTTGCTTCGGTTGTCATCATCAGCTTCTCGGGAGAAAAAATGACGGCAGAGTCTACTGCATTATCAGAGTTACCTGCAGATCTCAACCCCGATCGTCTGCCCCAGCATATTGCGGTCATTATGGACGGGAATGGTCGCTGGGCTAAACATCGAGGTCTGCCCCGGATTATGGGTCATCGCCGAGGGGTCGATACGCTCAAGGAGATGCTGCGGTGCTGTAAGGACTGGGGTGTGAAGGCGCTCACCGCCTACGCCTTTTCTACAGAAAACTGGGGGCGGCCCTTGGAGGAAGTCGAGTTTTTGATGAATTTGTTTGAGCGTGTCCTACGGCGGGAGCTGCGGGAGATGCTGCAGGAGGATGTGCAAATTCACTTTGTCGGCAATCTAGGAGCGTTGCCCCAGTCGCTGCAAGAAGAGATTCAGCGATCGATGGAGGAAACTAAGAATAATCAAGCTATTCAATTTACCGTGGCCACCAACTATGGGGGACGCCAGGAAATTGTCCAGGCTTGTCGGGCGATCGCCACTCAGGTTCAAGCCGGCACCTTAAGCCCTGACGACATTGACGAAGCCGTTTTTGAGCGCCATCTCTATACGGTGAAAACGGGCAACCCAGACCTGCTGATCCGCACCAGTGGCGAAATGCGTCTGAGTAATTTCCTGCTTTGGCAGATGGCCTACACCGAGATTTATGTCACCGATACGCTCTGGCCCGACTTTGATCGGGCCGAGCTGCATCGGGCGCTCTGTGCCTATCAATCTCGCAATCGGCGCTTTGGTCGTGTGTAGGGTGAAAAGTTGCGGAGCCGTAGGGCATTGGTGACCACCAAGACTGAGCTAAAGGCCATGGCGGCTCCGGCAATAATCGGGTTGAGCAACCAACCGGTGAGGGGATAGAACACCCCAGCGGCGATGGGAATCCCGGCAACGTTGTAGATGAACGCAAAGAATAGATTCTGGCGAATATTGCGCAGGGTGGCGCGGCTGAGGCGGATGGCGGTGACAATGCCGTCGAGGTTGCCCGACATCAGGGTAATGTCGCTGGCGGCGATCGCCACGTCGGTGCCAGTGCCAATGGCAATCCCTACATCGGCCTGGGCCAGGGCTGGCGCATCGTTAATGCCATCGCCCACCATGGCCACAATCCGTTTGCCGGTTTGCAGTTCCGCCACCTTAGCCGCTTTTTGATCGGGACGTACCTGGGCAAAGACCTGGGTGATGCCGGCCTGATGGGCGATCGCCTCTGCGGTTTTCTGGTTATCGCCCGTGAGCATGACCACCTCAATCCCCATGCGCTGCAGCGATCCCACGACATCTGCTGAGGACGGCTTGAGGGCATCGGCAATGCTGACCAGTCCCTGCACGGCACCATCAACGGCGATCCAAACCACCGTTTGTCCGAGGGCTTCCCAATCCCGAGCATGGTCACGAAAGGCCGTATCTTGGCAGGTGTGCCCTTGGGTATCCATGCCCAGATCTTCTAGCCAGCGCTGGGTGCCAATGTGGACTAGAGGGCGATCGCTGCCTTGTGCCACCCGCCCCTGCACGCCACAGCCAGCGATCGCATCAAACTGTTCTACTGTCGGCAAGTCACCGTCCTCTGCGATCGCCCCCTGCCGTTGGGCATAGTGAACAATGGCCTCCGCTAGGGGATGTTCTGAACGCTGTTCCAGGCTAGCCATCCATTGCAATAGCGTTAACTCAAACTGATCCGCCGAGCCACGGGCCGTGACAAACTGGGTCACCGTGGGCTGGCCCTCGGTCAACGTCCCGGTTTTGTCCAAAATAATTGTACGAATACCGTGGGCTAGCTGCAGGCTATCGGCTCCCTTAATCAAAATGCCATGCTCAGCCCCCTTACCCGTGCCCACCATAATCGACGTGGGCGTTGCCAGACCCAGGGCACAGGGGCAGGCAATGATCAACACGCTCACCGTGGTCACCACCGCCATCGCCAAGTTGCCCGTGACTGCGATCCACACCGCAAAGGTGAGGAGAGCGATCGCCAAGACCGCCGGCACAAACCAAGCCGTGACCTGGTCAGCCACCTGCTGAATGGGAGCCTTCACCGCCTGGGCCTGTTGCACAAGCTGGACAATTTGAGCCAGCACCGTATCCCGCCCCACCCGCGTGGCCCGAAACTGGAAACTGCCGGTTTTATTCAACGTTGCGCCAATCACCTCATCCCCAGCTCGCTTCTGCACCGGCACACTTTCACCGGTGACCATGGATTCATCCAGGGTAGATTCTCCTTCGATGATCACGCCATCCACCGGAATCTTTTCCCCCGGACGCACCAAAATCTGTTCATCTACCTGCACCGTAGCGATCGCCACATCTACCCACTGTCCCTGGCGCTGCACCCGCGCCGTTTTGGGCTGGAGACCCACCAATTGGCGAATCGCCTCCGAGGTTTTGCCCCGGGCCCGATGCTCAAAAAAGTTGCCCAGCAGAATCATGGTGATGATCACCGCAGCTACTTCAAAATAGACATCACGGGCCAGCCCCTGGGCCTGAAACCAGCCGGGAAACAGCATGGGAAATAGGGAGTAGAAATAGGCGGCGCTTGTCCCTAGAACCACCAAGGTGTCCATATTGGAGCGTCCATGCTTCAACGACATCCAGGCACCGCGATAAAACGATCGCCCACACCAAAACTGCACCGGCGTCGCCAGCACCCACTGCACCCAGGCATTATGCAGCCACATGGGAAATCCTGGAATATGGATGCCCAACATGACGGGCAGAGAACCGAAGACCAAAATGGCGCTGGCAACACCGCCCACCCACAGCTTGCGCTGCAACTCACGAGCCTCGCGTCGATCGGCAGCCTCCGCTTCATCGAGGGCGATCGCTTCCCCGAGCTCGGCCGGCATCGATGCTCCGTAGCCAATCTCTTCCACCGCCTGCTGAATAGTCTCCGTCTGCACTTGGGCTGGATCGAGATGAACCGTAGCCTGTTCCATGCCAAAGTTTACCTGGCAGTCTTGCACACCGGGCACCGCCTTGATGGTGCGTTCAATGGCGGAAGCACAGGCAGCGCAGCTCATGCCGCGCAAATTGAGGGTTACAGTATCCATACAACCATCCCTGGGAGCACAATAGGTCGGGCTTTGATCAAGCCTGGTACCTTGCATCCTATAGTCTCCACTTCACTGGAGAGTCAACCCCCGGGATTGTGCTTCATCGTCCAAGTAGGTGAGATTAGCGATCGCCTTTCTGGACACATCTGAACAATCCAGCGCGATCGCTACCCATGGCGCACCTGATGCCACTGCCAAGCATGGGCAATAATATCGCGCAGGTCGGGATAGCGAGGCTGCCAGTTCAAGATCTGCCGGGCTTTTTCACTGCTGCCCACCAAGATGGGTGGATCACCGGGGCGGCGATCGCGCTCTAGGACCGTAAACTCGCGGCCGGTGATCTGCTTGGCCTGTTCAATCACCTTGCGCACCGAAAAGCCATTGCCATTCCCCAGATTAAACACATCGCTGGTTCCTCCCCGGAGCAAATAGTCCACACCGCGCACATGGGCATCGGCTAAGTCGCACACATGGACATAGTCGCGAATGCAGGTGCCATCTGGCGTTGGGTAATCTGTCCCAAAGATGGCGATCGCCGGCCGCTTGCCCATGGCCGTCAGTAACACCAAGGGAATCAGATGGGTTTCGGGATCATGGTCTTCGCCTAGGCGACCGTTGGGATGGGCACCCGACGCATTAAAGTAGCGAAAACAGACGGACTTCAGGCCATGGGCAACATCAAAATCTGCTAACATCCGTTCCACCATGCCCTTACTCGCTGCATAGGGGCTCATGGGCTGGTGGGGCTGGTCTTCACGAATGGGAAAGGTTTCCGGCACGCCGTAGAGCGCACAGGTTGAGGAAAATACCAAGGTTTTCACAGAGGCCGCCACCATCGCCTCCAGCAGCGTCAGGGTGCCTAGGACATTGTTGCGGTAGTACTTACCCGGATCCTGCACCGATTCTCCAACTGCTAGATAGGCGGCAAAATGCATCACCGCAGCAATGGAACGACTGGCGAAGAGATCATCCAACAGGGCGCGATCGCTGGTGTCGCCCACCACGAGCTCCACCTTCAGCACCGTTTCTACCAGATCGCGGTGTCCGTAGACCAAATTATCTAAAACGACAACGTCATAACCAGCCTGCCGGAGCGCTAACACTGCGTGGGAGCCAATATAGCCGGCCCCGCCGGTGACTAAAATCGTAGGCGTCTTAGAAGCCATGCTCAGTGTTCTCCTTGGAAATGATGGTGATGGTGTTGGGGCAGAGCCGATCCAAACTGCCCTACCGCCAATTAAATCTTAATAAAGCATTCATAAAGAACTCGCGAACCTTTGCGGGATAGAACCTCACAATAGGGGAGTCTCGTTAAGCTAGAGGCACGCTGAACTGCCGCCATCTTAGCCCACGTGCTTGACAAGGACAGGGTGTCATTGCTCAAATCCCTGCTTTCCTTGCCTTCATTCATCCTTGATCGTCATGGGTTCTTGCCCTCTAGTCGTCTGGCTGGAAGGCAGGATAGGCTAGAAAAATTCTAGCCAAGGGCGAGAGTGATCTAGATATCCATAGATAGTCATGAGATGTCCATAGGAGCATCAGAGGCGATCGCCCTGGATGAACCCATTGACAAACCAAGAGGACTGGATGAATCGCCGGTCGTTTAACTGTTGTGCAATCCACAGGCCCACTTGCATATGGAAGATGTTCTTAGAGAGGCGCTCCGTGCGCTCAGTAGTCACAGTCGCTGGATTCTTTGGAATTTGTTTCTAGCATTTATTCCCTTGGCCATTAGCTTTTGGCTATTTCGCTGGCGACAAGCACGCACCTGGTTTTGGTGGATTGGGCTGGTGGTTTTCATTGCCTTTTTACCCAATGCCCCCTACCTGCTCACGGATGTGGTGCATCTAATTCGGGCGACCCAGGCCGGCTACTCAACCTGGGTAATCGCTGTCTTTATGATTCCGGTGCATATTACGGCCATTGTGCTGGGCACCCAAGCCTATGTCATGGCTGTGATTAACCAAAGTTATTACCTCCTACAACATCGCGCCCGGCGCTTTGTGTTGCCCGCTGAGTTGCTCACCCATGCCCTCTGTGCCGTTGGCGTTTATCTTGGACGCTTTGTGCGGTTTAATAGCTGGGATTTGGTCACCCGTCCTGATGAAGTCTTATTAACCACCCTGGATCAGCTCACCTCCGAGCGACCGCTGGTGGTCATGTTCGGCACCTTCGTCATTTTGACGGTGGTGTATTGGGTGATGAAGCAGATCACCATTGGTCTCCTATTGCGAGTGCGCTATGCCCGCCAAGGACGCAATGTGTTCAAAGAAGCTCTAGACTGATTTCCCCCAACACCTCGGCGGCGGCCTATCCGTCAAGGATAGACACATCAAGGGCTCCGTAGGATTGCGGACGCTGGCCCTTGATGGATGAATCTTGGGATTGCCACTCGGGAGGGTCGCCGTCGTCTGATAGACTTTTAGATCGAGACGCCGTACGCAGCATAACAATCCGTTGGGAGGGTAAATAGGTGGAGAGTACACTCGGTCTAGAGATTATTGAAGTCGTTGAACAGGCGGCGATCGCATCGGCCCGTTGGATGGGGAAAGGCGAAAAAAACACCGCTGACCAAGTGGCGGTAGAAGCCATGCGGGAGCGGATGAACAAGATTCACATGCGCGGTCGCATTGTGATTGGGGAAGGAGAACGGGACGATGCGCCCATGCTCTACATTGGCGAAGAAGTGGGTATTTGCACTCAGCCCAATGCCACAGATGTTTGCAACCCAGAAGAACTCGTTGAAATCGACATCGCGGTTGATCCCTGCGAAGGCACCAACTTGGTTGCCTATGGTCAGCCCGGTTCCATGGCCGTGCTAGCCATTGCTGAAAAGGGTGGCCTGTTTGCCGCACCTGACTTTTACATGAAGAAGTTAGCCGCTCCGGCAGCCGCACGGGGTCATGTAGATATCAACAAATCGGCTACCGAAAACCTGAAAATTTTGTCGGAATGTCTTGATCGTTCCATCGAGGAACTCGTGGTGGTGGTCATGAAGCGCGATCGCCACAATGACTTGATCAAAGAAATTCGTGACGCTGGCGCACGCGTGCGTTTGATCAGCGATGGAGACGTGTCAGCAGCAATCTCCTGCGCCTTCTCGGGTACCAACATCCATGCACTCATGGGTATCGGTGCGGCTCCAGAAGGGGTAATTTCGGCAGCGGCGATGGAATGCCTCGGCGGGCACTTCCAAGGTCAGTTGATCTACGATCCGGCTGTGGTGAAGACTGGTCTGATTGGCGAAAGTAAGGAAAGTAACCTTGAGCGCCTCCAGAGCATGAACATTACCGATCCCGATCGCGTTTACAACGGCAACGAGCTGGCTTCCGGCAAGACTCTGCTGTTTGCAGCTTGCGGTATCACCTCCGGTACGTTGATGGAAGGCGTGCGCTTCTTCGGCGGCGGTGCTCGTACCCAGAGCTTGGTCATTTCTAACCAATCTCGTACGGCGCGCTTCGTCGATACGATTCACCTATCCGGTGAACCCAAGGCCCTGCAACTGCGCTAAGACGCTGGTTGAGCTATCTTCATAGCGATGATGAGCTGGGATGTACGCTGTATGTCCCAGCTTTTTGCTACGAACTATCACAGCTTGGGGGATTGACGACTCACGGTTGGGCGGCTGGAACGCGATCGCTTCTGGTTCAACGATTTACAAAAATTTATGCGAAAACGCCTGAAAACTAAGGCGTTTCCTGGCTTTAGGAGACTTTAAGTTGATACACTTTCTTGTGATTGCAAATGCCTGCGTTGCATTTGTTTTCAATTAGGAGAACTTAAATTAATTTTCGTGATGGGATGTCTAGGTTGGTGTAGCTTCCACCGTGAACGAGGAAAAAAACCGCCTGGAGTCTTGATAAATCCAGCATTTTGATGGCTAACTCAGGACTCAAACCTGACGCAGTGATCAAGCCTGTAAGGTAAACAAATTTCTTGGGAGGAACGATGAATATTGCCGTTGTGGGCCTTAGCCACAAAACCGCGCCGGTTGAGGTGCGTGAAAAGCTTAGCATTCCAACCCCCGAAGCAGAACGGGCGATGGCTCAACTCCTCAGCTATCCTCACATTGAAGAAGTTGCCATCCTGAGCACCTGTAACCGACTAGAAATTTATCTGGTGACCAAAGAAGCCGAGCCCGGCATCCGCGAAGTGGGGCAGTTTCTGGCAGACTACGGCAAGATCTCCCTACCCGAACTGCGCGAGCATCTCTTTGTGCTGCTCCACCACGATGCCATCATGCATTTGATGCGGGTGTCGGCAGGGCTCGATAGCTTGGTGTTGGGTGAGGGGCAGATTCTGTCTCAGGTGAAGCATATGCATAAGCTTGGACAGCAGCACAATAGCGTGGGGCAACTGCTCAACAAGCTGCTAAAGCAGGCGATTACTGCCGGCAAGCGAGTGCGCACCGAAACTAGCATTGGCACCGGAGCCGTATCCATTAGCTCGGCGGCGGTGGAGCTAGCCCAAATGAAAGTGGATGACCTCACCCCCCAAAAGGTGGCGGTGGTGGGGGCTGGCAAAATGTCGCGGCTGGTGGTGAAGCACCTCTTGGCCAAAGGAGCCACCGACATCGCCGTGGTGAACCGTTCCCTCAAAGGGGCGGAGGAGTTGGCTAAGGAATTCAAATCCGCCGACCTCAAGCTGCATACCTTAGGTGATTTGCTGCCGGTGGTGGCTCAGTCTGACCTTGTGTTTACCGCCACCGCCTCCAACGATCCCTTAATTCATGCGGCCCAGATTGAACCGATTTTGCCGGCGGGGCGATCGCTCATGCTGTTCGATATTTCCGTGCCCCGGAACGTCCATAGCGACGTGAACGACCTACCTCAGGTGCATGCCTTCAACGTGGATGACCTGAAGGCCGTGGTGGCTCAAAACCAAGAAAGCCGCCGACAAATTGCCATGGAAGCGGAAGAGCTGCTGGAGGAAGAGGTGGAATCCTTCGAAGCTTGGTGGCGATCGCTGGAAACGGTTTCAACGATTAGCTGCCTGCGTGACAAGGTGGAAACTATTCGGGAGCAGGAGCTGGAAAAAGCTCTATCGCGCCTAGGGTCTGAGTTTGCCGAGAAGCATCAGGAAATCATCGAAGCCCTAACCCGAGGCATCGTCAACAAAATCCTCCATGATCCTATGGTGCAATTGCGGGCCCAGCAAGACATCGAAGCTCGCCGTCATGCCATGCAAACCCTGCATACGCTGTTTAACCTAGAGCCTGCCTCCGAGAAGTATAGCTAACGCTAGGACAGAATCCTCGGGCGGGCATGGCCCGCCCGATTGACATTCTTGCAACCACGGCCCAAAAGCCGACCGAGGGCTGCTTGCCCCCAGTTTTCGTGACCGCCTCCCCGACCTCAACGTGCTGGGATTCGCTGGACATCGCATCAAGCCACTTCCGCATAGCTAGTCCGAACAGCTCGTCCGAACAGCTAGCCCGAACAGGCAGACCGCTAACCTCGTTGACCGCCCCCAATCCTGTAGCCAGCGATAAACTAGGACTAGCGCTCCGCTGCTCGTTCTAGGCAAGTGTCAGTATGCCGATATTCTCATCTCTTTCATGGCGGCAACGCCCCAAACGTCCCTTCAAGGTCAACCTATTGAAGTGGGCGGCGATCGCCCTGGTGGTGATGTTAGGGTTTGACATCCTGACCTTTCTCGCTGCAGAAGGGCTTTGGTTTCAAGAAGTTGAGTATGGTCAAGTTTTTAGGGCGCGTATCATCACCCAGGGAAGCTTGGGGGCGCTGTCTTCGATTCTCAGCTTCTGGTTCTTAATCTCTAACTTAAAAACAGCTCGACAATATTCCCATCCATCCTCAGACTCCGACGAGCCTAGTCCAGATTCCTATCCAGGGCATCTAGCCCTACACTGGCTGCTGCCCGTCGTGCTGCTATTGGGGGTGATTATTGGGGCAGCCTTGCTCTACCACGGGCAACTGGCCACCGATTATTGGAATCCCAATCTCAACATTACAACCCAAACCACAGCTATCCCCCTCAAGTTTCGCCCTAGGGCTATCTGGCAAGTGGAGCAAATGTTGATGGCCATGTCACCGTGGCTGCTAGCACTGCCGGCCTTCTTAACCCTAGCGCTGCTGATCTATCCCTACCTGCTGCTGAACGCGATCGCTGTTTTGATGAGCCTCAGCTTTGGGTTAATTTTGTCTGAGCATTGGATGAAGGTGTTGCCGGCCTTTGCCATCACCCCATTTGAGCAAACCGATCCTCGATTTCAGCAGGATCTAAGCTTTTATATTTTTCGGCTACCGGTTTGGGAATTGATCGACTTTTGGGCGATTGGCCTACTGTCTCTAACGGTGATCTCCGTTTTGCTGCTCTACCTGCTTTCGGGCGATAGTCTGAGCCGCGGTCAATTTTGTGGATTCTCGCCTCGGCAACAGCGCCACCTATGGCGATTGATGGGCACTTGGCTGCTGGCGATCGCCCTCAGCTATTGGTTAGAACGTTACGAACTGCTCTATTCCGCCCAAGGTGTGGTTTACGGGGCTAGTTTTACCGATATCAACGTTCAACTACCGCTTTATACCATCCTCAGCTTATTTGCTGGCGTGATGGGACTGGGCTGCCTTCTCTACTGGGCGGTCTATCGTCCCCGATCACCCCAAGCGCCGATCCCAAAATCGCGTCCTATACGATCCATGCGAGCCAGGGTTCAACAATCTCAGGATGCCAGTGGATTTGTCGTTTTCCGGCTGCTCATCGTAGGCTTGGTGCTCTATGGAATAGGTGCGATCGCCATTGGCGGCATCATGCCCTTGGTGGTGCAGCGCTTGGTGGTGCAGCCCAATGAATTAGCGCTAGAACGACCCTATATCGAAGATGCGATCGCTGCTAATCGAGAAGCCTTCCGCCTGAATAGCATCGAGGTGGAAGAATTCAACCCCCAAGGTACCCTCACCCTAGAAGACCTAGAAAACAACGCCCTCACCGTTGATAATATTCGCCTCTGGGACACCCGCCCCTTATTGCAAACCAACCGCCAACTGCAGCAGTTTCGGCTGTACTACCGCTTCTACGACGCCGATATTGATCGCTACACCCTCAGAACGCCGGACGGCGGCACTGCCCAGCAGCAGGTGCTGATCGCCGCCCGTGAACTAGACTATAGCGCTGTTCCAGCCGATGCCCAAACCTGGATTAACGAGCATTTGTTTTACACCCATGGCTACGGGTTCACCATCAGCCCGGTCAACCGGGTGGTTTCTCGCGGGTTGCCCGACTACCTAATCAAAGATATCGGGCATGTGGCCAGTAGTCCTGAGGTGGAAGCCAGTATCCCCACGGAGCATCCCCGCATCTACTACGGGGAGCTGACCAATAACTATGTGATGGTGAAAACCCACCAGCAGGAGTTGGACTATCCTAGCGGCAGTGATAATGTCTACAACACCTATGACGGCACCGGCGGCGTCAGTATTGGGCAATTTTGGCAGCGGTTGATTTTCGCCAAACATCTGCGAGACTGGCGCATGTTGTTGAGCGAAGACTTTACCCGCGAAACCAAGCTGCTCTTCCGTCGCGAAATTACCGCCCGCGTGAAAGCGATCGCCCCTTTTCTGCGCTATGACCAAGATCCCTACCTCGTGGTTGCAGATGCAACCCAATCATCGGTTGGAACCTTGGGGCAGAGTGAAGACGCGACCCCCAACTATCTCTACTGGGTGATTGATGCCTACACCACGAGCGATCGCTTCCCCTACTCCGATCCCTACACCTATGACTTTAACTACATTCGTAACTCGGTCAAGGTGGTGGTGGATGCCTACAACGGAGCCGTGACCTTCTTTGTTGCCGATGAACGCGATCCGATCATTCGAACCTGGAGCCGCCTCTTCCCAGATATGTTTCATCCCCTAGGGGAGATGCCAGCCACCCTCAAGTCCCACATTCGCTATCCCCAGGATCTCTTCCAGGTGCAGGCCAATCAACTGATGACCTACCACATGACCGATCCTCAGGTGTTTTACAACCGAGAAGATCAGTGGCGGGCTCCCAGCGAAATTTACCGCGATGAATCCCAGGTGATCGAGCCCTATTACCTGCTGATGAAACTGCCCTCGGAAAATGAAGAGGAGTTTATCTTGCTCCAACCCTTCACCCCCGCCCAGCGTAATAACCTGATCGCCTGGCTAGCCGCGCGTTCTGATGGTCTGATTACTCCCGATACGGCCAATGCATCCTATGGTTCTATGCTGCTCTACCGCTTCCCCAAACAGGAATTGGTTTATGGGCCGGAGCAGATTGAAGCGCGGATTAACCAAGATCCTGTGATTTCCGAACGGATCTCCCTGTGGAATCGTCAGGGATCGCGGGCCATTCAGGGCAACTTATTGGTGATCCCCATTGAGCAATCGTTGCTGTATGTGGAACCCCTGTACCTCGAAGCGGAGCAAAATGAACTGCCTACCCTCGTGCGGGTGATTGTGGCCTACGAAAATCGTATTGTCATGGCAGAAACCTTAGAGCAAGCGCTGCAAGGGATTTTTGAAGAAGATCCCACCGACGATCCGATCATCCGCTCCGTGGATGATGACGGCCCTCTCCCCTTACTCAGTCAATAGCCCTAGCAAGAGAACCTAGCGACTTTATCGCGTCAAGAACAGTGTAGATTCAGCGCTTTTGTTTATGATACGGCTGGGTGTTCTATGTTAGAAGGTGGTATCACGACCCCACACCCTGTTCTCCCTATTCACCTCCTACGTCTCCATGCAGCCGAACGTAACCCTTGACCCGACGCTTCCCGTCGATCGCCCCTTGTTCTCCGTGGGCGATCGCCAGCATCCCCAACACCGCACCGTCCGGCCCATTAGCGTCTATGCTCTGCATGGGCTGGCTTCCCTGGGCGATCGCCTTTTGTCCTTGGATTCTGTGCGCGGCAGTGTGGTGACGGTGGATTGCCAGACTGACAACACCACGGTGATGAATGCCAAAACGGTGGATGACTTTGTGGATGCCACGGGGCTAGCCATCTGGGAGAACACCGTTTGGTTTGTGCGGGGCCATGACGTGTACCGCTGCTCCATGGATGACTGGGTGCCGGAACGCTTCATGACCCTGCCCTACCGATTGGATGGCATCGCGGTATGGCAATCGACCCTCTACCTGGCATCCCAGAGCGCCGGGAATATTATGATCTACGACTGCACCCAAAAGCGGCGGATCACCAGCTTTTCATCTCCAGGGATTGGCGTCGAAAACCTGACGGTGCATGGCGAAGAGTTGTGGATCTGCGATCGCGATGAGCAAACGGTGTACTGCATGGATCGGGCCACGGGAGAGCTGCAGTTTAGTGTGCTCACCCCCTACAGTGCTCCCACAGCGATCGCCTTCCATCCCGCTGCCAACGGTGAATCGATCTGCTACGTGGCCTATGCCAGCGAAGAACCCTATATCCGCGACGACCCCAACGCCCCCGACCCCCATCAACTGGCCTTCCGCGATCGCACCTTTATCCATCCCCTGCATTTCTACTACAACCCCGATCAACGCTACGCCTTGTCCAATGGCTACTTGATCGAAATGTTCTACGTGGAAGAAATCAGCGCCCTAGAAACAGTGGAACTGCCCAACCTAGAATGGCGCATTGCCCTGCCCGCCGAAACCCAGCGTCAGCGAGTGCGCCATGTAGAATCCGTGGGTCTGCCCTTTACAGAAGAGGTGCAAAACGGTCAGCGGGTGGCGGTGTTCCGGTTTCCAGATTTCGAGTCTCAAACGGTGCATATTTTTGGCTGGAAAGCCTTGATTGAGGTGCGCGGCATCAAGTATCGCCTGACGCCTAGGGATGTGGAATCTGCCCCTCCCCTGCCCAGCGACTTCCAAACCCAATATTTGCTGGATGATGACGACCTGGCCATGGAAACGCCCATCATCCAATCCGCTGCCCGAGAAGCGATCGGTCGGGAAACCAATATCTTGCGCCAGGCCCTGCGCATTCGCGACTATGTCTACGATCGCCTCTCCTACGGCATCAAGCCCCACATTGACACCCCCGACATTGCCCTCGATCGCGGCGTCGGCTCCTGTGGAGAATATGTGGGCGTGCTGCTGGCCCTCTTTCGCCTGAATGGCATCGCCTGCCGCACCGTGGGCCGCTACAAATGTCCCCAACCCTGCGATCGCCAGGGGGTGCCCCTCCAGCCCGACTTCAACCATGTGTGGCTAGAGTTCTTCATCCCTGGCTATGGCTGGGTACCCATGGAATCCAACGTGGATGATACGATCGAAGGCGGCCCCTACCCCACGCGGTTTTTCATGGGTCTGCCCTGGTACCACGCCGAAATTAGCAAAGGCATTTCCTTTGAAAAACTTCGCGCGCCAGACCTGCCCGAGGAGTTATCCATCGGGCAGCTAGCCATCAACCACGTGCGGTTTACGATCTTGGGCGAACTGCCGCCGCCCAGCGCATAGCCTACCCGATCGCCCCTACCCGAGCAGATCCTACCCGATCCCTCCCCGACGTTGCAGACGGCTACAATCACGGTTCTCGGTTCACAAGGTAGAGAACCAGACTTCCCGCCCTTCTCTCCCTGGGACGTAAGCTTGAGGAGGTAGAGCTTGCCTTGCCTAGAGGTTGGGGGCTATTCTATCGCTGACCGATCACCCTCTCACCCTACCTCTTGAACGGCTGTTCACCATGAACTATTGGCTCATGAAGTCCGAACCGGATGTCTACGGCATCGATCGCCTGGCCGCAGACACCACCACCCTCTGGGACGGGGTGCGCAATTACCAAGCCCGCAACTTCCTGCGCGAGATGCAGGTGGGCGACTTAGTATTTTTTTACCATTCCAACACCAAGCCACCGGGGATCGTGGGGCTGATGGAGGTGACGGAATCGGGGGTTGTCGATCCCACCCAGTTTGATCCCCAAAGCCACTACTATGATGCCAAATCAACTCCAGAGGCACCGCGTTGGCAAACCGTACAGGTGTCCTTTGTCCGTAAGTTTACGGATATAATCACCCTAGATCACCTACGTGAGACCTTTAGCCCAGACGATTTATGGGTCGTGCGTCGGGGGAATCGCCTATCAGTTGTTCCGGTACCAGGGGCGATCGCTGAGAAGATTCTAGAGATGGCTCAATCGACGTAAGGCAATGATCTATCCTCTATTGCCTGGGATCTCCTAAAGTCTTTCCAGGAAGCAAGGTGGTTAGGTTATGCTAGGGCTACTCTCCTATGACCCTGGAACAAGCTAGCCAGCATAAGTTCTGCTCATCATGAACGTTGGAGAAAAATCCGAGTTTACACGGAGTGTTGGCTAGGCTGGTTGAGCATCTACAACGAATAGGTTCAAGTCGGCACTGGGGCGCGTGGCTGAGACGTGCTTGCGACAGACATAGGAGACTGCCGGAGTTGCCTGATCGAAGGATGAGGTAGCTGCTGGTGCTCGTGCTGATGAATCTATTCGG
The DNA here is from genome assembly GCA_007694125.1 of Leptolyngbya sp. DLM2.Bin15. Lineage (GTDB taxonomy): Bacteria > Cyanobacteriota > Cyanobacteriia > RECH01 > RECH01 > RECH01. The sequence continues at coordinate 41,155 of RECH01000302.1, forward strand.
TGTTTGACGCCCACTAGAGAATAGGTTGCGATCGCCCTCATGTCTAGTCTTGCTCGTTCTGGTCTTGGCTCCGCTGTCATCAACAAGCTATCGCTGCGCACCTTACTGATCACGGCCTTCGTGGTGCAAATTTCCACGGCGGTTGGCTTGATTGGCTGGCTGGTGATTCGCAATGGCCAACGTTCGGTGGATACGCTCACCATGCAGTTGAGCACCGAGATTACGGCTCGCATTGATCAGCATGTGCAGGCTTACCTCGATGTGCCCCAGCAGTTCAACCACCTCAACCAGGCTGCCGTTGAATCGGGGTATTTACCCACCGACGACGTTGAGCAACTCTATCGCTATTTTTGGCAGCAGGTTCAGATCAATCGCCACCTCAGCAGCATCTACCTGGGCACGGCGGAAGGCGAGTTTGTGGGGGTGCAGCACCGGGAAACGGGAGAAATGCTGCTGTGGCTGAAGCAGGCTGGGGGCGATCGCCAAAACCTAGCTCTGGACAAGTCTGGCAACGTGACCGGTTTGCTGTCTACCCTGGAGTATGACCCGCGATCGCGCCCTTGGTATGAAGCCGTGGAGCAGGCCCGTGGCCCGGCCTGGAGTCCGATTTACCGCTTCGCCTCCACAGACTATGCCCACTTGGGGATCACGGCGGCCATGCCCCTCTACGATGCTGGCAACCAGCTCACCGGCGTCCTGGCCATTGACATCACCCTGTCTCAGATCAGCGACTTTCTGCACACGCTCAATATTAGCCCCACGGGCGAAGCGTTTATCATCGAGCGTTCGGGTGCGATCGTCGCCAGCTCCATTGAAGAATCTCCCTTTGTGGAAACCGATAGTGGCTATGATCGGCTGAACGCCGTGGATAGCCAGTCGCCCATTATTCAAGCTACCGCGCAGCATTTAATCGATCGCTTTGGCAGCCTCGACCAAATCAGCGATCGCCAACAGGTAGCCTTTTTCCTAGACGGGCAGCGGCAGCGGGTGGAGGTTGCGCCGTTGACCGATAGCTATGGCTTGAACTGGCTAACGGTGGTGGTGATTCCCGAAGCCGATTTTATGGCTCGCATCGACGCCAGCACCCGCGCCACCCTGATCCTCTGCGGGGGATTGTTGCTGATATCCGTGGGGATCGGTGTGGCCGTGGCCCGCTGGCTGGCTCGTCCCATCCAGCAACTCAGCCAAACCGCTCAGCGGCTGGCCGAAGGCGACTGGGAGCGGCCCCTGCCCCCAAGCAACTATGGATCCGTGCGCGAAACGGCGGATCTGGCCGCCGCCTTTAACCAAATGGCGATTCAACTGCGTCAATCCTTTCAGGACTTGGAAGCCAAAAACCGCGATTTGCAGGAACTGGATCGGCTGAAGGATGAATTTCTTGCCAACACCTCCCACGAATTGCGCACGCCGTTGAATGGCATTATTGGTCTCTCAGAATCCCTGATTGACGGCGTGACCGGGCCCCTGCCCCCGGCCACGATCGCCAACCTAGAGATGATTGCCAGCAGTGGGCGTCGCCTCTCAACCTTGGTGAACGATCTCTTAGATTTCTCCCAGGTGCAAGACCAGCGCTTTCAGCTCCAAGGGCAACCCCTTTCCCTGCGTACGGTTGTTGAACCCGTGGTGCGGCTATGTGAGGCGATGATTGGCGATCGCAATCTGCAGCTTCGGGTGGCGATCGCCCCGGATTTGCCCCCCATCTTTGCCGATGAATACCGCCTGCAGCAAATTTTGTATAACCTGATCGGCAATGCTCTTAAGTTTACCGAGCAGGGATGGGTGGAGGTTTCGGCTCGGGTGGAAGCGTCGCCAGAGTCGTCTCAGCCATGGATGACGGTGGCTGTCACCGATACGGGCATAGGCATCCCTAGCGATCGCCAAGTGCAAATTTTCCAACCCTTCACCCAGGCAGATGGATCCACCTCTCGCCACTATGGCGGTACGGGGCTGGGTCTAGCCGTCACCCAGGCGTTGGTGGAACTGCATGGCGGGCGCATAGCGGTGACCTCGGAGGTCGGTAAGGGATCACAATTCACGTTTACCATGCCGCTGGCATCTGAGATCAGCGATGCAGCTCCTGCCGATCGCTCCACGATCCCAACCCAACCCCTCTTTGAGAGCAAACCCCTCAGACCCTCCCTGCCTGGGTTGAGCACCCTAGATGGAGCCCCGGCCACGTGCCCTCTGCCCCTGCCCAACCATTCCAAGATTTTGTTGGTGGATGATGAACCCGTTAACCTACAGGTGTTAGCCAACTACCTCAACCTAGAAGCCTATGACGTGATCCAGTCGTCGAGCGGGGTAGAAGCGATCGCTTGGATTGAGCAGGGTCTCAAGCCCGATCTGATTGTGCTGGATGTGATGATGCCCCAGATGTCTGGCTATGAATTTTGCCAACGGTTGCGCGATCGCTACTCGGCGGGTGAGCTGCCGGTGTTGATGTTGACCGCCCGCCACCAAGTTGATGATCTTGTTGAGGGATTAACGGCGGGAGCTAATGATTATCTGCGTAAACCCGTTGCCAAGCGTGAATTCTTAGCTCGGATTCAAACTCACTTAGCATTGACCAAAACCAATAGCGCCTACGCTCGTTTTGTGCCCCACGAATTTCTACAGCTTCTGGGTCATGAAACGATTGTCAATGTTGGCTTAGGCGATCAGGTGCAGGCCGCTATGACCATCATGTTTGCCGATATTCGCTCGTTTACCCAATTATCAGAAGCGATGACCCCGGAGGAAAGTTTTAATTTCCTCAATACTTATCTAAGTCGAGTTGGCCCGGTTGTTCGCCAGCACCATGGCTTTATTGATAAGTATATCGGCGATGCGGTGATGGCCCTGTTTCCCAACCAAGCAGATGACGCCATTCAGGCAGCGATCGCCATGCAGCATCAGGTGCAGGCCTATAACCAAGAACGAGCCCAGCAAGGCATCGCCCCGATCGCCATTGGCATTGGTATGCATACCGGCGACTTAATTTTGGGCACCATTGGTGAACAGGAACGGATGGAAAGCACCGTGATTGCCGATGCCGTCAACTTAGCATCGCGGTTAGAGCGATTGACCAAGCTCTATGGGGCCAGCATTCTCATGAGCGCCGCCACCTTAAAGGGAATCGCTGACGCAACGAGCTACCAGTATCGCTTCCTGGATCGGGTTCAGGTGCGAGGTAAGCAAGAACATGTTTCCGTCTGGGAGTTTTTTGGGGGTGACCTGCCCAAAATTGTGGATCTCAAAGCCAAGACTCAGACGCAATTTGAGCAAGCCGTTTGCCTATACCATGACCAATCCTTTGAAGCCGCTCAATCAGAATTTGAAGCGATCGCTGCCATTAATCCCATGGATATCGCCACTCATCTGTATATCAAGCGCTGTCAACGCTATCAGCGCCATGGCGTGCCTGAACTGTGGGATCAATTTAGCCCGTAGCCTAGTCGTGCAGCCAGATCAGGAATCTGCTAGGGTGTAACTTCAAGCCATGGGAGAGCGATCGCTTGCCTGTCTTCATTAGAAGATATTCTAGTTTAGATAAGCAACCTAGGTTAGAGTGCCGTCAACCCATCATCCATTCGTAGAGGTCGTCATGAAGCGTCGTTGGTTTACATCTCGATTACTGGGCATCAGTTTAGGGGCAGCTAGCCTGATGGCAACCGCCTGTGCCTCTGCTGCTGCTCCCACTACCCAAAAGAGTCTAGCTCCAGAGAAACAAAGCTTGGTACAGCCTAAACTCATCGTTTTCCGCAGTCCAACCTGTAGCTGCTGCGGGCAGTGGGTTGAACACATGGAAGCCGCTGGGTTTCGCGTGGAAGACCATGTAACAGACGACATGACGGCTATCAAGCAGCAGTATGGCGTTCCTGATACTCTGTCCTCCTGCCACACGGCGCTGGTGGGTGGCTACGTGATTGAAGGTCATGTTCCAGCGTCCGATGTGCAGCGATTGCTTAGGGAGCAGCCGGATGTCGTTGGCCTTGCGGTTCCAGGGATGCCCATCGGCTCGCCCGGCATGGAGATGGGCGATGAGGTTGAACCTTATACGGTTATCGCCTTTACCCAGACGGGAGAGACCCTGACCTTTGCTGAACATCTGTGATGCTGGCGACGGAAGGCTAGCTCACGGGAGAGCGATCGCTCTTTATTTCGATCAGGGAGCGATCGCCAACCTGTCGCAGCTCAGATCTTAGTCCGTAAATACATCCGGGCCATCGTCGTCGGAATGTACCGTTCCAGAGCTTTCAATCAACTCCCGAGCTTTCTCGGGGTTGGCATAGCAGAGGTCTAACACCTCCCACTTACTCATGCCCCAGCGATGCCCATAATACTCACACTGAGACAAAATCCGCTCATGGCTTTGCCGGAGATACATCGCTAGCGCCGCACTCGCTTGGCTAGAAACCTTGCGTCCCAAAAAAGCAGACAGCGCCGTCAGCAACTTCATTTCATACTCAGGAGGCGTATTGATGTGAATTCGCTTGCGTTCATTCGGTGTGGGCATAGGTTACCAATCCTTGGTTATATGTGCCCCTTCATTCTCCACTGCCGAAGGTGTTTTTGACCGCTAAATAGCAACTTGGCAGCCAAAATGCCGGTATAACCCGTTAATTGGCTGCCAAGTGTTGACACCATGTGATACCTCAGTGCCCTAGGATGGAGTGTTTCATAGTCCCATGGGTCAACGAGTTCAGTCCCGCCATCCCCTGGACTAGAGGCTGCTGAAGGGTGGGAGCACCACGGGCAGAATGATGCCTAACAGAATTGCCCCAATGCCAGCAATCAACGACCAAAAACGATGGTAGCTGTTGATAACCTTGCCGCCACTGCTAAAGCGGATTAAGTCCATCCAGGGGGCAATACCCCGACGAAACCATCCTAAGGTGCTGCCGCTGCTGCCCACTAACTTCTCCACTTGGCTGGCACCAAAGAGGAAATTACCAATGGGGCCAAACCGCGATGAGTAGCGTAGGAAAAGCATTCCTGTACTGTCTTGCAGCTTCAGATCCGATCCGAAGCGATAGCCTGCCTGCCCACGACCAATGAGCTTGCCGTCTAGTTTCACCGGCTGCCCCCGCAGTGGACTGGCATAGGGATCAGACATCAGCGTCAAGACATCGCTTTGGGGGGCTCGGCTGAAGTCGGGAAACATCACCGATCGCTTCAATAGGATGCCAGCGCCCAAGCCTACCAGTGCTCCCATCAAGAAGCCCCAGTCCATGGGGATGAAGATCAGCCCTAGGCCTAGACCGACGATGAACCCTAGAGTTTCGGCTGCGTAGAGGGCCACGTCTAAGGCAAAATTACCGTAGAGCTTCTGTTTGCTCAGGCGTTTGCCTTCCTGCACCACCCGACCCATGTCAAACTCAATGGTAAGCCCCAATTGTTCGGCATAGGTACTCAGGGCTCGTACGCGCTTACCTGTGAGCGGATGGGTAGAGTTGAGCTCCATCCACCAACCCCAAGGGTTAAACAAATCCCAGAGAAAAACTCGCCCCACCCGTTCGGGACTGGCGGCCACTCGGTAGGCTGTGCCGGTAGAATTAGCAGACTTGGCGTCATAGATACCAAGGGCGCGGGTACCCTCCATCAAACGGCTGGGTTCCTTATCCCGTTGTCCCTCTTCCACAATGCCATAGGCAATTTTCACCAAGGCGCGGGAGAGAGCGTTGGGGTTACCCGTCACTTCAGCGGCGAAGTGGTCGGCAAAATATTCCCTAGTTCTCGATAGGTAGAGAATGAGATAGGTGCCTACTATGTAGAAAACATAGGCAGCTAAGGCAAGACTCTGGGCTGCATCCTTAGCTTTGTTGTTTCCACCACGCCCCATACGCTGCCCAAACACATAGATCAAATACATGATCTGGATGAGGGTAGCAGCGAGGGTCATGAGAGCAAAGTCCCAATGAACAATGTGTCCTAGCTCATGGGCATAGACCGTGGCGACTTCTTCATCTTCAAGATAGGTAAATAACCCTTGACTGACCACTAACCGAGCTGTGTTGGGCAAGGAACCATAGGTAAACGCGGTGGGATTTTGGTCGTCAATGATGCCCAATCGCGGTTGCTTAAGCTGATGTTTTTGACAGACTTGCTCAACGATCTGAGCTGCCTCAGGACTCTGGCGACGGAGGTCATCCAGCGATATCCAGCGGGTGCCGTAGAGCCAACGCTGGGTAAGATCCATGAGAAACGGCGATAGAAAAAAGACGCCGACATTAAAGACCACGGTCAACCCGAGGGCGATCGCTAACCCCAGGCCAGGATTCTCAGACTCCATAATGAAGACGAGTCCTAGCAGCAGCACGAAAACCATGCCAAAAAGTAGACTCATGGTAATCAGGGATGCCATGGCCAGGCTTCCCCCAATCCCCTTCATGGCGATCGCCATCCCTCCCACGGCAGCGCGGCCTGCTTTGGGCCTGGGAGTCCTATTATCCTCAGAAGGAACAGACATATCAATCTCTCCTGTGTAGTGTGTGTCATGGATGCGGATGTGCCAGTGTTGAGATAGGCACAAGACTAGGCACTGGTTATATACACAACCCTAATCCACCGATTTCGTAAATGTCCTCGGTTTGCCCATGAAACTTAACGCCTTGCACACGGGGGATAAGATCTGCGACTTTTTAAAAAAGTCGCAGATCTGGTCTGTCGCAGATCGGGTCTCTGGCTTACCTACTGCTAGGACGACTATCGGGGGTAAAGGGGGGAGCGATCGCATCGGATTGAGGCTTCATGGAATACCACCATTCCTTGAGCGGCTTGGGTAGTTTCACCCAGTAGCAGGTGAGGATAATCGGCTCCTGGGATGCTTCTTTTCCCAAAATTTCAACGCTGTAGGACGGACAGTTTTTGGCTCCAATATCCGGCACCAATCGCCGCCCCACGCGCCGCCAACTGGGTTCTTTGCTGCGCCACTGCAGCCGACAGCAGGGCCAAGGCAGCTCTTCGCGATCAAACAGGCGGCAGCAGGGCCCAATCACCCGATAGGTGAAATGTCCCCCGACGCTTTGAAAAATTTGCCCAGACTCTAACGGATGTTGCATCCTTTTCGTATTATGGCGATCGCGATCAGTCGTCCAACTAGCATACGAAGTCTATTGGATTTTCGGCAACATGGGTTGATGTTCTCTAGAATCTTGCTTCCAGGGAATTTTGAGCCTTCAGGTACTCGGTATTCACCCCAGATTCGCGAGGGAGAGACACCTTACCTGTGCGGGCAATTTCCCGAATGCCAAACCGGTTCAGCATTTGAGCGATCGCCACCATCTTGCCCGGATCACCCACCACCTCAAGGGTGAGCGTGTCATCTGCCACATCCACCACCCGCGCCCGGAAAATTTGCGCTAGTTCAATAATTTCGGAACGCGTTGCGCTGGTTGCATTCACCTTCAGCAACATCAACTCTCGCTCCACACAGGGCACTTCCGTAATGTCCTGCACCTTCAGCACGTTGATTTGTTTATAAAGCTGCTTGGTGAGCTGCTCAATAATGCTGTCATCACCCGGCACCACCATGGTGATCCGCGACATGCCCGGTTTTTCTGCCGGCCCCACCGCAAGACTTTCAATGTTGAACCCGCGACGGGCAAACAGCCCCGCAATGCGGGTGAGCACTCCGGCTTCATCCTCGACTAAAACAGAAATGGTGTGTTTCATAGCGGCTGTGGCGTTTTAAGGTGGAGTTTACTAGTTTACCGCGAGTCGTTGGAGGTCTGACCAGTGGACAGTACAATCCATGGCTAGCAGATCAACTGGAGGTCGATGCCGTGATCACGAGAACACCCCATGGATGGGTCGAATGTGTTGCGTGGCCAACGCATCAAAGCCTTGTGAGACGGTGCATTACGGCTTCGCTTAAGAGCACTCTACGGAGCGATGGGAGATACGACGGAGCCCAAGGGGGGTACCTGGTGCTGACGACATCTCCCCCATCCCCAAAATTGAACACGATAGAATACAGAGGTGTTTGGCCAAA
>RECH01000176.1 GCA_007694125.1 Leptolyngbya sp. DLM2.Bin15
GTCAGCATTAGATATCAGCAAAATTGGCATTAGTATAAAGAGTAGATTGGCGAGACAAAACCTGCTGACACGTCCTGGATGCTATGCCCATTTATCCAACTACAAAAATTGTCAAAGATCGGCGAGACTACAATACCTGGGTAGCCACTGAAACCCTAGAAGACTATGCCCTACGCTTTGCCCCCACATCCTTTCGGAAATGGTCAGAACTGTTGGTTGCCAATACGGCGAATGGCGGCCTCTCCTTTTTGGCGCTGGAGGCTATTGGTGCATCGTTAGTCCTGCGATATGGGTTCATCAATTCCCTCTGGGCGATTCTGGTGGTTGGCATCATCATCTTCCTAACAGCCTTGCCCATTGCCTACTATGCAGCGAAATACAACGTTGATATTGATTTACTCACCCGAGGAGCAGGCTTTGGCTACATCGGGTCAACCATGACCTCTTTGATTTATGCCTCGTTCACGTTTATCTTTTTTGCCATCGAAGCTGTCATCATGGCCCAGGCTCTAGAACTATACCTTCATCTACCCTTGCCTGTGGGCTATATTATCTGTGCCGTTTCGATTATTCCCCTTGTCTTTTTTGGCATGACGCTGCTCAATCAACTGCAGCTTTGGACTCAGCCCATCTGGTTAATTCTGATCCTGTTGCCCTATGGATGCGTTTTGTATAAAGAACCCGATGCATTTGCCAATTGGACGCACTTTACAGGGCAACTGGGAACAGCTACGTTTGATCCGCTACTCTTTGGATCCGCCGCTACTGTATCGTTTGCATTAATTGTGCAAATCGGTGAACAGGTTGACTTTTTACGATTTCTGCCAGATAAGCAAGACAGCAATCGACGCGCCTGGTGGTTAGCTGTGATGATGGCTGGCCCTGGCTGGATTATCATCGGTTGCCTAAAACAGTTAGGGGGCGCATTTCTGGCTTCGTTAGCGATCGCCCACGGAGTTAGTTTTGCCAAAGCCCATGAACCCACTCAGATGTATCTGGTTGGCTTTGAGTATGTGTTTTCCAATCCAGACGTCGTGCTGGCTGTCACCATTCTATTTGTCATCCTTTCCCAGGTGAAAATTAATGTGACCAATGCCTACGCTGGCTCCCTAGCCTGGTCTAATTTTTTCTCGCGGTTGACCCATAGCCATCCTGGACGCGTGGTGTGGCTGGTGTTTAATGTGGCGATCGCCCTGGTGCTCATGGAGTTTGGTATCTTTTCAACCCTAGAGGTCGCCTTGGGGCTCTATGCCAACGTGGCGATCGCTTGGGTAGGAGCCTTGGTTGCCGATCTGGTGATTAATAAACCGTTGGGCCTAAGTCCGCCTTACATTGAGTTTAAGCGCGCCTATCTCTATAACATCAACCCCGTTGGCTGTGGATCAGCGCTCATTGCTTCCCTCGTCTCGATCGCCGCCTTTGTAGGAGCTTTTGGCCCAGAAGCCAAGGCCTTTGCATCGTTTATTGCCCTGGGTCTATCCCTGCTGCTATCGCCAGCGATCGCCCTCCTGACTCGGGGGAAGTATTACCTAGCTCGGGATGATCGGTATACCACCGACACCTGCCCCATGCATTGCTGCATTTGTGAAAAAGAGTATGAAACGCAGGATATGTCCTTCTGTCCTGCCTATGGTGATGCCATTTGTTCATTATGCTGCAGCTTAGATATGCGCTGCCATGATCTGTGCAAAACACCCTTGCTCCAGTTGTCTGACTCACTCAACGAGCAAAGAACTAGGCCGCTTGCCCCTCATGGGGCGGGTGGCTCCGTAGCAGATAGCTCAGCCTTGGGCGTCCAACCTCCTGCGGGCTCCGTAGCCCCTCCCCTCACCCTCCTAGGACAATTTTTACAGGCGAAGCTGTCACCTCAACTGGGCATGAAATTGCTCAAATACTTAGCCATATTTTTGGTACTATCTGTGTTGGTAGGGGCCATCCTAGGGCTAGTATACTATCAGCAAGTGATGAGTGATCCTACCCTCTCACCCAGCACGGTGCAGCGTCTCACCTCAACCTTGATTGAAGTTGCGGCTACATTTCTGGTGCTCATTGGTATTGGTGCATGGTGGTTGGTGCTCACCGAAGAAAGTCGGCAGCTTGCCCAAGACGAGCTAGATAAGCAAAACCTTCAGCTTCAGCAAGAAGTACAGGAGCGTCAATTGGCAGAAGTACAGCTCCAGGAAAAAGCCCAGCAGCTTGAACAAACCCTGCGGAACTTGCAGCAAGCCGAAGCCCAACTGATTCAGACCGAGAAGATGGCCGCCTTGGGAGGATTGGTGGCAGGGATTGCCCATGAAATCAATACCCCGATTGGCATTGGGGTCACGGCGGCTTCATTTTTGATGGAAAAAACGACGGCCTTCGCCGATGCGTTTAAGAGTGGCACGATGAAGCGATCGGATCTACAAAAGTTTATCGACATTGCCGAACAAAGTAGCTGCATGACCTTAACCAACCTCAATCGCGCTGCCCAACTCATCCAGAGCTTTAAGCAAGTAGCGGTGGATCAATCCAGCGAATCGAAGCGCGTCTTTCATCTGGTTGTTTATCTAGAAGAGATTTTGCTGCAGCTCAGTCCTAAGCTTGCCCTTACGCCCCATCGAGTTGAAGTCCAGGGCGATCGCCATCTGAGCCTCAATAGCTATCCGGGAGCATTTTCCCAAATCGTGACGAATTTGGTGATCAATTCCCTCCTCCATGCCTATGGGCCGGATGACCAAGGGCATATTATTTTGACAGTTGTGCAAACGGAGCGCGGTATTGTATTGGACTATACAGATGACGGTTGCGGGATTCCGCCTGAGAATTTGGGCAAAATATTTGAACCCTTCTTCACGACTAAACGGGGCCAGGGTGGTAGTGGTTTAGGGTTACATATTGTGTATAACCTGGTGACTCAAAAGCTAGGCGGCACGATTCAATGTGAGAGTCAACCCAACCTTGGCACCACGTTTCGCATTGAGTTGCCCAACTCGTCAACCTAACCTTAAATTCATAGCACCTTCCATGCCCAAAAAAACGTATGATGCTTTGACTGGTGCCCAACAGGATGAGCTTATGTGTGATCTTGAAGATGATGAACTTCAATTTGCCGAAGAAACAGAATTACGACCACCAGATAAAAGCTGGAAGATCTTGATTGTGGATGATGAAGCGGAGGTGCATCACGTCACCAAGCTGGCTCTCACCGATGTCACCTTTGAGAATCGTTCCCTGGCCTTTATGAGTGCCTATTCTGGGGAAGAAGCTAAGCAGGTGATTCGTGCCCATCCTGACACGGCCATCATGTTTTTGGACGTGGTCATGGAAACTGAAAACGCTGGACTAGAGGTGATCCAGTTTGTGCGCGAGGAGTTAGGAAACTCGGCCGTGCGGATTATTCTGCGCACCGGGCAGCCAGGGCAAGCGCCGGAAACAGTGGTGTCGGTGAATTATGGTATTGACGAATACAAAACTAAAACAGAACTCACCTCACAAAAGCTGTTTATTACCGTGGTGACTGCCCTAAGGACGTTTTCAACCTTGATGCAGGAGCGTGAGAAGATTCAGCAACTTGAGCGATCGCTGCGGCTATTCCAGCACATTCAGCTCCAGCCAGAGCAACGGGAGAAGATTGAAACCCTTGGTCAACTGGTCACGGAGGTCACCCAGGATATCATCAATTCCCCCAGTGGTGGAGCCCTGTCGATGATGTCTAAGCTGACGCGGCTGGCGCGAGTTGTGCTGCGGATTACGGACGAGCAGTCGGCAAAACTGGGTCTATCCCAAAGTAAACTATCGGTGCTCATGTACCTCAATAGTGAACCAGACTTTTGCTCTAGTCCATCCTTACTAGCGAAACACTGCGGCATTTCTCGGGCTGCCATGACCGGTTTGCTAGACGGCTTGGAGCAAGATCAGTATATTGAGCGCGATAGCCATCCGTCGGATCGCCGGGCCTTGATGGTCAAGCTCACCCCTAAGGGGCAACAGTTCTTCGATTGGATTGCCCTGGAGGAGGGGTCTCAACTGTCTACGCTCATGGATGCTCTCGATGAGACTGAGCGGCAAAAGCTGGTTGATCTGGCGACCCATGCCCTCAAGCTTGTTGAAAAACCACCCGCTGCTGAAGCCGAGCCGCTCGCTTAAGCCAAGAGCCGAGGCTTCAAGAATAAATGTAACGAAATCCCACGAAACATGGGCATCTGTAACACTTCATCGCAGGGTGAGGGCGAACGGCCAGAAGTAGACAACAATAAGGAGTAGACGGATCGCACCCTTGGGTTGAATCCGTTGTGCTTGATTTAATGTCATCAGGAAGAACCCCATGACTACCCTTTCTCCTAAAGCGGTCTATCACAACCTCTCGCTACTAGAACAGGTTGATACGGTTCGTAGTGCTTGCTACCGACAGCAGGCGATTGAGATCATCTCCGATGAAGAGGTGAGTTTGCGGTGGCGGCAGGCGATCGCTGACCGTCTGGTTCATGCCAATTATCTGCTAGCCCAAGTGAATGTGACTTCTGAAGATAGCTATTAAGCCCCAATCCTTACATTCAAGCCCTGCGCTAGGTTATCCCCTGCGCTAGGTTATTCTAACTCGTTCCTCACCCCTTAAACTCTATCTGGGATGAGGAACGAGGTGCTCATATTTGACCTCAGGATTTGCTCATCTTATCCGTGAGAAAGATTAGGAGAGAGTCGTGCCCGTGAGTTCTGCCATCACCTCCGCCACGGGGCGAATGCGATCGCTCTGTCCGGCATTGCTACCCGAAAACACCAGTCCTTGCTCCATATCTCCCCGCGCGGCGCTATCCAACGCTCTGAGAATGCAGTAAGGTTCTTGCTTGTCTCGAAATTTACAGACTTGGAGGCAGTTGGCTAGGCAAGGGAGACCCGCATGGGGGCGATCGCCTGCTAGCACCTGATCCACAAAGGCATTACGCAGAGCCCGCCCTGGCAGACCAACAGGACTGGCCACGGTCACCACGTCTTCTGCCTTGGCCTGTACGTGAAACGCCTTGTAGCGCTCGTCAGCATCGCATTCATCGGTGGTGATAAAGCGGGTGCCGATCTGCACGCCGGATGCTCCTAGCAGTAGCGCTTGGAGGACATCAGCGCGGCTCCAGATGCCGCCTGCAGCGATCACCGGAATGTCTTGCTTGAGGTCATTTTTTAGATAGTTGACCAACTCAGGAACGGTGACGTTGGTATCCACATGGGGGCTATCCAGCTCCTCCAGGGTTGCCCCAAGGTGGCCCCCAGCAGAACGGGGATTTTCAATCACGAAGGCATCGGGAAGACGATGGTAGTTGCGCAGCCACTTTTGGCAGATGATGCGAGCGGCGCGGGCACCGGAGACAATGGGCACGAGGGCCACGTCGGGATAGTTGGCCGTAAAGTCTGGCAGTTTCAGCGGCAGCCCTGCGCCGGAGATGATCAGATTGGCTCCATGTTCAGCGGCCGTTCTGGCTAGGGTTTCATAATCCCGGGCTGCCACCATGATATTGACGCCGATGATGCCTGTGGGGCTGAGGGCTCGCGCCTGGGTGAGTTCGTCGATCAGAGCCAGGCGATTGGCTTCAAAAAACTGGCGCTGGCGCTGCAGAGGATTGCGCTGGTTGGGATCGAAGTAGGGCGAGTTCATGCCCAGGCCGACAGCGGAGATAATGCCGATGCCGCCAGCATTGGCCACCGCCGCCGCGAGGTTTGCGCCAGAAATGCGCACGCCCATACCGCCTTGAATGATGCAGTACTGGGCTTGGTGAGAACCGATCCGAAGAGCAGGAAGGTAGGTCATAAGCGTCAAATAACTATATAGTTGAAAAGTTAAGCATAAACCATGGATGTTTGGCATCCTCCAAGGCGGTGATCCTGTAGCTGGATGCTAGGGATGCATCTGCTGCATGGCGGGGAACTATGGGGGTGGTGCTGATGTCGTGAAAGGCAGCGATCGCTCCCAGCCGTTGACCTATATCTGCTCTGGATTCTGTTCTGGATAGGGTTGTATGGAGATCGAGGCGGGCCAATGGAGCAGAATCGACTATGGTTATGGATGATGTTTTGTGGATAGTAGAGTGAACTATGGGTTGGCGGCGCTTTTGGTTGAGCCTAGTTGGATGTTTGCTAGCTGTTAGTTTGTCTTGTGCGCAGGCCCAGACTCCGGTACAGTCGGCTGCTCCAGCATCTGAACGTCCAGCGCTGTCAGTGCTGCAGGAGAAGACCCCCGAGGTGACCATGGCTCTGCCGTCGTCTACCGAGGCGATCGTGGCTACGGCTGGCCCGACGGGATTATATAACCCACCTCGGGGAGATGTGCGCTTGGCGGTGATCAGCGACCTGAATGGGCCCTATGGCTCCACAGACTACGACCCAGAGGTTGATAAAGCCATCGAACTCCTGCCATTTTGGCAGCCTGACCTCGTAGTTTGCAGCGGCGATATGATTGCTGGGCAAAGCCTCAGCCTCAGTGCCGACCAAGTTCGTCGCATGTGGGATGCCTTTGATGCCCATGTGGCTGCCCCTCTGCGCACCATGGGTTTGCCGTTTGGGTTCACCGTGGGCAATCATGATGCCTCTGCTTCCCGGTCACCAAGCGGCGGCTTTACCTTCCAGCAGGAGCGGGATCTAGCCCAGGCCTATTGGCGGCAACCTAATCATGCCTTGGGTTTGACCTTCCAAACTCGCGATGACTTTCCGTTCTACTACAGCTTTGTGCAAAACGATATTTTCTTCCTGGCCTGGGATGGTTCCTCCAGCCGGATTCCAGCAGACAAGCTGGCCTGGGTGGAGCGAGAATTAGCCAGTCCAGCGGCTCAGCAAGCCCAACTGCGGATCTTGATGGGGCATCTACCGCTCTATGCCGTGGCGGAGGGGCGGAACCAGCCCGGTGAGGTGATGGACAATGCCGACGAGCTGCGCCAGATGATGGAGCGCTATGACGTGCATACCTACATCAGCGGTCATCACCATGCCTACTACCCGGCCCATAAGGGCAACCTGCAGCTCCTCCATACAGGCCTGCTGGGTTCGGGGGCGCGATCGCTCCTAGATCAACCTCAGCGATCGCCCAAGACCTTGACGGTGGTGGACATTACCTTCGATGCACCGGAGCCGACGACCTATACCACCTACGATATTCAAACCCTGGCCCAGGTTGAGCATGCCCAACTGCCTCGATTTTTGACGGGGCATAATGGTATGGTGATGCGTCGGGATGTGGCTTGGGACGATTTGTCAACGGCGGAACGGTCTTTCTGTGAGCAGCGGTTAGGGGCAGCGCGTTGTGGTCGGTAGTCGGGGTTCCTCAGGCTGTTGACCTAGGATCGATTTCGATGCCTACACTATCTGAGAGGGTCTAAGATCCATCGTTGAGATCTGGGCTTATTATCTAGCGAACCCGCAGAAATTCAAAGGAATGTGCGGATGTCAGCAGTGAACACCCTGGCATCATCTGTGTAAAGCTGGGAGGATTCGTTAAACTAGATAGAGCGATCGCCCTCAGAATTCTAAGTATGAGGAGCCGCGCTAAATTGTTTTAGCACATAGTGGGACAAGTGGGGTTGTCTGAAACGGTGTAACGTCTCATAACGTTCCTATGGGTCAGTATTATTTTATACATGAACTTAGGTGAGAATTCACGGATTCCTTCTGGTATCCTGATAGCCTATCAAGGTATGGCTAGAGTAAGGAGTGTCCAGCAGGATCTCCATGGCGAGACTCGACCTAGGAACAGGTGGGCTGGAGTGATGAATGTTTTCGTGATTGGACAAAATGGTCTTGAGTACCTTGCAGCGTAATTTGGCTAGCTCTCCCGCATCTGTGACTATTTTAGTTGCTGATAGTGATCCATCTATCGGGCAGGATTTGATGGGCCGCCTAAGGGCATTGGGCTATGACCCGACGTGGGTACAGCTTATCCAAGACCTGACCATGGCTTTAGAGGCGGGTACGGTTGACGTACTGTTGCTATCTGTTCAGTGGTTGGATCAAGGGCTCAATCTACGGGCGATCGCCCCCATTCCTGTGATTCTGTTGGGTGCTGATCAGGAGCGATCGCGGGCCTATGAGGCTGGCGGCATAGACTACCTAACGCTACCGTTTAGCTCTGCAGAACTGCGGGCTAAGCTACAACTCCACACCCAGCATCAAGCTCTTGCAGCCCAGTTACGCCAACAGCAGCAGCAGCACTATCAGCAGCAGGAACGCTGGCGGCTGTTGATGAAAGGTACCGGAGACGGTATTTTTGACTGGGATATCACCACTGGGCAGGTGATGATGACAGCCCGCTGGATGTCGATGCTGGGCTATATGGAGGGGGATTTTGTTGGAACGATCGCCACCTGGAAAGATTTGCTGCATCCCGACGATCGCGATCGCACCCTAGCGGCCCAGCAGGCCTATATCGATCACCAAAGCCCAGACTACCAGCATGAATTTCGGCTACGTTGTGCGGATGGCAGCTATAAGTGGGTTTTGGCCCGAGGGCAGGCAGTATGGGATGAGTCTGGCTGTCCTGTGCGTATGGTGGGCTGGCACCAAGATATTAGCGATCGCAAGCAGCTTGAGTTAGCCCTGCAGGCTTCGAAGGCCCAGCTCAGTGACATCCTCAACAGTATTGGGGCGTCTATTGGTAGCTTTCGCTACTATGATGACGGCTCATGGGAAACGGTGTACCATTCCCTGGGCTGTGTTGCCGTATTTGGCTATCCCCTAGCCATTTTCCCGGCAGAAAAATGGCTGTCCTGCATCGTACCCGAGGATGCGGAAACGTTTATCCCCCAACTGCTCACGATGATTCGACAGGAGCAAAGCAATACCTTTGAATACCGCTATCGCCATCCCGATGGTTCTATTCGCTGGATCTCAGACACCATCACCTCTCGGCGCGATGAGATAGAATCCTGCTGGATTGTGACCATGGTGGGAATTGACATTAGCGATCGCCGCCGAGCGGAGCAGGCCCAGCGAGACAGTGAAGCACGCTTTCGGGCCATTTTTGAAGCAGCCCAAATTGGTATTGTGGTGGGTGCTGCACCCGACTATTGGCTATCGTTTACCAATCCTTGCTTTTTGAACCTGCTAGGCTACAGTGCTGAGGAGTTAGCCACCTATCAATGTTCCGATATTTCTTATCCAGATGATCTGCCTGCTGAGCATGAACTCTTTGATGAATGTTTAGCCGGGCAGCGAGATTGCTATCAACTGGAAAAACGATTTATCTGCAAAGATGGTCACATCATCTGGACCCATGTGATTGTGTCGATGGTGCGGGATGCTTGGGGGCAAATCCAGGCCGCGATCGCCCTAGTGGAAGACATCAGCGATCGCAAACGGGCCGATCTGGCCCTACAGGAAAGTGAAACCCGTTTCCGCGACCTGATTGAGCAAACCTCTGACTGGGTTTGGCAAACCGATGCGGATGATCGATTTACCTACGTCAGTCCCCAAGTGGAGTACATTCTCGGCTATGCTCCGGCTCAAGTGCTAGGACATACGACCTTTGACTTTATGGAACCCCTAGAGCGCGATCGGGTGCGGTCAATTCTAAGACCCTACATGGAGCGGGCCCTGTCCTTTACGGGGGTGGAGAAAACTCTTATTCACCAATCGGGTAGGCTGGTGACCTTAGAAACGAGCGGCTCTCCTATCCTGGATGCCCAGGGTTGGCTGCTGGGCTATCGCGGTATTGCTCGGGATATTACAGAACGCAAGCAGGCTGAACTGAAATTGCGACTGGCCAAACAAGAGGCAGAAGCGGCCAACGTTGCCAAGAGTCAGTTTCTGGCGAGTATGAGCCATGAACTGCGGACGCCGCTCAATGCTATTTTAGGATTTGCCCAGGTGATGGGATATGATACGCAACTGTCTGCAGATCATCGTAATTTTGTGCAAACTATTTTACGCAGTGGAGAGCATTTGCTGGAACTGATCAATGAGGTACTGGATTTATCCAAAATTGAAGCGGGACATATGTCCATTGAGTACAGTACGCTCAATCTTCCAGATTTTATCCGAACGAGCTGCGAGATGCTCTACCAACAGGCGGATATGAAAGGTCTCGTGCTTCACTTTGACATTGCAGAGGATACGCCTAGCCATATCATTACCGATGCTCATAAGCTGCGCCAGGTGTTAATTAATCTGTTGGGTAATGCGATTAAGTTCACAGAACAGGGGCAGATTTTCCTGCGGGTTGCAGCTACAGTCCATCCCCATTGCGATCGCCAACAGTTGACCCAGGTGATTCTGACGTTTGAGGTTGAAGATACGGGCATTGGTATTGCACCCGAACATCAAGCCAAGATTTTTGAAGCCTTTGAGCAAGTATCGGATGGTTCAAAATGTGCTGGTGGTACGGGGCTAGGGCTGACGATCAGCCGCCGCCTGTTGGACTTATTGGGTGGTCAGATCACCCTAGATAGTCAACCTCAGCAGGGCAGTCTCTTCCGCTTTTCTATCCCGGTGCGGCTTGCCACCCCGGCGGATCTTGGGCAGATTCTGCCTACCCATGTGGTGATTGGCATTGCGCCTGATCAGCCAACCTACCGAATTTTGGTGGTGGATGATCAGGAAGATAATTGTCAATTTTTGATTCAAACCCTTAATATCATTGGTTTTGAGACGCAAGCTGCAGATCGAGGCGAGGCAGCGATCGCCCTTTGGAAGCAGTGGCAACCCCATTTGATTTTGATGGATATCAACATGCCGGGGGTGGATGGCTATGCGGCGACTCGCCATATTCGCCGGGTAGAACAGTCTCAACGTGGGGATCAACGTGGGGATCAGCACCCTAGCCCAACGCGCATTTTAGCCATGTCGGCTAGTGCCTTCGATCGCGATCGCACCTATGCCCTAGACGTGGGATGTGATGACTTCTTGACGAAGCCAATTCAGCTACAGACGTTATTCCATAAAATTGCCTCGCTCATTCCTGTTCAGTATGTTTTCAGTCAAACCATGAACATAGTGCCTGCTCCACCCACTCTTTCCTCCGATCAGCTTGGTGTGATGCCCAGGGAGTGGATTGAGGAGCTATATCGAGGGGCGATTCTGTGCGACTCGACGCGCATCGATCAACTGCTCAAGCAGATTCCAGCGCACCATATGCTCTTGAAAGAAGGCTTACAGCGCTATAACGATATGAGCCGGCTTGATATTATCTTGGACTTGGCAGATGCCTGTCTCCGTATAAACCGAAGCTAGACTCAATCCGAGAGTGATGCCTACCTATCTCCAACTATCCAACGTATGATAGAGATAGAGGTATGGCTGAATGCGATGATGACTCTAAAGCTTGGAGATCCTAGGGTAGGCGGGTGGCGATCGCCCCTACTGAAGCTCATCAGTTCGATCAGCACTGAGATATATGGTTCTTTGGTTACGATTGTGCTGGCTATGGCTCAGCTAGGACCATCACAACCTATGGTCAGACGACGGCTATCGATCGACTATCAATCAACTATTGATCAACCCATGCTGCCGTCCATCGGGAGCGTCTTAACCCCCGGCTCAAGGGAGGGGCGACTGTGGGGGCTAGATGCAGCATGTCTTAACCAGGACGATGACGGTTGTCAGACAAGTACTCTAGGCTTACAAAACCTCGGGGCGACTGTCATTGTTTGTTAAAGTATGTGATGTTGACGAGTTTTTATCAAAATTACTGATTATGACCACGAATCATAGAGACAACAACCTAGACTTGTCTGATCAAAATAAGAAGGCCTGGGATTCGTTGTATGCGTCAACAGAGGACTTTGTCTGGGGCTTTCAACCCATTGGGTTTATTGATATATTTATTCCTTACATTAAACCTAGATTATCTAATGTCTCTTGTATCCTAGATGCTGGTGCGGGAGAGGGGCGCAACCTACCTCAGCTCCTAGCCTTGTCTGATCATATTGTTGCTTGTGATGCCTCAGGGAATGCTTTAGGTAAAATCCCTACAGCAATCCGAGCCTCACTGAAGATTGTCACCTGTGACCTAGAAGCCATTCCCTTTGACGATGGTTTTTTTGACGTGATATTGCTCGCAGATGTGGTCGAAACCTTACCCGATCCACAACCGGTCTTACGTGAACTTCACCGTCTTTTGAAGCCAGGAGGTTTGCTGCTGTGTAATATTCCTGGCTTTGAAGATGGTATTGCCGAAATTGATATGGAGACGATTGGAGAAAATCAGTATCTCTATCAGGGGCGATATTTCTACCGCTTTGTCCATCAAGATGAAGCGATCGCCCTCTTAGAGTCCTGTGGATTCAAAATGGTACATCATCAGCTTTGCTCATGGGTGGAGGCAGCCCATCCGTCGTTCCGCAGTGATGTCCATACGCATTCAAGCTATGTCTTTCTGGTTGAGAAAGCAGGTTGACCGCAGCCTAGTACTGCAAGACAGAAGAACGAAGACAGAAAAACGAAAAGGACTTCCAGGAAAAACAAGGTTTCCCGACTGAGCAACTAGGTGGGTTACTTCCGTCTCAGAGTACTAGGTTGTTATGAGGGTGCAAGAATGGCCTTCACCTCATCCACCACGCGACTTTTGCTAGCTAATAAATGCTCTCGTATGGCTTGGATAGCTTGCTCTGGCTGCTGTTGGGCGATCGCTTGATACACCCGGCGATGTTCGGTATTGATATCGAGAACCCGAGGATTGTGGCGGGTGGTGCGAATTCGCAGGAGGGTCATTTTACTAAACACCTGATCGAGCAGCCCCAGTAGGCATATATTTCCGGAGCTTTCGGCAATCAGGCGATGGAAGCGGTAATCCAAGTCCAGCATCTGAGAGCCCAAATCTACCGACGGTTTTTGCTTAATTAAGGTATCTGACTGGCTCAAATAATATTCAAACTGGTGCAGTTGCTCTGGCTTGACCCACTGACAAGCTTCAGTGACTGCCAAGGTTTCTAGGGCAATACGGCAATCATACAAATGCTCAGCTTCGCGAGCGGAAATAGTCGTAACCCTTAGCCATCCGTTGTCATCCGCCGTCACCAGCTCTTCTTGCTGGAGTTGACGAATGGCTTCTCGAATAGGGGTACGGCTCACTTTAAGATGACTAGCAATTTGAGTTTCTATCAAGCGATCGCCTGGCAATAACTCGCCGGATAAAATACTGCCTCGCAGGGCATCATAGGTTTGCTCTGACAAAGACTTTTGACGCTGAACGACTTGGTTGATCATTCCCAAGATCACGACTCCTACTATCAAATCCGGCTAAAAAGGTACACAGTCTGTCTCAATGTCTAAGGAGGTGCCTGGCGGGATTCGGTCCCACTCTCCATGGCTGAAATAGCTCATAGCCCATCAATTCCTGATGACCTGATGAATGTAGAACACTTGATAGAGCGGCTAGTACCATAGTAACGAAAAATGTTGCGATAAACTACCTCTAAGCCCAACTCAACGTTTGACTCTAATGGAGGATTTGGGAGAGAAACTGCTGGGTGCGCTGATGTTTTGGATGGGTGAAAAACTCTTGGGGGGTAGCCTCTTCAACAATTTGCCCCTCAGCCATCAACACGATGCGATCGGCGACTTCTCGGGCAAAACCCACTTCATGGGTGACACACACCATAGTCATCCCTGACTTGGCTAAGGAACGCATGGCGTCCAACACCTCTCGCACCATTTCCGGATCCAGCGCTGAGGTAGGTTCATCAAACAGCATAATTTTGGGCTGCATGGCCAAGGCACGGGCGATCGCCACCCGCTGCTGCTGTCCTCCAGAGAGTTGTCCTGGATACTTATGGGCTTGATCTAAAATTCCTACTCGCTCTAGTAATTCTGCGGCAATGTCTTTGGCCTGTTGTTTACTCCAGCGGCGCACTTCCATAGGTGCAAGCGTCACATTGTCTAATACGCTTAAGTGGGGAAATAAATTAAACTGTTGAAACACCATGCCTACTTCCCTGCGAATTGCCTCGACATTTTTCATCTTGGGCGTGAGGGCAATGCCATCTATCTCAATCGTACCTTTCTGGAAGGGTTCTAGCGCATTGAAGGTTCGGATAAACGTAGATTTACCGGAGCCAGATGGCCCCATAATCACCACAACTTCGCCGCGCTGAACGGTTAAACTAACTCCCTTCAAAACATGAAAGTCATTGCTGTACCATTTCTCGACCTGATGGGCAATGATGGCTGGGGTAGGATCTGTCGTGAGATGAGATGTAATCGATTGGGAAGGCTGTACCATGATACTGTCCTAGTAGTAGGTAACATTCATCTGTAACCAGCTCAGCACGGCAATGATGTGCAGTATTTCTACCATCTAGGTGCTGAACTGG